>JBBRDK010000052.1:0-26064 GCA_038203955.1 Thermoanaerobaculia bacterium | reverse complement strand
GCGCGCCTCAACGGCGCGACACGGGTTCGATTCCCGTAGGGGCTACCGAGTATGGCGCAGCGACGATTGCCGGGCTGCCTGACCCTGTGCTACTTTCCTCGACCCGTTCGGCCCCTTCGTCTAACGGTTAGGACACAGCCCTCTCAAGGCGCTTCGGCGCCGGGACATCCTTTGCAGCGCGGCTTTGCCGCGGCGCGCCTCAACGGCGCGACACGGGTTCGATTCCCTCCAGCTTGCCGGTGAATAACCGTTGTGCTAATTTCCCCGCCCCCGTTGGCTTCGTCTAACGGTTAGGACACAGCCCTCTCAAGGCGCCTTCGGCGCTGGGACATCCTTTGCAGCGCGGCTTTGCCGCGGCGCGCCTCAACGGCGCGACACGGGTTCGATTCCCACCCTGTCCGTGACGGATACTTCGACCGGCGGGGTGTGGTGCTGCCGCGCTGCCGCCGGCCAGCTGGCCAGCCTCGGGGACACCTCGTCTTTGTGGCGAGCACCCTCACCCACCCCCCGATGCGCGGACAGTGGCGGTTCGGCCGTCTGGGCGTCGCAATTTGTGTCACTCGTTCAGGACGCCTACCTCGTAAACTGCTGATGCCAAAGATCTACCGGTATTGGCTCGAATGTTGAACCTGAAATCTTCCGACATCGCCGCATGGACAAGCCGACGCCTCCTGACTCCGCCGTTTACGGCGTGTGGGCCGATCACTCCACGCTGAAGCGGGAGTCGCTCGGCCCGTTGTTCGGCCGGATCTCGATCGGGCTGCGCGGACCCGTCGACGCTCCCTGGCGCGAGTCGTATCTGGCCGTCCGCGCCGACTCCGAAGCCTTCAACCGGTTCACGCTCGACCGCACCGCCGACCAGCTCTCCTTCACCTTCCGGTCGATGGAGGCGGCGTCGGAAATCGAGATTCTGGTGGAGCGGCTCGACCTCTCGATCGAGCTCGCGAATCTGCACGCGACCGCGGCCGCGTCCGTCGCGCAGACTCGCGAGAAGAAAGCATGAACGTCGACGACCGCCGTCCGCCCCGCAGGCGGGCGAAGGCGCTTCCCCCCGCCGGAGAGGAGCTGATCGCGCTCGCCGGCCGCGCCGGCCTCGATCCGGTCTCGACGGATCACCTTCGCCGCTTGATGTCCGACTGGTCGGAGCGATTTCACCGCCGCCTGTCGAAGGAGCAGAGGGGCGCCCCCGACGCCGCCCTGGTCGCTCTGATGGTGTCCTATCTCAGGCGGCTGCGAAAGGGCGAACAGCGTCGCGCGTCGCGCGGCTGAGGCTGGAGCCGACCGGGGGCCGGGAGCCGAGCGACCAACGGGAGCGAGACGGCTGCGGTACTCCGCGGTCAACTAGATCGCGCACCGGGAATCGAAAAAACAAGAGCGGCCTCTTCCGAGTCCGCCTATTGCCCAGCGCCCACCGCCTCTCGCCTTCCCCTACGACACCTCGCGCGCCGCAGGCGCGGGAACGGCCTTTCCCGGCGAGTAACGGACCCATCGCAGGATTTCCGGAATCGTCGGCTTCTTGCCGTACATGAGGATGCCGACGCGATAGACGCGCCCGGCAAACCAGGCGAGCCCGACCGTCGTCGCCGCGAGAAGGGCGACGGACAGCACGATCTGCCACGCGGGGACCTGGCCCAGGGCGGTCCGGAGGAACATCATCAGCGGCGCCGTGAAGGGCAGCAGCGAGACGAAGACCGCGAGCCCTCCCGAAGGGTTGTTCATCACCGCCGGGTAGACCGCGATCCCGGAGACGATCATCGCCATCGGGATCATCGCGAGCTGCTGCGCCTCCTGGTCCGTGTTGAACGGAGCGGCGATCGCCGTGTAGATGCTGGCATAGAGGAAATACCCGCAGAGGAAGAAGAGGATGAAGAACCCGAGCATTGACAGCGGGATCTTCGGCGCCATGTCGCTTCCCGCGAGCATGCTCGCGATGCCCGGCAGAGACAGGTTCATCGCGATCAGAGACCAGGCAAAATATTGGGTGAGACCGACGAGGCCGATCCCGATGATCTTTCCCAGCATGAGCTCGGTCGGCCGGACGGACGCGATGACGATCTCGACGATCCGGTTGCTCTTCTCCTCGATGACGCCTCGCATCACCTGGTAGCCGTACATGAAGAACGTCGAATACATCAGGAAGAAAAAGACCATCGCCGCGATGATCCCGGCGCCCTTTTCCTCCGCGGTGCCCGATTCGGTGACCTTGAAGGCGCGCAGGTCGACCCGCTTGTCGAGCTCGTTGCCGACTTCGGGCGGCAGGCCGTGCGCGACGATCTTTTCGCGCAGCCGCACGTGGTTGATCGCGCGCTCGAGCTGGTTCTGCGTCATCCACTCCGAAACGGCGGTCGAGTAGTACTCCACCTCGTCCTTGCGGAGCCTCGAGGGGTCGAGGACCAGATACGCGCTGATCTTCTTCACCAGGACTTCCTTCCGCAGCGTCTCCTTGGTCGTCTCGAGATCTCCCACGACGGGCCGCTGCTCGACGACCCACTGAATGGTCTGTTTTCTTGGAGGCGCCGCGGCGTCGCCCGACATCTCCCCGTTCCCCGAGGTCGGGACCGCCGCGGGGTGCGTGAGCTCCGACGCCAGGGGCGCGTAGAAGTGGCCGGTCATGTCGACGACCGCGAGCCGGCGCTCCCCGCCGGACTTCCGGGCGACCGCGATCTGAACGATGAAGAGGCCCACGAAGAGAAACGGAATGATCAGCGTCGCGATCCAGAACGCCTTCGTGCGAATCCGTTCCGTGTACTCGCGCCGGACGATGGCGAAGATCTTTCTCCAGTTCATGCGCTCCTCATTCGATGATTCGCGTCTCGGCGAGGCCCGCCTTCTGCACGGCGGACAGGTAGATTTCTTCGAGCTCGGGCTCGCGGTCGGAGAAGGCGTTCACCTCGTACCGCTCGATCGCGGTGCGCAGGAATGTCTGCCGGTCCGTTCCAGGCGCGAGCGAAATCACGTACGCGCCGTTGACGGGATGGGACGCGGAAACCCCGGGAAGCGCCGCGACCTCGGCCGCGGACGCCCGCAAGGACATCCGGATCTGACCCTCCGCGTGGGTGCGCTTCAAGTCCTTCAGGTTTCCCTCGAGGATCTTCTTCGACTTGGCCATCAGGCAGATTTCGTCGCACAGTTTCTCGGCCTGCTCGAGGACATGCGTCGAGAAAACGATCGTCTTGCCCTTCGCCCGGAAGGCGGTCAGGTAGTCCTTCACCAGGGCCGTATTGATCGGGTCGAGACCGGAGAACACCTCGTCTAAGATGAGCACTTCGGGGTCGTGCACGATCGTGGCGATGAACTGCACCTTCTGCTGCATGCCCTTGGAGAGCTCGTCCACCTTCTTGTTGAGCCACGGGCGCAGCTCCATCTTGTCGAGCCAGTCCTCGATCCGGGCGCGCGCCGTCTCGCGGTTCACTTCCTTGATCGCGGCTAAGAAGTAGAGGTGGTCGAGCACCTTCATCTTCCGGTACAGGCCGCGCTCCTCGGGCAGATATCCGATCCGGTTCTGCGTCTCCCGGTCCATCGGCTTGCCGAGAACGTTGATCTCGCCCGAGTCCGGGGCGGTGATGTTCATCGTCATCCGGATCGTCGTCGTCTTTCCGGCGCCGTTCGGGCCGAGCAGGCCAAAGACGATCCCCCGGGGGACGGCGAAGGAGAGGCCGTCCACGGCGCGGAACTTACCGAAAGACTTGGAGACGTTCTTCAGCTCGATCGCGGTGTCCATATTTGTCCCTGCGTAACTTACGGGCTCAGCGGGTCGGGGTTGCAACGATAGCCCAACGGGCGGGAGGCGTGAGGCGGCAGGGGGGAGGCGGGTGGAGAACGGACAAGAGTCCCCCCGACCGGTCCGCGAGCGTGGTGGTATCGGCGTCTCGGATGCTAGGATTCCTCCCCCCGACCGCTCGGAGAGGTGCTGGAGTGGTTGATCAGGCCGGTCTCGAAAACCGGTAAGCCCGAAAGGGCTTCGAGGGTTCGAACCCCTCCCTCTCCGCCATTATCCCCGCCGCGGTTTGAGTTGACAGCTGCTCGCTACCCCCGTCTCGCCCGGAAGAACACCTGCAGCAGCTCCGCGCTCTCTACCGCGAGAAGGCCGCCGTCGACCCGGCAGCGGTGGTTCAGGCGCGGGTCTGCCGGGATGTTGCCGAGAGTTCCGCAGTAGCCCGCCTTGGGGTCGGGACAACCGAAGACGATCCGGGCGATCCGCGCATTGACCGCGGCGCCGGCGCACATCGGGCAGGGCTCCAGGGTCGCATAGAGCGTCGCGCCTTCGAGATGCCACGTCCCCGCCGCCTGCCCCGCCTCGCGCAGGGCTTCGATCTCCGCGTGGTGGGTCGGGTCGCGGAGAGCCTCCCGGCGGTTGCGGCCCCGGCCCGTGATCCGTCCGTCCACGACAACGACCGCCCCGACGGGAACCTCCCTCTCTCCATAGGCGATCCGCGCAAAGGCGAGCGCCTCGCGCTGGAAGGTCTCGTCGTCGGCGGTAAACCCGTGGGAGGAGAAAGGCGGCGGATCCATCCGGGAAGAATAGACCGGCGGCGGAAGTTTCGACGGCTGCGGCGGATACGCGGCGGGGAGCCTTGAAAAGGTGGTCCGATTCCGTTAGCCTCCGCGGTTCCTGCGCCCATAGCTCAACTGGATAGAGCGTCTGACTACGGATCAGGAGGTTGGGGGTTCAAGTCCTCCTGGGCGCACCACTTCTCCCGGCTCCGGGCGGGAGAACTTTCCCCTGCCAACACCGTAAAAAGCAGTACCGTAGTTTCTTTTCACGTACGAGGAGCGCCTGATGTCGAAGAAATGGAAGATCCTGCTGGGGGTCGCGCTGGCGGCCATCCTGGGGATCGTGCTGATGGGTTCCATCCGCGGTCGGGACAAGAACGTCCCGAAGGTCACGACCGCCAGGGTGGACAAGGTCAACCTCGTGGCGAAGGTCACGGCGAACGGCAAGATCCAGGCGCGCCGGAAGGTCGATCTTTCCGCCCTGGTCATGGGCCAGATCGTGAACCTCGCCGTCAAGGAAGGCGACCAGGTCAAAAAGAGTCAACTGCTCCTCCAGATCGACAAGGCGCAGCTCGCGGCCGGCGTTGCCGGGCGGGAGGCGAGCCTCGCCGCGATGCGCAACGACCTGGAGGGCGCCCGGTCAAACGCGCAGCAGGCGAAGTTCGACTACGAGCGCGCGAAGCAGAATTTCAACGCGAAGATCCTCTCCGAAGCGGAGTTCCAGAAGTCCAAATCGGTGTGGGACTCGTCGAAGGCCAACGTCTCGGCGGTGGAGGAGCGGCTTCGCGAGACCGGCGCCAACCTGGCGGCCAGCCGCGACTCGCTCTCCAAGACGACCGTCATCGCCCCGATCGCGGGGGTTGTGACCGCTCTTCCCATCAAGGAGGGAGAGGTCACGGTCATCGGCACGATGAACAACGCCGGAACTCAGCTGCTGACCATCTCGGACATGTCCGAGGTCGAGGCGGTGATGATGGTTGACGAAACGTCGGTGCCCGCCGTGCACATCAGCCAGACGGCGAACCTGACGATCGACGCGTACCCCGGAAAGACGTTCAAGGGAACGGTGACGGAGGTCGGCTCCTCGCCCATCCAGAAGAACGACCCCGATCTGCTCTCGCTGACGGCGAACTCCGAAGCGATCAACTTCAAGGTCAAGATTCGCATCGAAGACCCGCCGCCGAACATACGGCCCGGCTTCTCCGTCACCGCCGAGATCGTAACGGGCCGCAAGGACGGCGCGACTTCGATCCCGATCCAGGCGCTCGTCGTCCGCGACGTTCCCGTCAAAAAGGATCCCAAGTCGAAGACGCCGCCGCCCCCCGCGAGCGGCCGGCCTGCGACGGAAGAGGGCGTGTACCTCGTCAAGAACGGGAAGCTCGATTTTGCGAAGGTCGATACGGGCATCGCCGGTGAGCTCATGATCGAGGTCAAAAACGGCGTGACGCCGGGCCAGGAGATCGTCACCGGCCCCTTCAAGGTGCTGCGCCAGATCAAAGAGGGCGACAAGGTCATCATCAACAACGAGAAGCCGAAGGGCGGCGACAAGGGACCTGCGGCCTCGTGAGGGTCCCCGAGCTCTTCCGGCTCTCCTCGTCGGCGCTGACGCGGCACAAGCTCCGGGCGTTCCTGACGCTTCTCGGAGTCATCATCGGCGTCGCCACGGTCGTCGGGGTGGTCTCGGTGATCTCGGGGTTGAACGCCTATGTGAAGGACAAGGTCATCGGGTTGAACCCCGACATCGTGATCTTCACCAAGTACGGCATCATCACGAGCCGCGAAGAGTGGCTGATCGCCAAGAAACGCCGCGACCTGACGCTCACCGACATGCAGATCGTCCGGAACGAATGCCGGCTCTGCGCCGAGGTCGGCGGGCGAGGGGCCCGCACCCGGCCGGTGAAGTACGGCGACCGCAAGCTCTCCGACGTCCAGGTCCAGGGGCACACGGCGAACATGGTCACCGCGATGAATATCGACATCGCGACCGGCCGGTACTTCACCCAGGCCGAATACGACCAGGCGTCTTCCGTCGCGGTGATCGGCTGGGACGTGCAGGACCAACTCTTTCCCAACCTCGACCCGATCGGACGGATCATGAAGGTCCAGGGCTATCCGGTGAAGGTGATCGGCACGCTCGCCAAGCAGGGCAACGTGATGGGGCAGAGCCAGGACAACGTCGTCCACATGCCGCTGACCCTCTTCAAGAAGCACATCGCGCCCTCCGCGGACATCGGCATCTTCATCAAGCCGAAGAATGGCGTCGAGGGCGTGCCGTCGGCAACAGACGAGGTGCGGTCGATCCTCCGGTCGCTGCGAAAGACGAAGTTCGACAAGGACGACCCGTTCGGGCTCGTCACGGCGGACATCCTGCTGGCCCTCTGGAAGAACATCTCCGCCGGCGCGTTTCTCCTCATGATCCTGATTTCGGGGATCTCGCTCGTTGTGGGCGCGATCGTGATCGCGAACATCATGTTCGTCTCTGTCGTCGAGCGCACGAAGGAAATCGGCGTCCGCCGCGCGCTCGGCGCCCGGCGCCGGGACATCCGGTGGCAGTTCCTGCTCGAAGCCGCCCTGCTCTCCGCCGTCGGCGGCGCGATCGGCGTGATGCTCGGCTCCCTGATCGCCCTCGCGGTCAGCCAGGTCTTTCCGGCCCAGGTCAAGTTCTCCTTCATCCTGATCGGGATCGCCGTGGCGACGATCACGGGACTCCTCGCGGGATGGATCCCGTCCGCCCAGGCGAGCAAGCTGCCCCCGGTCGAGGCGCTGCGGTACGAGTGAAGGGGTTCTCAGTGGTCAGTTCTCAGCTCTCAGTCGCCCCTGCCAAACTGATAACTGAAAACTGAATGTCCTCCGTCTTCGACCACTTCCGCCGCGGGTTCGGGGAGAACGTCCGGTTCGCCCTGCTCGCGGTCCGCACGCACAAGCTGCGGGCCGGGCTGACCGTCCTCGGCATCGTGGTGGGCGTCGCGACCGTCATCGCTATGGTCTCGATCGTGACCGGCTTCAACAACAACATGGTCCGCAATTTCCAGAGCTTCGGCGCGACGCTCGTGCAGTTCCAGAAGTACGAGGCCCGGTTCGGGCCGGGCCACCGTGGCGAGGACGAGAAGCGGCGCAAGGACCTCACCTACGAGGACGCGCTGGCGTTGAAGGCCGCGGTGCCCGAGATGCGCGCCGTCTCGCCCGAGCGGTATCTCTGGAACACGGACGTCCACGTGCGCTATCGCGATGCCGAGACGACGACGCCCGTCGTGCTCGGAGCGACACCGGACTATTCGATGGCGAACAACCACTTCGTCGGGTACGGCCGTTTCGTCACGGAGTCCGACCTCGAGCACGGCTCGAACGTGATGATCATCGGTGAGGACGTGCGGCAGGCGTTGTTTGCACGCGAGGACCCCCTCAACAAGTCCGTGACGCTGAACGGGACCCCTTACGTCGTCATCGGCGTCTTCGACATCAAGGGCAAGATGATGGGCCGGTCGAACGACAACTTCGTTCTGCTTCCCTTCACCGCGTTCGACCACCAGTTTCCCTTCATCAAGACGAGCGGAGGCGACACGATTCACATCGCGACGGTGCCTTACCGCCCCGACCAGGTGGCGCTCATCACGGAGAAGGGGCGGGCGGTGCTCCGGACGCGCCGGCACGTGCCTTTCAACAAGCCGGACGATTTCGCGATCTTCACCCCCGACAAAATGATCGAGAGCTTTCAGGGCATCACGCGCGGCATCACGTTCGCGATGATCTTCATCGCCTTCATTTCGCTCCTGATCGGCGGCGTTGGCGTCATGAACATCATGCTGGTGTCGGTGACGGAGCGCACGCGCGAAATCGGCGTCCGCAAGGCCGTCGGCGCCTTCCGCCGGGACATCGTGCTGCAGTTCCTGACCGAGGCGACCACGCTCTCGCTGATCGGCGGCGCGATCGGAGTCGTCGCCGGCATCGCCATCCCGGCCCTCGTCAAGCGCGCTTTCGACGCCCTTCCGGCGGAGACGCCGGCCTGGGCCGTCCTCGTGGGGCTTCTGGTCTCGGTCTCCGTGGGGATCTTCTTCGGCCTCTATCCCGCGGTGAAGGCCTCGCGACTCGACCCGATCGAAGCCCTCCGGTACGAATAGGCGTGGTCACCGCGGCGGGTTCCCTGCGCCGCGGATTCGGTGAGAACGTTCGTTTCGCGCTCCTCGCCGTCCGCGCGCACAAGCTGCGAGCCGGGCTGACGATCCTCGGAATCGTCGTCGGCGTCGCCACGGTCATCGCGATGGTTTCGATCGTGACCGGCTTCAACAACAACATGGTTCGGAACTTCCAGAGCTTCGGGGCGACCCTCGTGATGTTCCAGAAGTACGAGCCCCGGTTCGGGCCCGGGGGCCCGCGCCCCGAGGGGGAGCTGCGCCGCCGCGACCTCACGCTCGAAGACGCCGCCGCCCTGCGCGCCGGCGTTCCCGAGATGCGCGCCGTCTCTCCCCAGCGATATCTGTGGGACAACACGGAATTCCACGCCAAACATCGCGACGCGGAGCTGCGGTCGCCACGGATCTTCGGCGTTGTGCCGGACTACTCGATCGCCACGAATCGCTTCGTCGCGCAGGGGCGGTTCTTCACCGACACGGACATCGACCACGCGAGCGACGTCGTCGTGATCGGCGAGGAGATCCGCGAGCGCCTGTTCCCGCGCGAAGACCCGATGGACAAGAGGATCCAGCTCGGGCACGACAACTACGTCGTCATCGGCGTGCTCGAAAAGAAGGGGAAGATGTTTGGCGAGTCGAACGACAACATCCTCCTGATTCCGATCACGACCTTCGACCGGCGGTTTCCCTGGATCAAGACCGGAGGAAGCAACGGCGACGCACTGCGGATCGCCACCATCCCGCACCGGCCCGACCAGGTCCCCGCGCTCATCCAGAAAGCCACCGCGATCCTGAGAACCCGGCGGCACGTTCCCTTCAACAAGCCCGATGACTTCGGAATCGTCACGCCGGATAAGATGATCGAGAGCTTCCAGGGAATCACCAGCGGAATCACCCTGGCCATGGTGTTCATCGCCTTCATCTCGCTCGTTATCGGCGGCGTGGGCGTCATGAACATCATGCTGGTGTCGGTGACGGAGCGCACACGCGAGATCGGCGTGCGCAAGGCCGTCGGGGCATTCCGAAGAGACATCGTCCTCCAGTTTCTGACCGAGGCGACGACCCTCTCGCTTCTCGGCGGCGCGATCGGCGTCGGCGTCGGCATCGCGGTCCCCGCCATCGTCAAGCGCGTCTTCGAGGCGCTGCCGGCGGAGACGCCTCTCTGGGCGATCTTCGTGGGTCTCCTCGTTTCCGTTTCGATCGGCATCTTCTTCGGGCTCTACCCCGCGGTGAAGGCCTCGCGCCTCGACCCGATCGAAGCCCTTCGATACGAATAGAACCGTCGCCATCCGTCGCTTCCGCTCGCTGACGCTCGCTCTCACGAGCTTAGCCACGAGCGTGGCGAAGCCCTCCCTCGCCCCGGGCTCGGGTAGAGGGTTGCGGTGAAGAGTCCTGCAGGTAGGTTTGTATTTTCGCGAAGCTGACGATCACGCCGCCTTGAGGGCCCCCAACTAAGTCACCCGTTTTGGCGGAGCCGACGATCAGGGCCCTTGAAAGAGTCGTGTGAGGGAGCCCGTGGGACTCGCCGATAAGATGGGGACGCCGCGGTGTGGCGAAGGAGAATCCATGGCGAACGAGGCCGCGCGGGACGTGATGATCGTGGGTCACGAGCTCGCCCTGGTGTGGCCGGACGGGAAGGAGGCCTACATTTCGCTCGAGGCGCTGCGCCGGGCCTGCCCTTGCGCAATGTGCAAGGGCGAGCGGGACATCATGGGCAACCTCTACAAGGGTCCCGACCGGCCGTACACGCCGCTCTCCTTCCAGGTCGTCGCGCACCGCCGCGTCGGCGGCTACGCGCTCCAGATCGACTGGGCGGACCGGCACAACGACGGAATCTACTCCTGGGACAACCTGAAGGAGATTGCCGCGGGAAGTTGAGAGTCCGGGGCGGCATGTCGAGCGCAAGCCACGCAGAACGCAGCTATGGCGGAGAGGAGGGGATTCGAACCCCTGGTACCTTGCGGCACACACGCTTTCCAAGCGTGCTCCTTAAGCCACTCGGACACCTCTCCGGGGCCGCCAAAGATATGACACCTCGCCCGGCGAGTCGAGAGATGCTCCCTGGTCCTTCCTTCACTCCGCGAACTCTTGAATCTGCTCCGCGAGGAGGGAGCCATGGAGACTCTCCCCAACCCCGGCCTCGGAGAGGGCAGCGGTCTCGAGGCGGAATTGATTTCATTCCTTCGTTTCCCGTTTCCCGTTTCCCGTTTCCCGTTTCCCGATCCCGTCCCCCTCAGGGCATAGAATCCGAACCTTCATGAGACCGGCCGGCGTAAGTCTATGAGTGAAGGGCAGGAAACTACCGACCTCGACCTGGTCCGCGGCATCAAGGCGGGCGACCCGGACGCGTTTGAGCGCATGGTCGAGCGGTACCACGCCCGGGTGTACTCCCTCTCCTATGGGGTCCTCCGAAACGCCGAGGACGCCGAGGAGGCCACGCAGGACGCCTTCCTCACGCTCTACCGGAAGATCGGCACCTTCGACGACACGAAGAAGTTCTTTTCCTGGTTCTACCGGGTGGCGCTCAACACGGCGTACAGCCGGGCCCGCCGGCGTCCCTCTCTTCCGACGGTCGCGATCGAGGACTACCTCCCGCGGTTCCAGTCGGACGGCCATCTGGCGGCCGAGTTTCCCGACGGCGGCATCCCCGTGGACGACGACGCGGCGCTCCGGGAGCTCGCGGGTCGCGCCGAAGGATTCATCGCCGAGCTCCCGCCGGCTTATCGGGACGTGATCTGGATGAACGACGTCGAGCAGATGGCGCCGGTCGAGATCGCCGAGATCCTCGAGATCTCGATCCCGGCCTTCAAGTCACGCCTCCATCGCGCGCGGCTCTACGTCCGTCAGAGGCTGGCGGAGATTTCGAGCCCGCCCGAACGGGTGGCGGCGGAGGCGACGCGATGAGCACAACTTGCCTCACGGCCAGGGTGTCCCGCCGAATGCATGGCTTTTCCGAAACGCAGACGATTCTTCCCACCTCCCGAGACTCGCAATGAATCTCAAAGACCCGAACGAACCTTCAAGTCCTGCTCCCGATTCGATGTCATCGGACGAGTGCGATCCGTGCGGCGAGACGGAAAAGGCCGGCGCCGCGCAAGACGGCCACGATGAGATCACCTGTCAGAAGCTGATCCTCGACTGCCTCCTCGACTACGAGAGCGGCGCGATGTCCGAAGAGGATCGCCGGCACCTCGAGCACCACTTCGAAGATTGTCCGCCGTGCGGAAAGTTCCTCACGAGCTATCGAGCCACCGGAAAGACCCTGCAGATGTTGAAGCCCTGCGAGGTGCCCCCCGCCCTGGCGCGCGCGGTGGTGGCCTTCGTCCGATCCCGCTCCGGGCGGGGATGACGCGTCCGCGGCTGCCGGGGTGGATCGCCGCCCTGCTCGTCGCGCTGGGGCTGTTTTCTCTCGGGTTCAGCCTCCTGGCGGAACGAGGCCTCTGGCCGCAGCTGCCCCCCGGCGCTCTGCACGACACGGATCTGGCAGCCGGATTCGCCGTCGTCCTCGGTCTCATCTGGCTGCTGTGGAAGGAAGGGTCTCGGGCCGCATCTGATCCGACTCTGACGAACCCCTCCACCCGCATGAAAACTGAAGACTCGAAACTGAAAACTGAGAACTAGCGATTAGAATGAATTTTCCGGCGGCCGAAGATGGGTTCGGGCCCTGTGCGACGGAAGTCTCCGAACCTCGTCAGGTCCGGAAGGAAGCAGCGATCAGGAGGCGCCACCGTGCGCCGCAGGTCAACCTGAATCCATCTTCGGCCGCCGGACTCTCATATTTATGTCAATGCCTATGAACGACCACCTGTCGCTCCCGAGAAAATGGCGCCCCCGCCTCTTCGCCGATCTCATCGGCCAGGAGGCCATCGCCCGGACGCTGTCCAACGCCATCGCCGAAGGGCGCGTTGCTCCCGCATACCTTCTGACCGGGCCGCGCGGCGTCGGGAAGACGTCGACGGCGCGGCTTCTGGCGCGGGCACTCAACTGCGACAAGGGGCCGACCGTGACGCCGTGCGGCGAGTGCGCGTCCTGCCGCGAGATCCTCGCTCGCGGCGAGTCTCTCGACGTCCACGAGATCGACGGGGCTTCGAATCGGAAGATCGAGAACGCGAGGGAGCTCATCGAGACGGTGCGCTACGCCCCCCAGCGGGACCGTTACCGGATCGCAATCATCGACGAAGTCCACATGCTCACGACGGAGGCGTTCAACGCTCTGTTGAAGACCCTCGAGGAGCCGCCGCCGCACGCCCGCTTCATCCTGGCTTCTACGGAGCTCCACAAGATTCCGCCGACCATCGTGTCGCGTTGCCAGCGGTTCGGGTTCAAGGCCCTCACGATCGCCGAAATCCAGGAACAACTCGCGCGGGTCGCCGCCGCCGAGAAGATCCGGATCGCTCCGGGCGCTCTCGCTCTGCTGGCGTCGGCCGCCGAGGGAAGCCTGCGGGACGGCCTCTCTCTCCTCGATCAGGCGGCTTCCCTCGCGGGAGGAGAGAGCACGATCGGGGAGGCCGACGTCGGGGCCATCCTCGCGCTGGTCGACCGCGAGCTCCTGGAGAGCGTGTACTCGTCGATCGCGACCGGCGACCGCGCGGCCGCGATCGCGACGCTCGGCCGGCTCCTCGACGGGGGAGAAGACCCGCGGCACATCTTCAAGGAGCTTCTGAAGCTCTGGAAGACGCTGCTGCTGGTCGCCGCCGGTGCGCCCGCAGACGCGGCCCCCGCGGACCGCCCCCGATTCGAGGCGCTCGCACGCTCCATGCCCTATGAGAACCTCCTCCGGGGGATGGCGCTGGCCATCGACGCGGACGCCCTGACCCGGCGCGCCGACGACGCGGGCCTCATTCTGCAGATGCTCGTCCTCCGTCTGGCGGAGCTTCCGCGCTTAAAGTCGATCGAGGACCTCCTGGCGGGCGGAGGCTCGGCGGCGCGCACCGGTCCCTCGGCCTCGCCGGCTGCGGCCGCGCCGGCGCCGGTCCCCCCGCGCCCCGCCGGTGGCGGAGCCCGCATCCTGTCGATCGTCCCGGTCGAGATGGAGCGCGAGCCGGAGCCGGAGACGCCTCGCCCCTCCGACGATTCGGCCGCGTTGACGCGTTTCCACCAGATCCTGGAGTCCCGCCGCCGCATCGCCGCCGCGCAGGCGAGCCTCGCGCAGTCCATTTCCGTGGCCGGCGACGAGCTCGTGCTCCGATTCGGCATCGACAAGGCGGCGGCGAAAGAGGCGCTCGAAGAGTCCGCGACCCGCAAGCTCCTGGGCGACGCCGCCAGGGAGGCCTTCGGGCGGGCGCTGCGCGTGGTCCTGAAGACCGGCCCTCCCGCCGATGGAGACCTCGGCCAGGTCGCGCGCGAGGTGCCCAGGGAGGCGCTGTCCCGGGAGAGAGCGAGCAACCGGGCCGAGACCGATCCCGTCGTGCGCTCGGCAATGGAGCTCTTTCGGGCGGAGCTGACCGATGTGAAGGAGGAGGAGGATCGCGGATGAACATCCAGAAAATGATGCAGCAGGCCCAGGCGATGCAATCGAAGATGCAGACCGAGCTCGATGCGTTGAAGGTCGAAGCGGCGTCGGGCGGCGGGATGGTCAAGATCGTCCTCTCCGGAACCAAGGAGCTGCTGTCGGTGACGATCGACCCCGCGTGCGTGGACCCTAACGACGTTGAAACGCTCCAGGACCTGGTGCTCGCAGCCTTCCGCGACGGCTCGCGCCAGGTCGATGAGGCCGTCCAGAAGAAGACCTCGTCGATGCTCGGCGGAATGATGGGCGGAAGGTGAGGGGGACTCGGAGCCGGGAGCCAGTTGACCGCGGAGTACCGCGGCCGTCTCGCTCCCGTTGGTCGCTCGGCTCCCGATTCCCGTCTTCTCGATGAGCGGCGTTCCCCGGGCGTTCGAGCGACTCGCCCTGGAGCTGCAGCGGCTGCCGGGAATCGGCAGCAAGAGCGCCGCCCGGCTCGCGTACTACCTTTTGAGATCCGCGCCCGAGGAGTCGGAGCGTCTCGCCCGCACGATCTCCGAGACCCGCGGTGCGGTCAAGCGATGTTCCAACTGCAACACGCTGACGGAGACCGATCCGTGCCCGGTGTGCTCGGACCCGGAGCGCGACTCGAGCGTCCTCTGTGTCGTCGAGGAACCCGGCAACGTCGCGGCAATCGAGAAGACGCGGGAGTTTCGAGGCCGGTACCACGTCCTGTGGGGCGCGCTCTCGCCTCTGAAAGGGATCGGGCCGGATGAGATCGACACCGCGGGCCTGATTCGACGCGTCGGACCGGACGTCACGGAGGTGATCCTGGCGACGAACCCGAACGTCGAAGGCGAAGCCACCGCTCTCTACCTGGCGCGACGCCTCAAGGGGACCGGTGTCCGCGTGACGAGAATCGCGTTCGGTCTCCCCGTCGGCGGCGACATCGAGTACGCAGACGAAGTGACGATAGCGCGCTCGCTCGAAAACCGGAGAGAGCTGGAGTGAAGATGAGTTCTCAGTTCTCAGTTCTCAGTCGTCAGTCCTGAGATCCGATTCGAGCCGTTCGCACGAATCCGCCGGCCCCCTGCGGGCCTTCCAAGGGCTTCGGGCGCGGACTGATTACTGAAAACTGATCACTAAAAACTCACCCCGTTGTAGAATTGAGTTTTCACACGAAAGACAACGCAAAAATGAGCACGCCGGACCTCGTCCTGTATGACGAGGAATTTCAGAAGATCAAGGACGCGCTCGGGCGTCTCCGGCAGGACTCCAACGCCAACGTGGTGTTCCTGATCGACAAGAACGGCCAGCAGATCGCGGCGATGGGAGACATGACCGACCTCGATACGACCTCCCTGGCCTCGCTGACCGCGGGCAACGTGGCGGCGACCGATGGTCTGGCGCGGCTAATCGGCGAAAAGGAGTTCTCGATCCTCTTCCACGAAGGGGAGAAGGACAACATCCACATTTCCATCGTCGCGCAGCGCGTCATCCTCGTCGTGATCTTTGACGAGCGCTCGTCCCTCGGGCTCGTGCGGCTTCGGGTCCGCCGGGCGACGTCCGAGCTCGACCGGATCTTCGAGGAGATCACGGAGAAGGCGGCCCGCGAGAAGTCGAACCTGAGCGTGGAGTTCGAGTCGCCGTTCTCTGAGATCACGGACGACGACATCGACCGGCTGTTTTCGGAGTGATCCCGGACCCCACAGGGATCGTCCCCCTCGAGCCATGACCTTCATCAACTACGCGGCGCGGGAAATCAACTGCAAGATCGTCTATTACGGGCCGGGCCTCTGCGGCAAGACGACGAACCTCCAGTACATCTACGATCGGACGAATCCTGCCGCCAAGGGGAAACTGATCTCTCTGGCGACGGAGACGGACCGGACCCTGTTCTTCGACTTTCTCCCGCTCGACCTCGGCACGGTCAAAGGCTTCAAGACCCGGTTCCACCTCTACACCGTTCCCGGCCAGGTCTTCTATGACGCCTCGCGCAAGCTCATCCTGAAGGGCGTCGACGGAGTCGTGTTCGTCGCCGACTCCCAGGAGGCGCGCATGGAGGCAAATGCGGAGTCGATCCGCAACCTGGACAAGAACCTCAAGGACCAGGGCTACGACATCTCGGCGATCCCGTACGTCCTCCAGTTCAACAAGCGGGACCTGCCGACGGCGGTGCCGAGCGACGAGATGTACCGCCAGCTGAACATCAAGGGTGAGCCCACGTTCGAGGCGACCGCGCCCACGGGAGTGGGCGTGTTCGACACGCTGAAGGCCGTCGCCCGCCAGGTGCTGATGGAGTTGAAGAAGAAATAGCTGCGCTATTTTTTCGGTGATCAGTAATCAGTAATTTGTTTCAGTTCGGATCCGAACTGACTACTGAAAACTGACAACTGACGACTCTTTTCACGAATCCTTCACGGTCCCGACGGACGGCTCGAAGCAGACTCGCTCGTCGGTGCACTCCTCGGGAAGGGCCAGCGCGCCGTCCGGGCCGTCGGAGCGCATCGTCTTCAGGCACCAGTACTGCGCCGTCGAAGACGATCTCGACACGTCCCGCTCGGCAAACGAGTCCGGCACGTACCAGGTCTTCGTGCGCAGGTGGCGGCAGAGGAAGGGGTCCGCTTCCCGGGCGCCGTCGCGAATCGGCTTCGCGAAACGGCGCATCGCCGCCAGCGGGTCGTCGTTCAGGCGAGGGCCTCGCGGAGGGCGCGCTCCACCATTACGCGGGCGAGCCGCACCTTGTGCGCGTTCTGCGAAAGGGGGGTGGCTCCCGCGACGGCGGCCTCGGCGGCCCGGGCGATGAGCTCGGGAGACGGCCGCGCGCCCGCCAGGATCTTCTCGGCGCCCTTCGCGCGCCGGGGAACGGGGGAGACGGATCCGAGGATGACGCGCGCGTCTTGTATCGTCCCTCCCGACACCGTCACGGAGACGGCGGCCTCGACGAGAGGCCAGTCGAACGACTCCTTCTCCTTCAACTTCTTGTAAACCGATCGCGAGCCGGGTGCCGGCGCGGGCAGGACGACCGCCTCGATCACTTCGCCCGCCGCCAGCTGGTTCTCGCGCGTCGGGTCTTCCCGCGGCGCGACGAAGAAATCCTCGATGGGAATCGACCGCTTTCCCCGCGTGCCGACCGTGTCCAACCGCGCTCCGTACGCGAGGAGAGCCACGGCGGTGGCGGAGGGATGGATGCAGCAGCAGACGTCGGTGTCGAAGATCGCGTGGAACCGGTTCTCCCCGTTCAAGGCGAAGCACTGGGCTCCACCCTTCTTGCTGCAGTCGAACTCCGCCTGACGGAAATACCAGCACCGCGGCCGCTGGGCCAGGTTGCCGCCGAGAGTCGCCATGTTCCGGATCTGAGGCGTCGCGGCGCCGCCGGCCGCGTCCGCGAGCGCCGGATACACGCGCCGCAGCTCCGCGTGGGTGTCGAGGCGCGCGAGGGTCGCGAGAGCCCCGATGCGCGCCGGCGGCCCGATCTCGATGCCGTCGTGGCCGGGGACGTGGGCGATTGACACGACGCGGTCGGGAGTCTCGAGCCCCTCCTTCATGCGGTCGAGGAGGTCCACGCCTCCGGCCTTGAGGATGCTGCCCGGTCGGGCGGACTCCCGCGCCCCCTCGGCGAGCGACCGCACCGGAAGGAGCGTAAAGGTCTTCATGCCCGGCCTCCTTCCCGCGTTGGAGCGGCCGCGGCCACGCGGGCCTTCCCGTCCATGGCCGCGATCACGGATTCGGGAGTTATCGGCAGGCTCCGGATGCGCGCGCCAATGGCGTGCGAAACGGCGTTGGCGACGGCCGCCGCGGTCGGCACCGTCGCGGGCTCGCCGATCCCCACCGAGTGAGTGTTGTTGACCCCGTCCCAAACGGGCAGGAACGTCACGTCGATCTCGGGGACGTCCATCGCGCCGGCGATCTTGTACTGCTCGACGTTCGGGTTGACCATCCGTCCCGTCGCCCGGTCGAGGATCCGATTCTCGTAGAGCGCGTACGAAATGCCCTGAATGATGCCGCCCTGCACCTGGCTTTCGGCCGTCAACGCGTTCACGACGAGGCCGCAGTCGTGAACCGCGACCACTTTCCGGACGCGGACGAGACCCGTCTCGACGTCCACCTCGACCTCGGCGAACTGCGCGCCGGCGGTGAACCGCTTCCACGCGTCGGCATGATTCTCGGCGCGCGACGCGGTCGCCGACACGCCCTCTTCGGGCAGGCGCCCGCACGCTTCTTTCCAGGACAGGCGTTTGCCGGCATCGCCCTTCATCGAGAATCCGGCCGTGCTCGCGACGACCGCCTCTTCCGCCACTCTCCACGCGGCGGCGACCGCGGCGGCGACCTTCTTCTTCGCCTGCCACGCGGCCGCGCGGATCGTCGGTGCCGTGGACGGCGTCGTCGTCGAGCCGCCGGAGCCCGGCCCGTAGGGCATCCGGGTGTCGCCGATGCGCACGGCGATTTTCTCGAGCGGGAGGCCGAGCTCTTCCGCAGCCACGATGCCCACCATCGTCCGGGCCCCGGTGCCGAGGTCCTGCACGCCGTGCACGACTTCCGCGGACCCGTCCTTGTGGATGGTGACCGTCGCCTTCGGCCCCGTGCCGCCGGTGTTGTACCAGATGGCCGCGCCCATGCCGACGCCTCGCCGGAGGGCCGGGTTGTCCGGCACGCGCCGCCGCGCGTCGCGCGCGGCCCAGCCGATCTTCTCCGCGCCGATCCGGAACTCCTCCCGCCGGACTTCCGAAGGATCGTTCTTCAGCCGGAACTCGAGAGGGTCCATCCCGATCCGCGCCGCCAGCTCGTCCATCGTCGCTTCGAGGGCGAAGGCGCCCTGAGGATGACCGGGCGCGCGGAACGCCGCCGAGGGGCCCGAGTTGGTGAAGACGTCGAACTCCTCCGTCTTCACGTTGTCGCAGGCGTACACGTTCTTGAGGGGCCCCGAGGTTCCCGTCCCGCCGTTGGTGCCCCCGCCGCCGTGCACGACGAGCTGCAGGGCCGTCAGTTTTCCGTCCTTCGTCGCGCCCGCCTTCACCCACTGCACGGAGGACGGGCGGTTCCCGACGGCGAGATGCTCCTCCTTGCGGTCGAGGAAGAGCTTGACCGGCGCGCCGGCCTCCTTCGCGAGCTTCGCCGCCGTCACGCCCTCGACCCCTGCGCCGAACTTCGCGCCGAAGCCGCCGCCCATGTACTCGGTGATGACGTTCACTTTCGAGAGCGGGACATTCAGCGTCTGAGAGAGCTCCTCCCGCACGGAGAAGATTCCCTGGGTCGAGGCCCAGACGGTCAGCTCGTCCCCCTCCCACCTGGCGACGACGCCGTGCGTCTCGAGCGCGGAGTGCGTCTGGACCTGCGTCGAATACGTGCCTTCGACGACCGCGTCCGCTTTCCGAAATCCTTCCTCCACGTTGCCCTTGTCGGAGGCGCGCGGCCCCTGGACGTTTCCCTTCCTCGGAAGGGCCTTCTTCGCCCCCGGAGCGTCGCCGGCCGAAGTCTTCGTCTCGACCTTGCCCTCGAACACGAGCGGGGCCCCGTCGGCTCGCGCCTTCTCGATCTCGACGACGAACGGCCGCGCGTCGTACTCCACCCGGATCGCACCGATCGCGTCGAGCGCGCGCTCCGGCGTGTCGGCGGCAACCGCCGCGACTTCCTGCCCCGCGAACCGGAGAGTGTCCCCGGGCTTCGCGATCGCGAGCACGGCGTGGACCCCCGGCATTTTCCGCGCGGCGGAGAGGTCGAGCGAGCGGATCACCGTCGCGGGGTCGTGACTGCGCAGGACCCGGGCGTAAAGCATTCCGGGCAGGCGCACGTCGATCGAGTACCGGGCGGCTCCCGTGGCCTTCGCTCGCGCATCGAGCCGCGGAGTCCTCGCCCCCAGGATAGAAAACTTCTGCGAGGGATCCCAGGGAGCCGGATCGCCCGCCGCGATCTCGACGTCTTTCTCCTCGAAGCGCCCGTTGAAGCCGAGCCGCAGCTTGTCCTTGCCCATCTCAGGCCTCCTCGAAGTCGAGCGCCTCGGCCACGCCGGCATCGACTCGCTGGTCGCTCGCGAACGGCCGGGAGTCGGCGAGCGTCGAGAAAACGGGGGTCCCGTCCCGCGGTTGCTCGCGGCCCTCGGCGGTGCGGATTCCGGCCGCGCGCTCAACCGCGTCGAAGACGTGGGGGTAGGTCCCGCAGCGGCAGAGGTTGCCGGAGACCGCGTGCCGGATCTCGTCGCGCGTGGGCTTCTGCGTGCGGTCGAGGAGCGCCTTGCAGGACATCACCATGCCCGAGGTGCAGAAGCCGCACTGGAGGGCGTCGGCCGCGACGAAGGCTTCCTGGATCGGCTGCATGCGGCCGTCGCTCGCGAGCGCTTCGATGGTCGTGATCTTCCGGCCCTGGACTTCGGCCGCCAGCAGCAGGCAGGAGCACACCGGGTCTCCGTCGATCAGGACCGTGCACGCGCCGCAGGCCCCGCGGCCGCATACCACCTTGGTCCCGGTCAACCCGAGCCGGTCCCGGAGGGCGTCCGCCAGGACGACGCGGGGCTCCGCGGTCAGACGGTGCGTCTTTCCGTTGATCTGGAGCGTGATCGGGACCGCCCCCGGACCGATCGCGCGGTCCGCTTGCGCCGGTGTTTTCGCGCCGGCGGTGGCGGCGACCGCTCCGACGAGGGCTCCGCGGACGAGGTCGCGCCGCGTGAAGCCGGATCGAGAGTCGTCGGCCATTGGGAACCTCCTCGGGAGAAGGGTCAGATCATACGCCCGGGAAATCGTTTCGCCGCTGGTCTCGCGCGGGGGAACTGGATCGACACCGCCCGGGGAGAGGGTTGCCGGCCATCTCCCTCTGCCCGCGTCCGGGGGAGAGCGTTGGGGTAAGGCGTGGTTGCTCTGGTGATTCAGCCCTTGCTGTCGCTCGCCCCCCTCACCCTTCCTCTCCCCCCGCTGTCGCGGGTGGAGAGGGGAGGAGCGCGCCGGCTCGCGTCCTGACCCTGGCGTTGAGAAGACTCCGGCAGGAGGCGAGCCGGGACTTATACGCTCGGGAAGTCCCGCAACGCCGCCTCGTATTGTTCGGGCGTGTCGATGTTCGCGATCACCCCCGGGTCTGGGACCGCGAGCTCCCGCACGCCCTCGCCGCGCGCGTGCCAGAGCTCCCGAAGGCCTTCGCCCGGCGGCAGCGCGAAGACGGCGGGGACGTGCGCGCGGCCCAGGAGGGCGGGGTGCCCGCGGCGATTCCTCCACGTCGGAATCCAGATGCCTGCCTCGCCGCCCGCGGCGGAGAGGGCGGCGACCGTGGCTCGATCCACGGCCGGGTGATCCGCCGGCCAGATGAAGATCGCCTCCGCCGAGGCTGAGATTCCGGTCAGCCCGATCCGAATCGACTCCGCCATGTCTCCATCGGGATCGGGATTGAAGAGCACGCGCGCGCCGGCCTCGCGCGCCCTCGCGGCGGCTTCCTCGAGATCCGGGCGGAGAACGACGGCGACGTCGCCCACGCCTTCCGACGCGAGAGTCCGGAGGATCGTTTCGAGGGAGGTCGACCCCCCGAAGGGGAGGAGGACTTTCTCGCGCCCCATGCGCCGCGAGCGTCCCGCCGCGGGCACGACGGCTGCCAGCGTCCCGGTTCCGGTCATCTCTTCTTCTGCGGCGAGGCGGGGGCCGCGGCGGCGGGGACCCCCGTCGATTCGCCCGCGAGAGCGCGCACCCACCGCCGGGTCGCCTCCAGGCGCTCGATCGCCCCGCGGCGGGCCTCCCGGAGAAAGCCGTCCGGCGGCGCGCTGTCGCGCAGGCGCCGGATTTCCTCCGCGATCGTCCGCTCGTATCGGGCGAGCAAGGCCCGCCGCTCCGCCGCCGGGAGGGCTTCGAGGAAGGCGATCCGGGTGAGTCCCTCGTCCTTGGAGGAGGGAGCCGGGGAGGGCTCCGAGAGCCAGCGCTTCAGCTCCCTCCGGCCGGCCGCGGTGATCCGGTAGAGGTTTCTCCGGGGCCCGCGCCGGGGGCCGAGCACCCTCAACAGGACGAAGCCGGCCCGTCGGAGGCGGGCGAGAGCCGGGTAGATCTGCGAGATCTCCGCGCGCCAGAGAGGCGCGACGTCCTCGCCGAGAGAGCGCGCGAGGTCGTAGCCGGTGCTGGGACTCGTCCACAGCAGGCCGAGAAGAACGTGAGGGAGCGACATGGCTCAACTATAACAATTCAGATATAGGGGCGCCGCCGCGAGGGTCCGGGAGAAAGCCGGGGCGGTCTCAAATGAGGACAGGCAAAAGAGAAAAAAGACAAAAAAATCGGGGGCCCGAAGGCCCCCTGGAAAGAATCGTAAGTACTTGAGTTACTTACTTCTTTTTCTTCGAACTCGCCTTCTTGGAACCGCCCTTCTTGGAAGCGGCCTTCTTCTTGGTAGCCATGATGTCACCTCCCTCCCGACAGCCGATTGACAGCCTGCGGGCGAGATGCTAATTTTGCCGCCCCCGTGGAGGGGCGTGTCGCCCTCAGTCTGTCGCTGCCGAATGATTGATCGCGCATACGTTCCTGAAATCGCCGGTTGGGCTGCAACCCACCCGGCGTTTTCATTTTAGAAGTTTCCTCATACAACACAACAAAAATTTCTTGCAAAAAGAACTTTCTTCATTCTCAGCTTCCGCATGGAGGAAGTCAAGGAAGAAGAGGCGTCGGACGCGCGTGAGCGAGAACGCTCCGCGCC
The DNA here is from genome assembly GCA_038203955.1 of Thermoanaerobaculia bacterium. GTDB lineage: Bacteria > Acidobacteriota > Thermoanaerobaculia > UBA5066 > Gp7-AA6 > JALYUA01. The sequence goes on along the minus strand of JBBRDK010000052.1, from coordinate 3,339 downwards.
TCTCACGCGCGCGGCGGATGACCGCTTCTCCAGCCGCGCGGCTTCTCTCCGCGGCGACCCGCTGCCGAAATAGAATCGCCGCGTGACAGACGCCGATCGCATCACGCTCGCCCACAGTCCCGACTCCGACGACGCCTTCATGTTCTACGCGCTCGCCGAAGGCAAGGTCGACACCGAAGGGCTCTCGTTCGATCACGAGCTCTCGGACATCGAGTCCCTCAATCGGCGCGCGCTCTCAGGCGAGCTGGCGGTGACCGCCGTCTCCTTCCACGCGTATGCGTTTCTCGCGGACCGATACCTGCTCCTTCCGCACGGCGCCTCGTTCGGTGACGGGTATGGGCCGGTGCTCGTGTCGCGGAGGCCGATGACACGCGAGGAGGTCGCGTCCGGCGCGGTGCTGGTCGCCTCCCCGGGGGCGCGCACGACCGCCGCCCTGTCGCTCTCCCTCTGGGCCCCCGGCGCGCGCACCGAGCTCCGCCGGTTCGACACGATCCTGGAGGGCGTGCGGGACGGAGAGCTCGAAGCGGGGGTCCTGATCCACGAGGGGCAGCTCACGTTCGCGGACGAAGGGCTCACGGAAGTCGTCGACCTGGGGCGCTGGTGGAAAGAGGAGACCGGGCTACCGCTGCCTCTGGGGGGCAACGTCGTGCGGCGGGATCTCGGTCCGGAACGCGTGGCGCGCATTTCCCGCGCGCTGTCCCGCTCGATCGAGTACGGCCTTTCGCATCGGGATGCGGCCCTGGCGCATGCGATGCAGTACGCGCGCGGGCTCGATCCACGCAAGGCCGACCGCTTCGTCGGCATGTACGTCAACGAGTGGACCCGCTCTTATGGCCCGGAGGGACGCCGCGCGGTCCAGCTCCTGCTCGATCGCGCTCATGCCGCGGGCCTGGTTCCGGCGGTGACGGCCGAGTACGCGCCGGGGCCCGGAGACGATCCGGGAAACGGGAGCGAGACGGCCGCGTTACTCCGCGGTCAACTCGATCGGGAGCCGAGCGACCAACGGGAGCGAGACGGCCGCGGTACCCCGCGGTCAACTCGATCGGGAGCGGACAAAGACCGGCCATGATTCCCGCTCCGATGGCTCCTCGCCCTCCCTCCGCGGGCCTCTTCTCGCTCGTGCTCGCCGCGCACCTGTTCGCGCTCGCCCTGGCGATCGGCCCGCCGCTCTTCTTCGGCGCCGCCGTGGCCCCCGCGGCTTTTCGCGTGCTGCCGACCCGTGACCTCGCCGGCGCCCTTCAAAGCCCCATCCTGACGCGCGCCTGCTGGTTCGCCGAGGCGAGCTTCGCCGTGCTGTTTCTGACCTCCTGGCTTCTCGGCCGCTGGTCGGCGGCGCCGCGCCTTCAGAAATCTCTCCTGACCCGGGCGCCCGTTCTCGGGATGATCGCCGCCGTCGTGATCGAAAAGCTCCTCATCCCGCCAATCGACAAAATCCGGACCGAGGCGCCGGGGCTGATCGACCGCTTGCCCGCCAACGACCCGTCGAAGATCCTGCTCGACCGTTATCACCGGCTTTCGACGTCGTTCTTCGCGGCGGAGATCGCGGTCGCCTTCATCATTCTCCTGGTCACGGCGCGGCTTCTTTCCGACCGGCAGACCGCGCCGCCGGTCCGGGCCGCCGCTCGTCCGCCGATTCCGAAGCTGCTCGATCTGAGCGATGTGTGAGGAGAGCGATCAGCGATCAGCGATCAGCGATCGGTTCTCAGTGATCGATGGTCGCTTCTCCGTGATGAGTTGTCCGTTGTCCGGCCCCATCCGCACTTCACGACTGAAAGCTGACAGCTGAAGCTACTCCTCCTTCGCCTCCTCACCTTCCCAGCGGAAAAAGCCCCGCCCCGATTTCTTTCCGAGCCGGCCTTCCGCGACGAGTTCGCGGAGGATCCGCGGCGGCGCGAAGCGGACCGGGTCGAGCCCGGCGGCCAGCGCCTCGGCGATCGAGAGGCGGACGTCGAGACCCACCAGGTCCGTCGTCTTGAGCGGCCCCATCCGGTGGCCGTATCCGAGCTCCATCGCCCGGTCGATGTCGGCTGGTGAAGCGATCCCCTCTTCGACCATCCGCATCGCCTCGAGCCCGAGCGCGACGCCCAGCCGCGACGTGGCGAAGCCCGGGGCGTCCCGCACGCGCACGGTCTTCTTCCCGAGGGTCGCGGCGAAGGCCTCCGCGGCGGCGATCGCCGCTTCCGAGGTCTCCGGGCCGTGAACGATCTCTATCAACGGCATCCGCGCGACCGGGTTGAAGAAATGGATGCCGATCACCCGGTCGGGACGGGCCGTCGCGCGGGCAATCGAGGCGATGGACAGGGAAGACGTATTGCTGCCGAGCAGTCGCGCCCCCTCGCACAGCCGGTCGAGCTCCCCGAAGATTTGCTCCTTCAGCGGGAGGGATTCAAAAACCGCTTCGATCGCGCAGGCCGCACCGCCCCCCTCTTCCATCCGTCCGACGGTTCGCAGCCTCGCCGTCGCCGCGAGGACCTCCGCCTCGGCGAGCCTTCCCGAGGCGACGGCCCGCGTCCACGAGGACCGAATAGCGGGAAGCACGCGCTCGCGTGCCGCGGCGTCCGCTTCGAAGACGAGCGTCTCGTAGCCCGCGAGAGCGCACACGCCCGCGATTCCGCGCCCCATCGTTCCTCCGCCGACCACCAGAACGATGCCGGAAGGCCGTGCCGGGCTTTCGCTTTCCGGTGTGGTCATGCGACCAGCCTCGCGCCGTTATCCCAGAGGATCTTGCGCTTCGTCTCGTCCGTCAGAGGCAAGGCGAGGAAGTCGTCCACGTTCTGCCGCATCGAGAGGACGCCCGGGCTCGGGTAGTCGGTGCCCCAGAGGCACTTGTCCGCGAGCTCGTCTAAACGCGGAAGATATTCGAGCAGCTTCTTGGGCGGGATCCCCGAAAGATCGAGATGCACGTTCGCGTGCCGGCGGGCGAGGAAGAGCGCCGTCGGCATGAAGAGCGGCCTGCCGGCATGCGCGAGGATGAGGGTCAAGTCCGGAAAGTCGAGCGCGACGTCGTCGGCCGCCATCGGGTCCGCGAACCGGTTGCGCGCTCCCGGAAAGACCGAGGTCCCCGTGTGGATCATGACGGGTCTTCGGGCACGCTGCGCGGCCGCGTAGATCTGTCCGAGCGCGTCGTCGCCGTCGCGGTAAGCGTTGGCCGAAAACAGCTGGTGCGGCGGATGGATCTTGAGCATCCGGATGCCGAGCTCGTCGAAGAGTCTCTCGGCGCGCTCTCCCGGGTTCGCCGATTCGCGCGGGTGCACGGACCCGACGGCGACGAGCCGGTCCTCGTGCCCCTTCACGAACGCGGACACCCATTCGTTGACGGAAGCGTCGAATCCGATGACG
>JBBRDK010000051.1:0-26096 GCA_038203955.1 Thermoanaerobaculia bacterium | reverse complement strand
TTCGAATCGACCGCCGCCGAGAACATCGGCGCCATGATTCTGGGCGCGACGCTTGCCACCGCGGCGCAGAGGGCCGACATGCCCTTCGCCGCGGGAATTGTCGGCGTCATGCTCTTCCCGCTCGTCGCCCGGGCTTTCGGCCTGCTGGCGTCGATCGTTGGAATCTTCCTCGTCAAGACGCGTGAAGACCAGGACCCCATGCAGGCGCTGAACCGGGGCTATTACGTCACCTCGGCTCTCGCGATCGCCGGCTTTTTCGTCGCGACGAAGTGGCTCCTGTACAACGAGAGACTCCCCGACGCCTGGTGGAAGTACTTTCTGTGCGGAATTATCGGCGTGCTGGCCTCGATCGCATTCGTGTTCATCACACAGTACTACACGGAGTACCGATTCCGGCCCGTGCGGGAGATTGCCGAGGCCTCGCAGACCGGACCGGCGACGAACGCGATCACCGGTATCGCCATCGGGTTCGAATGCACGTTGATGCCCGTGATCGCGATCTCGATCGCGATTCTCTCGTCCTACAAGATCGGCCTCTGGGCGATGCCGGGCGGAGGGCTCTTCGGAACGGCGGTCGCGACGATGGGCATGCTCGGGACCGCCGCCTACATTCTCGCGATGGACACCTTTGGCCCCATCACCGACAACGCAGGCGGGATCGTCGAGATGTCGAAACAGCCGGAGGAGGTCCGCAAGAAGACCGATCGCCTGGACTCCGTCGGCAACACGACGAAGGCCCTGACCAAGGGGTACGCCATCGGGTCCGCCGCGCTGGCGGCCTTCCTCCTCTTCTCCGCGTACTTGGACGAGCTGAGCAACTACGGGGCGAAGCTCGAGAGCGTCAACCTCGCGAAACCCGAAGTCTTCGTGGCAGGCCTGCTCGGCGCGATGCTCGTTTTCTTCTTCTCCGGGCTCGCGATCAAGGCCGTCGGCCGCGCCGCGACGCTCGTCATCCAGGACGTGCGCGCGCAGTTCAAGGAGCACCCCGGGATCATGCAGGGAACGGAGAAGCCGGATTACGGCCGGACCGTCGACATCGTCACCCGCGGCGCCTTGAAGCAGATGATTCTCCCCGGGCTCGTGGCGGTCGGAACGCCGATCGCCGTCGGCCTCATCTTCAAACGCATGGGCGTCGGCGCGGAAGCCGTCGCCGCTCTTCTCATGGTCGGCACCATCACCGGCATCGTCGTCGCCACGTTTTTGAACAACGCGGGCGGCGCCTGGGACAACGCCAAGAAGTACATCGAGACCGGCGCCTACGGCGGCAAGGGCTCGGCGACCCACAAGGCGGCGGTCGTCGGGGACACGATCGGCGATCCGTTCAAGGACACGGCCGGGCCGTCGCTTCACGTGCTGATCAAGTTGCTCGCGACCATCACCCTCGTCCTCGCTCCCCTGTTCATCTGAGCGAACGCGGGTCTCTCGGACGAGAAAAGGCCCGGCTCGCGCCGGGCCTTTCTCGTTGCCGACGCCGGACCCATTACTGGGCGGGCGGCCTCCCCTGCTTGATCATCTCGGAGATGTCCCGGAACTGGACGTCCGTCGGGATCGTGACCAGGGAATCCGCCACGGAGGCAGTCAAGTCGATGTCGGCGTTGCGGGAAGTCATCGTCATTCCGTTCGATTCCATGACGACCTTCACGGGGAAATTCTTCAGATCGGTCGCCAGCCAGACCTTCTCCCTTCGCTCCTTCTGCGCGCCTTCGCCCGGAGTCACCAGCTCGTAAATCTCGCAAGGGTGCCCGTCGACGGACTCCGCTCCGGTCTTGCGGCCCTTCGTCCTGTACTCCTCGATCCGGGTCGCGTAGTCGCCGGAGGCGTGAGGGCGTCCCGCCACCTGGGCGTTGATCTTCATGCCCTCCTTCTGGCCGTCGGTCCACTGGTAGACCGTGTCTCCCTGCTTGACGGTGTTCATGTTCATGCCCATGACCGCCGACTTCATGCGCATCCGGCCGTCCTTCCTCAACCAGATCTCGGAGGACATCTCCGGCATGGCCTGATTGGGCCCGCCTTCGATCGAGATCGTCGATTTCCAGTGCGCGCTGCCCGCCCACTGCCCGAGCGCGGCCCCGGCGAGGAGGAAGCCGGCGGCGGCGGCGGCGAGAGAGCGCAGTTTCAAATGCATGGTCGGAGCTCCTTTCCGGAACGAAAAAAGGGAGTCTAACCGACCGGGCGGCGGAGATCGTCAGACGAAGCGGCAGAGGATTTCGTTCGAGACGAGAAAGCCGCGCTCCGAAAACCGGACCCGTCCCGGCGAGGAGACGAGCCATCCCGCCGCCCGCCAGTCCGCGTAATCGCCGGCGAGACGCGAATCTCCTTCCGCGGCGATCCAGTCCTCGATCTCGCGTTCGGGAACTCCGTCGGCGAGCCGCAGACCGAGTACGATCCTCTCGCGAGCCTCTTCCGCCGCGTCGATCGGCCGGTCGAGCGCCGTCGGCCGCCGCCCCGCCGCGAGCGCGTCGAGGTACGCCGGGAGCCCTGAGACGTTCGCGCGACGCCGTCCGGACCAGAGCTCGTGCGCCGACACACCCAGACCCAGCGTGGGGACCCGCCGCCAGTACTTCTCGTTGTGACGCGCCCTCGCGCCGCTCCTGGCCCAATTGGAGATTTCGTAGTGCTGGAGCCCCGCGCCGGCCAGGGTTTGCCCGAGCTCCAGCCAGAGGTCGGCCTGGGAATCATCGGAGAGATAGCGTTCGGGCCGCCGCGCGCGGTCCTCCTCGATGATCTTCGACTTCTCCGTTTCGAGGAGATAGACGGAGACGTGGCGGACCCCCGATGCCGCCAGTTCGCGCGCGCTGGCGCGGAAGCTCTCTTCGGTCTGCTCCGGGAGCCCCAGGATCAGGTCCCCGGAAACGGAAAGGCCGGCGTCGAGGAGCGCCGCCAGCGCGGAGCGCGCCGACGCCGCGTCGTGCCGCCGTCCCACCGCGGACAGCTCGCGATCCGCGAAGGACTGCACACCGAGAGAGACGCGGTTGACTCCTGCCTCGGACCACCGGCGGGCGAGATCCCGCGAGACGTCGTCCGGATTGGCCTCCATCGTGATTTCCGAGCCGGCCGCGAAGTCGAAGAGGGCCCGGATCCGATGCGTGAGCCGCGCGAGGTCCGCCGGCGGAATGTGCGAGGGCGTCCCGCCGCCGAAATAGAGAGAGTCGAATCTGGCCCCCGACGCCTCCTCCGCCTCCAGAGCGGCCTCGGTTTCGAGCGCCTCCAGATAGGCGGAACGCGAAGACGCGTCCGTCGTCACGACGAAAGAGCAGTACTCGCACCGCGACCGGCAATACGGCAGATGAACGTAGATCCCCGCCGCGGCGGCGCTTTCGATCAAGGGGCCGCCTCCGCCAGCGCGGACTCGGCCTCCAGGGCGAGCTCCGGCCCGAACGGAAAAGCGCGGGAGAAATTGCCCTCGCGATGGATGGCGCCGAGATCGCGCGCGCAGGAGTCGATCCAGCGGACGGCGGCCTGCAGGCGCGCGGCGCGGTGCTCGTCTTTCGAGGCGGCGGCCGCCTCTTCGAGCCTCGAGGCCGCGCGCCAGTTGCCGGGCGGCTCCGAAGGCGCCGCGGGACGGGGCGGCAGTGGCGACAGACCCAGAAAGCGGGCGGCGGCGCCGGCCGCCTGAACGGCCCCGGGGATCTCCTCTTCCCAGGGCGAGTGGTGCATCCGGTCGAAGAAGATTTCCGCGGCCGCAGGCTCGAAAGCGCCGCGTGCCTCGACGGCGAGACGCCGAAACTCCGGCGTTCCCGCCGGAGCGAGCGGGAGGGCGAAGCCGGCGCCGGCGGCGCGGGCGGCCTCGAGATAGGGGCGGAAGAACGCGGGATCGTCGGTCCAGCCGGGAATCACCGGCCACGCCACGCCGGCGGGGATGCCGCGGCGACGGGCGGCGTCGAGCCCCGCCCGATCCGGCGATGCTTCCCCCGGCGCCCACGTGAAGACGGCGACGCGCGCGGGCGGTTCGTCGGGCCGGGCGGTTCCGCCGGGGGGAAGGCCGGCGGACGGCGGGTCCAGCAGGTAGACGCCCCTCCCGGAATCGAGCGCCCCCTCGGCGGCCGCGAGATAGGCCCCCCGGACGTCCTCTTCCCGGCCGGCGCCTTCCACGATCGCCGGCCCCGCGGGCGTCTTCGCGAAAACAGCGGTCCAGACGCCGGACGAGACGGAACCCACGGCGAGGGCGCCCGAGGCCCTGCGCGGGACGAGGCGGCGCTCCACCGGGTCGAACCGGAAGGGCGGCGGCCCGACCTCGCCCGCGCACGCGAACGCCCTGACGGCGATGCGCCGGCCGCCCAGGTCGAGCTCCCCCGCCCGGATGGCCGGGCCGGAAGATTCTTCGTACAGGATCATCGCGCCGGCCGCGGCGCCGGGGCCGACGCCCGCAGCGCCCGGCGCCAGCCGGCGGCCCCGTATCGCGCGAAGACGTCCGCCTCGAAGTTCAGGAGGTCCCCCGGCTCCTTCAGCCCGAAGGTCGTCCTGCTTCGCGTCTCGCGAATGACCGCGACGTCGAAGTCGCCGCGGCGCCGCCCCGCGACGGTCAGGCTCACGCCGTCGAGCGCCACGGACCCCTTCTCGACGATGAAACGCGAGAGCCCGCGGGGAACGGAGAAGCGATACCTCCAGGAGTTGCCCGCGCGACGCGCCTCGAGGAGAGTCGAGCGGCCGTCGACGTGCCCGAGTACGAAGTGCCCGGAGAGCCGGGCGCCGTGAACGAGCGCCCGCTCGAGATTCACGCGGGCTCCGGCCGACAGGTCGCCGAGGCTCGACCGGTCGAGGGTTTCCGAGGAGAGGTCCGCGACCAGAGACCGGCCCGCGGCAAGCGCGGTCAGGCAGACGCCGGAGACGGCGACGCTCTCTCCCCGCGCCAGGGACCCCCACCCGGCGGGAGGCGCCACCGTGATCCGTGCGCCCCCGCCTCTCGGATCCAGGAAGGTCACCCGGCCGACCGCGCTCACGATGCCGGTGAACATCCCGTCCCTTCGCGACCTCCGGGGATCCTCACGACACTTTCCCCGTCAGCATCAGGTCGTCTCCGACCGGCTCCCATTCGAGATCCGCGATGCGCGGCGCGCGAGGGAGGGCGAAGCCCGCGCCTCCGACGCCTCCCGGGGCGCCCGACCCGCCCAGAATCCTGGGCGCGAGGAACACGGTCGCCCGATCGACTAGCCCGGCACGGAAGAACTCCCACAGAGTCGCGGCCCCTCCCTCGACCAGAAGGCTCGTGATCCCGTCGTCGGAGAGCCGGCGGAGCAGCTTCGCCAGGTCGACGGCGCCGGCTCTCCGCGCGGGGACGCTCCACACGGCGATGCCCGCGGCCGCCAGCGCCCGGGCTCTCGGATGCCCCTCGGGAAGGGCCGTCGCGACGAGGGCGCTCGTCGGACGCGAGAACATCCGCGCCTTCGGAGTCAGCCGGAGGCTTCCGTCGATCACGATGCGGCGGTGCGGCAGCCCGCCGCTCCATCCGAGCCGGCGGGTGAGCCGGGGGTCGTCCGCGAGAACGGTCCCCGATCCGACCAGGATGGCGTCGAACTCTTCACGGAGCGCGAGAGATCTCCGGCGCGCGTCGAGGCCCGTGATCCACCGGCTCTCTCCCGTTCCGCTCGCGATCTTTCCGTCGAGCGTGGCCGCCCACTTCGCCAGGATGAAGGGCCGGCGCCGCGCTATGAACGTGAGGAACTTCTCGTTCTGTCTCTCGGCGCGGCGCCTTTCCGGCGGGGCGGCCCAGGACGTCGCCGCTCCGCCGCGGGACAGGCGCCGCATCCCCCGGCCGGCCACGAGCGGGTTGAGATCGCGGACAGCGGCCACGACGCGCGCGATCCGTGCGGCGAGGATCGCGTCCGTGCACGGAGGCGTCCTTCCATGGTGGGCGCACGGCTCGAGCGTCACGTAGAGCGTGGCGCCCCGGGCGAGAGAGCCGGCGCGGGAGAGCGCCTCGACCTCCGCATGCGGCCTCCCGGCGCGGCGGTGGAAACCTTCGCCGACGATGCGGCCGCCGCGCACGACGACGGCTCCCACCATCGGGTTGGGTGGGACCGTGTACCGACCCTTCTCCGCGAGGTCGATGGCCCGGGCCATCCAGGCCGCGTCGGCCTTTTTTGCCGCCGCCGCGCCGCCGCCGGCGGCCGGCAGGGACGGGCGGTGTTTCGGAGCCGGCACCTGGCTCAAACGGCGGAGCCGGAGACGTCCGCCGTTTCGGAGCGCGCCGCCTGATCTTCCCCGAGCAGGGCGTTGGCGTACTCCGAGGGGTCGAACGGCACGAGATCGTCCATGCCCTCCCCCACGCCGACGTAGAGGACCGGCAGTTGGAGCTCACGGTAGATGGCGAGGACGATCCCGCCCCTCGCGCTGCCGTCGAGCTTCGTCAGGACGACACCGGTGGCGCCCGCGGCTTCGACGAATTTCCGGGCCTGGGCGAGTCCGTTCGTGCCGGTCGTCGCGTCGAGCACGAGCAGAGTCTGGTGGGGAGCGCCTGGGATTTCGCGGCCCGCGATCCGCCGCATTTTGGCCAGCTCTTCCATCAGGTTGTGTTTGGTGTGCAGGCGGCCGGCGGTGTCGACGAGAAGCACCGACACGCCCCGCGCGCGCGCGGAAGCCAGAGCGTCGAACAGGACGGCGGACGGGTCGGCCCCCTCGCGGTGACGCACCATCGGAAGGTGGAGGCGGTCGGCCCAGATCTGCAGCTGCTCGATCGCGCCCGCGCGAAACGTGTCCGCCGCGGCGAGAAGGACCGACCTCCCCTCTCCGGAATGGCGATGGGCGAGCTTAGCGGTCGTCGTCGTCTTTCCGGAACCGTTGACTCCGACCAGAAACACCACCTCCAGGGGAACCGCGGCGGAGGCCGCCGGGCGGGGAGCGGACGCCAGCCACCTCGAGATCTCCTCCCGAAGGAGCTCCCGCAGCTCCGCCGCGTCCGTCCGCCGCGTCGGATTGGTCCGGCGGCGGATCGCATCGGCCAGGGCCGCCGCGGTGTCCGCGCCCACGTCGGCTTCGACGAGCGTCTCCTCGAGCGCGAGGACGACCGACTCGTCGAATCCGAGGCTCTCCTTCACCGCCGTCCCGATCTTCTCGATGATCTCGGTGTGGGTCATGAAGAGCCCACGCTTGATCTTCGAAAAGAAGGACTTCCTAGGTTTGTCTTCGGGCGCGCTGCCCTGGGGGGTGTCCGTCATGGCAGGCCCATATTACGGGGGCCGTGAGGATCGGGAAACGGGAAACGGGAAACGGGAAACGAAAGGACACACCTGATTCGGCGGACGGTCCCCTGTTTACCCCTTCGCCGGACCGAATCTGCGGGCTGAGAGCTGACAGCTGACAGCTGAAAACTTCTACGACGCCGGCGTCGTCTCCAGAAGCAGACGGGCCTTCGCTCCGGCATCGCCGCCCGGATCGAGCTCGACGGTGCGCTCCAGGTACCGGCGGCCGAGCGCGATCTTCTTCATTCCGACGAGCGCGAGGCCGAGGCGCAGGTTGGCGTCCGGGTTCTTCGGCTGCAGACGGACGGCCTCGAGGAAGTCCTCGGCCGCGCCGGAATAGTTTCCGAGGGCTTCGCGCGTGGCCCCGCGGCCGATCAGGGCGTCGTAGGACTTCGGCTCGCGGGCGAGCGCGCCCGAAAACTCGGCCTCGGCTCCCGGGTAATCCCCCTGCCGCTGGCGCATCCGGCCGCGGTGGACGAGGGCGTCGAATCGATCCTCCGGCACCGTCGACCCGTCGGCGACCTTGAGGTCCTCCTCCGCCTCGGGATACCGGCCGAGCTCGATGCGCGCCATCGCCCGGTGGACGCGGTACGACCCCTTGTCCGGGGCGAGCTTGATCGCGCGGTCGAAGGGGTCGATCGCTTCCCGGACTTTGCTCTGCATGATGAGCGCGACGCCCAGCCCGTCCTGCAGCTCCGGGTTCTTCGGATCGGAGCGGATCACGTCGCGGTAGGCGACCTCCGCATCGTGATAGCGGCCGTCGCGCAGCAGCACCGCGGCCATGCGCTCGTTGAGCAGCACCTCGGCGGACGTCTTTGTCGCCCCGGCGTTCCGATGACAGCCCGCCCCGGCCAGAACGGCCAGCAGGGCCGCAACCGACGGGAGAGAGTTTGCGCGCCCCTCCCGCAAGAGCGATCGGCCGGCGGCCGCTCGTTTCAGAGCGCCTCCTGGAGGAAGACCTCGTCTTCGATGGTCGGCGTCGACGTGGCGATCGGCATGAGCTCCCCTTTTTCGAACGCCCGCACGAAAGCGTCCACGACGACGGGATCGTAGCGCACACCCGCGAATTGCCGGATCCGATCGACGACGTAGCCGATCTCCATCGCCTGTTGGTACGGGCGCGTGGTCGTCATCGCGTCGAAGGTGTCCGCGACCGTCACGATGCGGGCCTGCATCGGGATCTGCTCGCCGGAGAGGCCCTCGGGGTATCCGCCGCCGGTCCACTTTTCGTGGTGGTACTTCATCCCGGGAATGACGTCGGCCAGCTGCGGGATCGCCGACATGATCGCGGCGCCCTTGATGGGGTGCGTCTTCATGGCCGCGAACTCCTGCTCGGTCAGCGCGGTGGGCTTGCGGATGATCGAGTCGTCCACGCCGATCTTCCCGACGTCGTGGAGAAGCGCCGACAGGCGGATCCGTTCCACCTCGTCGCCGGGAAGACCCATTTCCCGCGCGAGCGTGGCGGCGTAGGCCGAGACGCGCTCGGAGTGGCCGCGCGTGTACGGGTCCTTGGCGTCGATCGCCTCCGCGAGCGCACGGATCGACGCCAGGAAGAGCTCGTGGTTCTCGCGGGCGGCCCGCTGCACCGCGTCGAAAGCGACTTCGATGGAGCCGCTCATCCTGTTGAAGCTCTCGGACAGCGCCGCGATCTCGGCCGTGCCCCGGACCTCGACGGTCGCGCCGTACTGCCCTTCGCTGATCGCCCGCGTGGACTCCGCGAGACTGGCGATCGGATCGGAGAGGCGCCTGGCGAACGCGAGGCCCAGAAGGAGCGCGCCGGTCAACGCCGCGGCGCTCCAGAGAAGCGTGTCGCGGACCATTCGTGTGACGGACGCGAAGGCGAGGTCGCGATCCCGCTCGACCAGAACGCCCCAGTCGGGTTGGCCGACCGGAGCGATGGACGCCAGGACGGCCCCGTGATCGGTGCGCTCGGACCGGGTCAGGCGCGCGGGAAACTTCACGAAGTCGCGCACGAGGGAGAGGCCGCGGCGGTCTTTGCCGCGGGCAGCCTCGGGAAACAGAGCCTCTCCCTGCCGGTCGACCAGGGTCACCTGGACTTCCCGCCGCGCCTCGTCCCGGAACTCCTGCACGATCGGCTGCCACGAGACCAATGCCTCGACGACGCCGATCTCGCCTCCGGAATCGTCCTGCACGGGCGCCGCGAGGACCGCGACGTGGCCGAGCGTCGGCGTGTGGAACGGCCGCCCCAGGTAGAGCGCGCCGTCGCGCGCCGCCTCGAAGCCCTTTCGGAACTCGTAGTCGACCTCCGCGGAGTGGACGTCCGGTCCGACGAAGCTGCCCGATCCCACGAAGTTGACGCCCCGCAGCGCGACCAGCTGCGTCTGCCCGGCCAGCGCGGACGTCAGGATCCGGGGTCCGTCCGCGGAATTGAACGGGTCCCGGCCGGAAAGGCGCCCCGAGACGCGCAGAGACGCCGCCGCCGTGTTCAAGCGCTCGCGGGCCGACACGTAGAAGGCGGAGACGTGGTCGGCGACCGCGGACGAGGATCGAGTGAGGTACTTCTCTTCGAGGGTCTCGAGTGTGCGCTGGTTGCGGCGGATCAGGACGCCGTCGGAAACGAGCAGGGGAACCAGAGAAGCCGACACCAGCGCGCCCGAAAGAAGCACGAAGAGGCGGATGCGTCGCCTCGAGTGTGTGCGGGACACGGTGCTCCATTATACGCCGGCTTGCCGCCCCCTTCCGGGGCAAGCCTCGTCAGGGCAGAGAGATGCGGGCGGCGGCGTCCAGCCATTCCTGCAGGGGGATCGCTTCCTCGACGCGCGCCCTCCCGATTTCCTGGAGCAGGACGCCGGCGATCCCGCGCGCCGTCGCCTTCTTGTCCCGCGAGAGAAACGGCTCGAGACTCGCCGGAGTGGTCTCGGGCGAGGGAAAGGGTCCGAGGCGACAGAGCAGGTCCTTCACCCTTCCGGCCGCTTCGTCGGAGAGGCCGGTCCGGCGGACCGACAGGTCGAGGGCGGCGCGGATCCCCCACGCGACCGCTTCTCCATGGCGCAGACGCTGGTATCCGCCCGACGCTTCGAACGCGTGCCCGAGCGTGTGCCCGAAGTTCAGGAGCCGCCGCCGGTCGGATTCCCCGGGATCCTCCGCGACGATTGCCGCCTTGACGGCCGCCGCGCCGGCCAGAAGATCGAGGAGGGGCTCCTCGTCGCGCGCCAGGATCGACGGCAGCGCCTCTTCGGTTCTCCGAGCGAGCGGCGCGTCCGCGATCCACGCCGCTTTGACCGCCTCGACCAGGCCCGCGCGGAACTCCCGCTCGGGGAGCCCCTCGAGAGCCACGGGGTCGGCGAGCACGACCCGGGGCGGATGAAACGCTCCCAGAAGGTTTTTGCCCTCCCGGTGGTCGACTCCCGTCTTTCCACCGATCGCCGCATCGGCCATCGAGCCCGTCGTCGTCGGCACCGCGTTCCACGGAATCCCGCGCAGGAGGATGGCGGCCGCGAAGCCGGCGACGTCGGAGACGACTCCACCCCCGACGGCGACGAACGCGTCGTCGCGCCGGACTCCGGCGGCGAGAGCGGCATTCGCAATCCCGGAAACGGTGCCGAGCGTCTTGCTCTCCTCCCGGTCGTCGATCTCCATGTCGATCAGGAGGCTGCCGGCGAGCGCGCGCCGGACGCGCTCCGCCGCGGCGCGCGGGCCCGCCGAGGTGACCAGGAGAAACCGGCCCGAAGGAGAGACGAGCCGGGAGGCGGCCGCTTCGAGGAGTCCGGCGCCGATCCATACGTCCGTCGAGGCGTTTCCCGAACCCGCTGGAATGTGCCGAAGCTGAGAGGTCACGCCACGGCCCGCCGCCGGGGGCTCACGATTTGCGGGGCGGCAGGGCGGCGATGCCGAGCTCCCGGAGCTGCTCGTCGGAGACTACCGACGGAGCCCGCGACATCAGGTCCGCTCCGGACGTCGTCTTCGGAAAGGCGATGACGTCGCGGATCGAGGAGGCGCCCGCCGCGAGCATGCAGATGCGGTCGACGCCGAGCGCGATGCCGCCGTGCGGCGGGGCGCCGAAGCGAAGCGCGTCGAGAAGGAAACCGAACTTCTCGCGCGCCTCGTTCTCCGAGATGCCGAGGGACTGAAACACCCGGCGCTGGACGTCCGCGCGGTGGATCCGGATCGAGCCCCCGCCGAGCTCCGTTCCGTTCAACACGACGTCGTACGCGCGGGCGCGGACCGTTCCGGGGTCGTCCTCCAGCCGGCCGAGGTCCTCTTCGCGGGGGGACGTGAAGGGATGGTGCGTCGCGAACCAGCGCCCCGCCGCGTCGTCCCACTCGAGAAGCGGAAAGTCGGTCACCCAGCAGAAGCGATACTGGGTCTCGTCCACCAGGTCGAGCTCCCGGGCGGCTCGGAGCCTCAATGCCCCCAGGGCCGCCGAGGCGGCCTTCTCGCGGTCCGCGACGATCAGCAGCAGGTCGCCTTCTTCGACGCCGGCCGCCTCGATCACCGCAGAGAGCGCTTCGGGCGAAAGGTGCTTCTTCGCGGGGGAGGCGACCTCGCCCTCCGCGCGCTTGACCCAGAGCAGGCCGCCGGCGCCGAAACGCCCGGCCTCTTCGGTGAGCTCGTCGAGCTTCTTGCGCGAGAACGCCGCGCCTCCGGGAACCCGCAGGCCCCTGACGGCGCCCCGGGCCGCGAGCGCCTTGTCAAACGGGGCGAAGCCGGTGCCGCGAGCGACGCCGTCCAGACGCACGAGCGGCAGGCCGAACCGCAGGTCCGGGCGGTCGGTCCCGTAGAGCTCGATCGCCTCGGCGTGCGTCAGACGGGGAAAGGGCGGCTCGCACGCGATGCCGGCGGCGGCGAACGCATCGGCGAGCAGCGGCTCGACGACCGAGAAGACGTCCTCTTCGGTCGGGAAAGACATCTCGATGTCGATCTGGGTGAATTCAGGCTGCCGGTCGGCCCGGAGGTCCTCGTCCCGGAAGCATCGCGCGATCTGAAAATACTTCTCGAAGCCGGCCACCATGAGTATCTGTTTGAAGATCTGCGGCGACTGCGGCAGCGCGTAGAACTGGCCGGGATGGACGCGGGACGGCACCAGGAAATCGCGCGCGCCTTCCGGCGTCGAGCGCGTGAGCATCGGCGTCTCGACCTCGAGAAATCCCTTCTCGTGCAGGACCTTCCGGACGCGGAAGACGATCTCGTCGCGGAGGACGAAATTCCGCAGCATCGCGGGCCGGCGCAAGTCGAGGTACCGGTACTCGAGCCGCAGGTCTTCCGCGGCGTTGGTGCGATCCTCCACCTGGAACGGGGGTGTGTCGGAGCGCGCCAGGAAGGCGAGGCGCGTCGCGATGACCTCGATGTCCCCCGTCGCCTGCTCCGCGTTTCCGCGGCCCTCCCCGCGCAGAGCCACCTCGCCGTCGATCTCGACGACGTCCTCGCTGCGGGCGTCCGAGGCGCCGGCGACGGCCTCCAGCGGGCACCGCAACCGGTCGAAGAGGACCTGAACCGTCCCGGAACGGTCGCGGACCGTCAGGAAGATCAGCTCGCCTAAGTCGCGCCGGCGCCCCACCCATCCCTGAAGGCGAACCCGGCGGCCGGCGTCCGCGGGGCGAAGCTCCCCCGCCGGCTGCCGCGGAAGGCCTTCGGGAACGGAGCCGCCGCTCATGTCCCGCTTCCGCCCGTCAGAGCCGCCAGGGGAATGGCCTCCTCGCGGCGCGCGGAGAGCGTCTTGATCTTGACGGTCTGCTCCGCCCGCTCCTGCGATCCCACGGACACCACCCGCACCTCGGACACCCGAAACGGGTAGTCTGCGTCGCCCGCGAGGATCTGGCTGGCGCGCGTGAACCCCTTCGCGAAGCCGCGCCCGGAAAGATCGGTTTCGACCACCGCGCCCGGGTGCCCGGCGCGCAGCGCGCGCGCGACGGCCATCGCGTAGGGAAAGTCCTCGGCCGAGCCGGGAAGGACGTACCAGAGCTCCCGCGGCTCGCGGGGATCTCGGGGAACAACCTCTACGAGCCGGTCCTCTCCGATCGCGAAGCCGACCGCGGGCAGAGGGGGTCCGCCGAGGTCTGCGAAGAGGTTGTCGTAACGGCCGCCGCCTAAGATCGCGTTCTGCGCGCCGAGGCTCTTCGAGACGACCTCGAACACGGTGACCGTGTAGTAGTCGATGCCGCGGACGAGAGCGGAGCTCTCCGTGAAGGGGATTCCGGATTCGCGGAGGAACTCCTTGACCTCTCCGAAGTGCGCCGCCGCATCCGGGTCCAGAAACTCGACGGTCGTCGGAGCGCCCTCGAGAACCGCCTTCGTCTCGGGGTCTTTCGAGTCGAAGAGCCGCAGCGGATTTTCCTCGACGCGGCGCCGGTCGTCTTCGCCGAGCCTTCCCGCCTGAGGGCGCACGTGAGACCGCAGGGCCTCCGCGAACGCCTCTCGTCCGGCGCCGCCCGGGACGCAGTTGAGCGTCACGGAGAGGTCCGTGAACCCGAGCCGTTTCAGGAAATCGAACAGCATGACCAGCACCTCGGCGTCGGAGGCGCTGCCGGGAACGCCAATCATCTCCGCACCGATCTGGCGGAACTCGCGGTAACGCCCCTTCTGCGGACGCTCGTAGCGGAACTGCTCTCCGGCGTACCAGAGGCGGAGAGGTCGAGGCATTCGGTCGATGCCCCGCTCGAGCGCGGCGCGGACGACGCCGGCGGTGTTCTCGGGCCGCAGCGTCAGCGACCTCCCCTTCCGGTCGAGAAACGTGTACATCTCCTTGTGGACGATGTCCGTCGTCTCGCCGACCGAGCGCGAGAAGAGCTCCGTGGACTCGAGGATCGGCGTTCGGACCTCCCCGTACCCGTAGCCCCCGAACACCTGGCGGGCGATCGACTCGACCGCGGCGTATTTCTCGCTCTCGGGAGGAAGAAGATCGCGGGTTCCCTTGACCGCGCGGTACGGGGGGCTCACTCTGCCCACTCCTCCCCCGCCTCGACCGCCTCCCGCTTGTAGCCGAGGTAGTTGCGGTGGAAGTGCTCGAGATCCACGACCTCGGCGTCGGACAGCACCCGGACCTGACGAGCCGGAGCGCCCAGCCAGAGAGTCCGGGGCGGAACGACGGTGCGGGGCGTGACGAGCGCACCCGCGCCGATGAACGCCGAGGCGCCGACGTCGGCCCCGTCGAGGACCGTCGCCCGGATGCCGATCAAGGCGCCGCGGCGGATCACGGCGCCGTGGACGAGGGCTCCGTGGCCTAGCGTGACCTCCTCCTCGAGCACCGTCGGATAGCGGTCGACGGTGACGTGGATCGCGCAGTTGTCCTGGATGTTCGATCGGTCCCCGATGCGAATCGAGTTGCAGTCTCCCCGGATCACCGAGTTGTACCAGACCGACACGTCGTCGCCCAGAACGACGTCGCCGATCACGGCCGCGGTCTGCGCGAGGTACACCCGTTGTCCGAGCACGGGCCTCGCGCCGCGGTGAGACTTGATGAATCCCATGAAGAGGCGGAATCTATACCGAGTCGTCAGTCATCAGTAGTCAGTTTTGAGTGGACGGACGTCATCCTGCTCGCGGCCGCCGCCGGATACGGCCGGCCAGCGCTCGGGCGGCCAGGCGAAGGCACCGGCCCGCAGGAGAGCCGGTGGGGTTGTCGTCCCGTCGATCAGGGTAGAGGGCTCTCCTCCCGGCGTCACGCCTCCGTCGACGAGCGCGTCGACGTTTGCTCCGAAAAAAGTCTCCACCTGCTCTGGATAGTTGAGCGGAGATTCCCCGGACCGGTTCGCGCTCGTCCCCGTGAGCGGACCCATTTCACTCAGGAGAGCTCGGATCTTCTCGGTGGCCGGCATCCGAATGGCCAGCGTTTTCTCGCCTCTCGACGCCGGGATGGGCTCCCGAAGCCGAAAAATCACGGAAAGCGGTGCCGGCCAGATATCCAGGAATCGGTCGAGCTTCGACCCTTCGATTACACCGAGGCCGGCAAGCTGGCTTCGTTTCGCGAAGAGGACCAGGAGGGGTTTTCCATCGTCACGTCCCTTGATGTCGAAGACGCGGCGAACGCCGGATTCGTCGAGGGGGTTCGTCGCGAGACCGTAGGAGCTCTCGGTCGGGATGGCCGCCACTCCGCCTCCCGCGAGAATCCGGGAGAAGCGGCGCATCTCGTCAGCAGACGAAAGAAGATCCTCGAGCCGGAAACGCTGCATTCCCTCCGCCATCAAGAACTGACAACTGAACACTGATGACTGAAAACTGATAACTGAAAACTATCTCCCGATATACCTCTCATACAGAGACCGCGCCCGGAGCGGATCTCCCGTTCCCCTCACGACGCAGCGGCCGTCCGCGAAAACGGTCAGGCTGACGTCCTCGACATCCGCGGAGAGGAGGTGCTCGGAGCGTCGGACGTTCCCGACGCGCAGCAGGCGCCGCTCGAGCGCGGCCAGGTCGGGGCGCTCGCGAGCCGCGGGCGCCACCTGGACGGCGCTCCGGCCGCAGAGCTTGACGACCTCGGAGGCGCCCTCCCCTTCGAGCGCCGGATATCGGCCCTCGGCGCAGACGGGGCATCGAGGCGACGGGGACGCGCTCTCGAAGAGCCGGCGCGAACGCCACACGCCGTCCCACGCGTGCAGCGACAGAACGCCGCCCGACACCGTTCCGCCGCTCACCGCCCGAAGCACCTCCGTCATCGCGATCCCCGCGACCGTGGGCGGAAGGGTCGGCACCACGCCCGCCGTGTCGCAGGTTGGACCCGATCCGGCAGGGGGAAGGTCTTCGAGATAGCAACGCAGGCACGGCGATCCGGGCTGCGTCACGGCCACGAGCCCCTCGTCACCGACGCAGGCGGCGTAGACCGAGAGAGCGCCGAGCGAGCGGGCCGCGTCGGAGGCGAGGAGTCTCGTCTCGAAGTTGTCGGACGCGTCGAAGATCACGTCGTGGTCTCGAAGCAGGGTGAGCGCGCTCGCGTGATCGAGGTCGGCGACCACGCCGCGCACGTCGGCGCCGCCGTCGATCGCCTTCAGCCGGCGGCCGGCAGCCTCCGCCTTCGGCGCGACTTCCGCGGCGTCCCGCTCATCGAAAAGGAATTGACGCGAGAGGTTGGAGAGCTCGACGACGTCCCGGTCGATCAGTGTGATCCGACCGACGCCGGCCCTCACCGCCATCTCCGCCGCCGCCGCCCCGACCGCGCCTACGCCGACGATCACCATCGACGAGCGGCGGATTTTCTCCTGGCCTTCCGGGCCGATCGCCGGAAAGAGGCGCGACCGCGAGTGGCGGTCTTCTGTCTCCGGACGGCCTCTCATGCGCGCGCTCCCGCGAGCAGGGCGGCCGCATGCTTCAGAGCGGTCTCCGGAACCGTCTCGCCCGCCAGCATCCGCGCGATCTCCGCGACGCGCTCGCCCCCCTCGAGCGGGCGGATCGACGCGATCGTGCGGCCACCCACCTCCCGCTTGACGGCGTGAAAGTGGCGGTCGGCGAGCGCGGCGATCTGAGGGACGTGCGTCACGCAGAGGACCTGCCCGCCCCCGGCCAGACCGCGCAGTTTCCGGCCGACGACCTCCGCGGTCCGGCCCCCGATTCCCGCGTCGACCTCGTCGAACACCATCGTCGGCGCCCGCCGCGCTCTTCCCCCGGCGACCGACTGTATGGCGAGATGCAGCCGCGAGAGCTCGCCGCCGGATGCGATCTTCTCGACGGGCTTCTCGGGCTCCCCCGGGTTCGGCGCGAAGAGGAACACGGCGGACTCCGCGCCGCGCGGACGCGGGCGGCCGTCCTCCGCGGTCACCAGCGTGGTGCGGAAACGCGCCTTCTCCATGGCCAGGGTCCGCAGCTCTTTCTCGATCGCGGCGGAGAACTTCGGGGCCGCGTCTCGCCGCCGTTCCGACAGCGACGCGGCGGCCTTTGCGTACTCCGCTGCCGCGGACTGCTCCTCTTTCTGGAGCCGGTCGAGCGCGTCCTCCACGTTTCCGAGGTCCTCGCGCTCGCGCCTCCATCGTTCGAGAAGGGCGGGAAGCTCCGAGACCTCGCATCCGTACCTGCGCTTCAAGCGGGAGAGTCGCTCGAGCCGCGACTCGATCGCCGTAAGACGGTCCGGATCCCCTTCGATCTGCGCCGCCGCATCCCGGGCGGCCGCGGCGAGCTCCGCGATCCGGCGTTTCAGCTCCTCGGCTTCCTCCAGATGGGGTCGTTCCGCGGGATCGATCGCGGCGAGCTCCGAAAAGGCGCGCACGGCCTCTCCAAGACGGTCGGCCGCGGAGCCCTCGTCCTCGGAGAGGGCCGCCAGGGCGGACTCTCCGGCCCGCCGGATGCGGTCGGCATGGGCAAGCCGCGCGCGCTCGCGCCCGAGGTCCTCCTCTTCTCCGGGCTCCGGCGCCGCCGAGGCGAGCTCCGCGATCTGGTAGTCCAGCGTTTCCGTCCGGGCCCCCCGGTCGCGGCGGGACTCCTCCAGCGAGGCGAGCGCCGCCCGAGTCTCCTTCCAGCGCGCGGCCGCTTCGGCCGTGGACTCGGACTCGCGGGCCGCCCGGCCGTAGCCGTCCAGAAGGTCCAGCGCCGCGTCCGCTTCGGTCAGCTCGTGCTCGGAGTTCTGGCCGTGGAGGGCGACGAGACGCTCGCCGAGACGCGAAAGCGTCCGGACCGAGGCGGGCTCGTCCTCGACGAACGCGCGGCCCCGCCCGTCGGAGGAGAGCTCGCGGCGGATCAGGATCGGGTTGGCGTCCGGGAGTCCCGCCTGCGCCAGCAGCCGCCGGAGCGCCGGATCGGCGTCGAACTCGCCGGACACCGAGAGGCGGGCCGCCCCCTCCCGGACGAGGTCGGAAGACCCGCGGCCTCCCGCGAGCAGCGCCAGCGCATCCACCAGGATGGACTTTCCGGCGCCCGTTTCCCCCGTGATGACAGTGAGGCCGTCCGACAGCTCGATCTCGAGGTCCTCGACGATCGCGAGGTTTCGGACCGTCAGGCGCCGGAGCATGGGCGGAGTCTAGCTCTCGGCCGTTCGCGGCGGGCGGCAAGGCCGGGCTCCACGCCGGCTACCTCTTCGACTTGACCCCGATCGGCTTGGCCGGTACCCCCCCGACGATCGTTCCGGCGGGAACGGGTTTCGACGCCACGCCCATCGAGCCGACGATCGAATCGGCCTCGACCGCGACGCCGGAAAGCACGACGGCGTGGTAGGTGATCCGCGCGCGGTCCCCGATGACCGTCTTCGCGAGGGAGATGTCGCTGATGTCCTCCACGGCGTGGGAGTGCGAGTAGATGTTCGCGTAGTCGGAGACGGAGACGTCGTCTCTCAGCACGATCTCTCCCCGGTCGTCGAGAAGGACGTTTCTGTGGATGGTGACGCGGTCGCCGACTGAGAGGTTGTAACCGAAGGAGAACTCCACGCCGTGGAAGATCCGGATCTTCTCGCCGCAGCGGCGGAAGACGCGGGCCGCGAGCATCGCCCGCATCCGGGCGCCCAGGCGCACGTTGCGGCCGACCGGCGAGTGGTCGAACATCTGCCAGAACCAGAGGAGAGGCTTGACCGGCTCCCATTTCGCCGGGTCGAGCTCGCTGTAGTACTCCGCCTCCATCGTGGCGTTGCGCGGATCGAGGCTCGCGAGCAGGGTTCGGCGGGCCAGCGGCGTCTTCGGATTCTCGAGCGCCTCCGCGTCATACGGCTGGCCGAGGTAAATCTCCGAGAGCGCCTCGCGGGCGACCTCGTTGCGATTCTGAGCGGGATCGTCGAAGCGTTCCGCGAGCTCCTCGACGAGGCGGGGATAGACTTCCTCCCCCGCGGCGCCGATGGCAAATTGTCGGAGGGGCATATGCGCGCGACCGTAGCAAAGCGGTACCGCCCAGTCAAACTCGCGCCGTTCGCCCTGCTGCTCGCCGCGGCTGCTCTCTCGCAGGACCCCGCGGAGCCGCCGGGCGGCAAGCCGTCTCCGCGCATCGCGCCGCGTCTCCTGGGAGTAATCGCGCGCTCGGCCGTCGACGAGAGAGCGATCCGAGCGACGATCGAAGAGCTCGTCGCGTGTGGAACCCGGCACTCGCTTTCCTCCTGGGAAGACCCGCGCCGCGGGATCGGCTGCGGCCGCGACCGCCTCGTCGCCCGGCTGGAAGGGATCGCAAAAAAATCGGGAGGGCGGCTGCGGATCGTCGTGGATCGCTTCGAAGCCACCGGCCCTCGCACAAACGAGAGGCCCGTCCGGATGGAGAACGTGCTCGCGTTTCTCGACGGCAACGACCCATCGCCGTCGCTCAGGAAGACCGTCTTCCTAGTTTCCGGCCACTTCGACTCGATGCCGAGCAGCGTCATGGATCCGGAGACCGACGCGCCGGGAGCCGACGACGACGCCTCGGGGACCGCAGTGTCCGTCGAGTGCGCGCGGCTCCTTTCCGCCGGGTTCTACCGCGCCACGCTCGTGTTCGCCGCGGTCTCGGGAGAGGAACAGGGACTCCTCGGCGGTCAACACCTGCTGGCCTATCTCAAGGAGAACGGGTACGAGGTCGGCGGCTTCCTGAACAACGATATCGTCGGCGCCGACTTCGCGCCGGGCGGCCCTCACCGCGTGCGGCTCTTCTCGAGTGGCGGGCCGGACGGCGTCGATTCGCCGTCGCGCGATCTCGCCAGGACCGTCGAAGAGATCGCCGGGCGAGACGCGGTCCGACTCGTCTTTCGTCTCGACAGGCTCGCCGGGGAGGAGACCATCGTCCCTTCACGGAGGCCGGCCTGCCCGCCGTCCGCTTCACGGAGCCGCTCGAGAACTACGACCACGAACACCAGACGCCGCGGATGGAGAACGGCCGCGAATACGGGGATCTCATCTCTTCGCTCGACTTCCGGGCATCGGGAACGTGGCGAAGATCAATGCGGAGTCGCTCCGGCAGCTCGCCTCGGCGCCCGAAAACCCGCGATCCGTCACCGTCGGCGGCGGAGTCACCCCCGACGCGAAGATCGGGTGGACGGCCGGGGAGGACTCCGAGCGGGCCGGTTTCGAGATCCTGTGGCGGGAGACGACGGATCCCCGCTGGGAGGTCTACGACGCCGTGACCGCGGCGGGCGAGACCGTGCTCCGGGGAGTCTCGACCGACAACAAGTTCTTCGCCGTGCGGTCGGTGGGCCGGAACGGCGCGCGGTCGATCCCGGTCGCCGCGGTGCTCAAGCCACCGCCCCCCAAAAAATGATGGTTCAGCCCGCCGCCGGCCGGCGTCCGCGACGCCGCCGTCCGGCGGATGCGGGGGCGCGCTCGAGCCCGAACCGGCGCCGGAGGAACTCGAGCGTCATCGCCACGCCGAAGCCCGTCGCCCCGGCGTCGTAACCGGCGTGCTCCTTTTCGAGGTGGGCGACGCCAGCGATGTCCAGGTGCGCCCACCGGGTCCCGGCCGGGACGAACTCCTTCAGAAAGACCGCCGCGTTGATCGTCCCGGCGGCGCGGCCTCCCGTGTTTTTCATGTCCGCAAACTCGGAGCGGAGGTTGGAGCGGTAATCGTCCCAGACGGGCAGCCGCCAGAGCCGTTCGCCCGTCTCCTCTCCCGCGGCGACCAGTTCCGCCGCAAGCGCGTCGTCCGGCGTCATCACTCCGGCGCAGTCGTGGCCGAGCGCGACGAGCACGGCACCCGTGAGAGTCGCGAAATCGAGGAGGACGTCCGGACGGAATTTCTCGGCGTACGAGAGCGCGTCGGCGAGCACCAGCCGACCCTCGGCATCCGTGTTGTCGACCTCGACGGTCTTGCCGTTGCGCATGCGCAGGATGTCGCCGGGCCGGCAGGCCGAACCGCTCGGAAGGTTCTCGGTCAGCGGCGCAAGCGCCACGACCCGGAGAGGCAGGGCGAGCCGCCGGGCCGCGAAGAGGCAGGCGAAGACGGTCGCGGCGCCCATCATGTCGTATTTCATCTCTCCCATCGACGCCGCGGGCTTGATCGAGATCCCTCCCGAATCGAACGTGATGCCCTTTCCCACGAGGACGACGGTGCCGCTGGCGCGGGCGGGTCGGTGCTCTCCGATCAGGAAGACCGGAGGACGGATGCTCCCCGAGTTGACGGCGAGAAGGCCGCCCATTCGCTCCCGCTCGATCTCCCGTTTTCCGAGCGCGCGCACGATGACTCCGGCGCGACGCGCCATGGCTCTCGTCTCCCTCGCGAACTCCGCCGGACCGAGGTCGTTGCCAGGCGTGTTTCCGAGGTCGCGCGCCCAACGCACGACTTCCGCGAGAACGGGAGCGTCGCGCAGAACCGCCTCGAGATCCGCCGGGGGGACCGAATCGGGCCGGAGCAGCGTCGCGCGGGCGCGCGCCGGCTGTCGGAGGGCCTTCGATTTGTATCGGTCGAAACGGTAGTCCCCCTGCGCGGCCTCCCGGATCACGGAACGGACGCGCGGAGGATCGAGCCCGCCGTCCAACGCGAGCACGATGCGTCCGGCGCCGTGGCGGAACGCGTCGCGCAGGGCGCGCCGCAGGGCCCGGCGGACAGTGCCGAGCGACGCGGGAGCCTTTCCGAGCCCCACGAGCGACCATCCGCCTCCCGACGCGGTCTCCTTCTCGCGGCCGCGGAATCCGGCTCCCCGGCAGGCGTCCCGCAGGACCCCTCGCGCCGACTCCGGCGCCCCGGCCCACGGATCCCGGCCCTCGTGGAGGAGCGCGATAGAGAAAGACCTGCCGCGTGGCGGCTCCGTCGCGATGTCGATTTCCATGGCCGCAGAGGCTATCAGGCAGGAGGGTGATCAGCCATCAGCTATCAGCTATCAGCTATCAGCTGCCAGTGAACGTCTCCGCCGAACTCAGAACTTTTAACTCTCAACTCTGAACTCTCAACTTCCCACCGTGCTACTGTTTTTTCGTGACCGCGGTGACCGAGACTCGTCTCCCGGGACTCCGCCTCGTTCGCCGCGGGAAGGTCCGCGAGCTCTACGATCTGGGTGACACGCTTCTTCTCGTGGCGACCGATCGGATTTCCGCCTTCGATTGCGTGCTGTCCCCCGGCATCCCCGACAAGGGCCGGGTCTTGACCTCTCTCTCGAATTTCTGGTTCGAGCGGTTCGTCGACGTCGAAAACCACATCCTCGAGAAGGACGCGGACAGGTTCCCGGAGGCGGCCGCGGCCTCCCGACATCTTCTCGCCGGGCGGGCGTTGGTGGTGAAGAAGGCGGAGGTCATCCCGTTCGAATGCGTGGCCCGCGGATACCTGGCCGGGTCCGGATGGACGGACTATCTGCGCTCCGGGGAGATCAGCGGCGTCCGGCTCCCCGCAGGGCTCTCGCAGGCCGCCCGTTTTAGCGAGCCGATCTTCACGCCCGCGACGAAGAGCAGCTCGGGCCATGACCAGAACGTGTCGTTCGATCGGATGGCCAGCGCCATCGGACGGGAAGAGGCCGGCGCTCTGCGAGAGCTCACTCTCGACCTCTACGGCCGCGCCCGCGAGTACGCGGCGACTCGAGGGCTCCTCCTCGCCGACACGAAGCTCGAGTTCGGGCGATTCGAGGGCCGCCTCCTCTGGATCGACGAGGCCTTCACTCCGGACTCCTCGCGCTACTGGGACGCCCGCCTCTGGGTCGAGGGCCAGCGGCCGGCGTCCTTCGACAAGCAGTTCCTCCGGGACTGGCTCGAGTCCACGCACTGGAACAAGCGCCCGCCCGCCCCCCATCTTCCAGAAGGGATCGTGAAAACCACCCGGTCGAAATACCTGGAGGCTCACCGGCTTCTGACGGGTCACCTGCCGCGAGGCGTTTCGGCCTGAAGAGATCGGAGCCGGGAATCGGGAATCGGGAGCCGAGCGACCTCCGGGAGCGAGACGGCCGCGGTACTCCGCGGTCAACTAGACCGGGAATCGGGAATCGAAAGAGACGCTGGGCAGACGCGGTTCATCCCGTTCGACGCTCAACGCTGAACGCTCAACCCTCAACCCTCAACCATATCCCTGTGCCGCGGCGCTGGGGACAAAGGGTTTATCGCCCAAGGAATGGACGCAGTCTGAAACAGGTTTTTCTTCACTTCCAGCTCCTGCGACCTGTCCTCGTCCGGAGGTCGATCGGGCCGTTCTGGCACGACGCTTGAGTAACACGATGAGATGAGGCCACATCGGCCCGGTTAACGAGGAGGACCTGATAATGAAGAAAATTTCCCAAGTGGCTCTGGCGGGCATCCTGTGTCTCGCTACCTATGCGGCGGCACAAAACGCCGACCAGAACACCGCCGGCCCCAGCAAGAACCAGCTGAAGCTGCGGCTGACCGAGCCTCGCGAGGGCGCGCAGATCAGCGGCTCCTCGATCCGCGTCGCGGTCGACTACAACAAGGCGTCTTTTGGCGAAGGGCAGGGAACGAAGTTCGGCGACAAGAACTTTCCGATGGCAATTTTCGACGTCTACGTCGACAACACCCTGAAGCAGACCCTCAAGGGCGGCGAGTCGAACGTCGCGGTCATCAACGACATCCCGGCCGGCAAGCACAAGATCGTCGTGATGGCGAAGAACATCTCCAACGAGGTCATCGACCGCGCCGAAGTCAACGTCACCAACACGGAAGCCACGGCGGCGGCCACCTCGACCGACACGACGGCACCGGCCGTCGCCCCGTCGGATGCGAACCGCGGCGCTTCGGCCACCACCGAGACGACCGCGCCGTCCTCTTCGAGCATGCCGACTCGCTCCTATGATGCGGGAACGAGCCCGAGCCCGACGACCGACACCAACCGCACTAGCTCGATGCCGCGCACGGCGTCGCACGCCCCCGAAGCGGCCCTCCTTGGCCTGGCCCTGGTCGCGGGCGGCCTTCTCGTGGCGCGGCGGGCACGCTAACCCGCACTCCGAATTTCTCGGCTCCGCCTCGCGCGGAGCCGGGGCGCCGGAACTTGACATGACGACGCACCGCCCGTACTTCCAGCGCGCCGCCCACATTTTGGGGGCCGTGGGGATCGCGTTCGGCATTCTCGCCGCGGCGCCGATGGCCGAGGCTTTCCGTGGGGGTGTGGAGCTGCCGAGATCCGTTGCGCCTCGCGTGCCGCTCGCGTCTCCGTCTCCCGGTGATCTCGTGGCGCGGATTACGATTCCCCGGCTCGCCCTCGACGCTCCCGTCTTCGAGGGAATCGACTCTCCGACCTTAGCGCGCGGCGCCGGCCACCTGCCGGGGACCGCGCTTCCGGGAGAAGAGGGAGGGAACAATCACACGGTCGTCGCCGTCGCTCGCGACACCGGCGCGGCTGGCATCTCGGAGGCCCGCGTCGGAGAAATGATCACCATGCGGACGCCTTTCGGGCTTCGCTCCTATCGCGTGACCTCGCGCCGGGTCCTTTCGCCCGACGAGCTCGAGATCGCTCCCACGCGGCGGCCGCGGGTCACGATCGTCACGCCTTACCCCGCGGATGCGGTGGGCCCGGCGCCGATGCGTTTGAGCCTCATTCTCGAAAGAACCTGAATCGGGCTTCGGAATAGGCCCGGCTCGTCCTCGCCTCCCCGAACTCTCTCCCCCCGGCGCCGATTCGACGGCCTACTTCTCTCCCCGGCTGCGGTCGAGCTCTTTTAAGAAATCGGCGACTCGCGCGATCGGCCGCGCGGCGATCTCGGGAAATCCGGCGGCGTCCGCGGCGTTTCCCGCCGGGAGATAGGCCGTGGTGAATCCGAGCGCGGCGGCCTCCCGCAGCCGGGACGCGGCCGCGGAAACGGTGCGAACCTCTCCGAGCAACCCGATCTCACCGAAGGCGACGGCGCCGCCGGGCAGCGGCGCGTTTCGGGCAGAGGACACGATCGCGGCCACGACGGCGAGGTCGCACGCCGGCTCGCGGATGTCGAGGCCCCCGGCGCAGGAGGCGAACACCTCCCGCGTTGAAAGCACGACACCGGCGCCCTCGAGAACGGCCAGGAGGAGCGCGAGGCGTCCCGGATCGACCCCCAGCGCGACGCGCCGCGGCGATCCGGCGCTCGAAGCCCCGACGAGCGCCTGGATCTCGACGAGAAGGGAACGCGATCCCTCCCGGGCCGCGGCGACCGCGCTGCCGGCGACCCCGGCGCGGCGTTCCGCCAGAAGAGCCGCCGACGGATTGGCGATCTCGGAAAGGCCGGCGCCCGTCATCTCGTAGAGCGCGAGCTCCTCGACGGGCCCGAACCGGTTCTTGGTGGCCCGCACGATGCGACGCGAGGAGCCGCGCTCCCCTTCGATGGTGACGACGGCGTCCACGAGGTGCTCGAGCGACTTCGGTCCCGCGAGGCTCCCGTCCTTGGTGACGTGTCCGATCAGGAGGACGGGAACCGTTCGCGCTTTGGCCCACCGAAGAAGGACGGACGCGCACTCGCGGACCTGCGAGACCGTGCCGGGCGCGGACGACAGGGCGGGATCCCGCACGGCCTGGATCGAGTCCACGACGACCACCGACGGAGGTCGCGCCTCGCACTCCGCGATCACCCGCGTGACGTCCGTCTCGGCGAGCACGAGGAGCCTCTCCTCCCGAATACCGAGCCGCTCGCCCCGGAGGCGCACCTGCGAAGCGGACTCCTCCCCCGAGACGTAGAGGACCTCTCCGGACGCCCGAGCGACCCCGCGCGCGACCTGCAATAGGAGCGTGGACTTGCCGATCCCCGGCTCACCGCCCAGCAGAACGACCGAGCCGGGGACGATGCCGCCGCCGAGAACGCGATCGAGCCCCGGCAGCGCGGTCTCGATACGCGCCTCGGGCTCGGAGGAAACCGTCGAGATCGGGCTCGACGCGGACACCGCGGCGGCGGCGGGCCGCTCTCCGCGGATCTCCTCGACGTAGCTGTTCCACTCGCTGCAGTCCGGGCAACGCCCCAGCCATTTGGGCGAAACGGCCCCGCACGACTGGCAGGCGAAAACGGTCGTGATCCTCGCGCGCACGGGACGCTAGGCGCGATCGGGTGTGGACGCCGTCACCGCCGGGGAATCGATCCGAGCAGGTACT
This sequence comes from Thermoanaerobaculia bacterium, assembly GCA_038203955.1. Taxonomy (GTDB): domain Bacteria; phylum Acidobacteriota; class Thermoanaerobaculia; order UBA5066; family Gp7-AA6; genus JALYUA01. The sequence continues at coordinate 114 of JBBRDK010000051.1, read as the reverse complement.
TGATGTCGTCGTCGCTCCACCGGAGGCCGCCGCCGAAGAAAACGGAGTCGGCCTTCCGCGAACGATTGAGGAAGTCGTCCCAACCTCCGGTCACGTAAACGGATGGCGAAAAGT
>JBBRDK010000050.1:0-26409 GCA_038203955.1 Thermoanaerobaculia bacterium | reverse complement strand
GCGCGCCTCTTCTCCGAGGCGCTCGACGTGGACGGGATTCTGCAGCGACGCCTGGGCTCGGCCGCCTGGAAGGCGCTCGCCGAGCGCCAGCGCGAAGAGCTGCGGCAGGCGGTGCGGGAAAGGTTTCTGAAGACACTCGCTCCGCCTCTCACGGCCGTGACCGATGTCCCCTGGTCGGCGGTCGTGCCCGCTGGCAACGGCGTCGACGTCCTCTTCGGGCTGCGCTATGACGACCGGCTCTTGAAGACGCGGTGGGTCGTGAGGCGCGCCCGCGGCGGATGGCACGTCGAAGACATCGTCCTGACGGAGCCCGGAGTTTCGCTCGCGGCGGGAGCCGGCGAGTCGCTCGGGCGCCGCCCCCTCGAGCGGCGAACGCGACGGGGGGAGATCTGGGCGAACGTGATTCCGCGCCTGGGGGCGATCGCAGCCGTCGGGCTCGTCGTTCTGGCCCTCTCTTTTCGCGTCCCCAGGGCCAGGCGGCCCCTCCTCTACCTGACCGCGAGCGCCCCCGCCGCGCTCTTCGCGATCGACGGAGCCCTCGCCATCCACCGCGCCATGTCGGAGCCGTACGTCATGCTCGGGACGCCGGCGTCGGAGCGATGGCGCCAGGCGGAGCAACTCGCTTCTGCGGCAGAGCGCGAGGGACGGCTGGACGAAGCGCGCGAGCACTGGAGCCAGGCGCTCTCGGCCGGCGGCCCCGCCGGGCCGATCGAGTACGAGATCGGAATGGCGGCGCGTCGGCGGGGAGATCTCGATCGCGCTCGCGCCGGTTTCCTGCGCGCCCTCGGCGAACAGAGGCCCGCGCCCGGAGCGGCGAAGGAGCTCGCCTCCATGGAAGTCGAGGCGGGCCGGTTCGCCGAGGCGGAGCCGCTCCTTCGCCGTTACCTCTCGATGGCCGGTCCCGACCCCGACGCGCTCTCCCTTCTCGCGGTGGTCGAGACGAATCTCGGCCGCTCAGACGCCGCGCTCCGCTCGATTGCCGGCGCGCGGGTTCTCGTCACCGGCGAAGGCTGGCGAGGGGAAGAGCTCGAGGCCCAGGTGCGCGCGCGCGCGGGTGACGCCGCCGGGTGCGTCGCGGCCCTGCGCCAGCTCGAGTCGCAGAGGGAGGTCGACCGCTTCGCGCTGAGATCCGACCCCGCGTACCTTCCGATCGCGACCGACCCCGCCTGGGTCGCGTTTCTGAACGAGAAGAAAAAGAAGTAGTAGTAGAAGCTGTCAGCTCTCGGCTCTCGGCTCTCGGCTCGGAGTTATCAGTTATCATTTTCGACTCCGACCTCTCGACTCTGGACTCTCAACTCTCAACTCGCTTTCTTCGCGAGCGCCGTTCCGGCGGGCGGACCGCCGTAGAAGGCGATGAGGGCGGAGACGAGCGCGCGCGCTACCCGGTCCCGGTAGGCGGCGGTGACCAGGAGCTTCCGGTCCTCCGGGTTGTTCAGATTGCAGATTTCGAGAAGGACGCGGGCCGGGATCCGGTTGTAGCGGAGGATCGCCGGCACCCACTCGTTGCCGCCGCGGATCACGTTGCGCCGGATGGGTTGAAACGCGTGAAGGGGAAGTCCGGCGGCGCGGAAGGCTGCGACGATCCTCTCGGCCAGGTCCCGCGAGACGCCCTCCGCCTTGACGCGTTCCTTGCGCGAGAACGAGGTCATGGAGGCTTCCCGGACTTCCCGCCGGCTCGCGTAGATCGACCCCATCCGGCCGAACCGCCCGTTCAAGAATTTCTCTCCGGGGATGTAGACCATGAGCCCGCGCACGGCGGGATGGAGCGAGTCCGCGTGGAGTGAGACGAAGACGGTCCGGTCCTCCGACCCTCCTTCCTTTTCGGCGCGGCGCAGAACGGCGTTGGCGAGATACCACCGCAGGTTCACGCCCGCGACCGTGTCTTCGATCGGATAAGGCGGGTGTGTCTGGACCTCGGCGGTGCGCCAGTCGACGACCGCCTCCGAAGCGTGGATCCGGCAGGGCGTCTTGCCGGCGACGGTCAGGACGACACGCGCCTTCGAATGCTGACGCAGCAGAGACTCGACCCGGCACGCCAGATCGTAGACGTGCTTCGCTTCCTGCATGCCGTCGACGGAGGCGCCCGTGTCCCGGCCCCCGTGTCCGGCATCGAGGACGAAGGTAACCCCTGACAAATTGGCGGCGCGGACGCGGTTGACGAACTGGGACGCCTCGAGTCTCGACTTCTCCGCCTCGATGCGGGCGGGGTCGTCCGCAGGGCGGAACTCCGCGGCCAGGTCCTCGACCGGGATCTTGATCGGGGCGTCGACCGGGATGGCCCGCACGTCCGCGATCCCGCTGCGCGCGGCGATCTCGACCGCCTTGGCGTTGACGTCCTCCGCGTGCACGCGCCCCGTGAAGCGCACGATGACCGCGGAATAGAGCGCCTCGCCCCTCCGCAGCCGGTAGAGCGCGTAGCGCCCCTGAGCGTCTTTTCCATACTCGAGGACGGGCTCCCCCGTGGTCGCCGGCGCGCTCGCGGCCGCCTCGCTCCGGAAGGACGGGAGAAGCAGCCGGGTGGGAATCCGGACCGTCTCCCCCGGTTCCGTCACGACCGATCCGTCGGCGCGGATCTCCCTATAGTTCGCTCCATCGCCGGTGAACCACTCCGCGATCTTCCAGAGGCTCTCAGGCCGGCCGCCGGAAGAGCCGACCACGTGGGTCCAGCCCCGGGGGTCTCCCCTGTCGGCGGGAAAGAGGGCCTCGATGGCGATCTTCTTGTAGCTGTCGGAGAGCAGGCGGTACGGGACCCGCACGAAGACTTCCCGCCGCAGGAGCTTGAAGTCGGTGTTCTGCGCCAGGATCTCCTTCTTCGTTTTCGGATCGTCGGTGAAGCGCTTGATGAAGGCGTCGAGATTCTCGAGCGGCAGCGGACGCGCCGATAGAAACACCTCGTCGCCCGCCTCGATCGAAACCTTGAGCTCGTCGGAGACCCGGACCGTCCGGAGCGGACCCTCCTGGTCCGCCGCGAGCGACATCGCGAGGAGAAACGAGCTCGAGAGAAGACCGGGGACCCTAAGCCATTCCAGAGGGTAACTCCTGCGGAAAGGCGATTTCCCGCTCGAGAGCGCCCGCCGCGGCAAAGAGCGCCTCTTCGGCCAGGCGCGGCGCGAGGATCTGGACTCCGAAAGGCAGGCCCTCCCGGGAAAGCCCGGAGGGAATCGTGATCGCCGGGAGGCCGGCGAGCGAAGCGGGGACGGTGAAGACGTCCGACAGGTACATGCTCAGAGGGTCTTCCGTCTTTTCGCCGAGGCGAAACGCGGCGGTCGGAATCGACGGGCAGACCAGGACGTCGACCCGGGAGAAAGCGCGATCGAAGTCTTCCGACAGGAGCTGCCGCGCCGACATCGCGCGCCCGTAGTACGCCTCGTGGTATCCGGCGGAGAGGGCAAACGTCCCGAGCAGGATGCGCCGCTTGACCTCCGCTCCGAACCCGGCGGTGCGGGTCTCGACGTAGAGCGACAGAAGGTCCGAAGCCTCGGCCCGCGGGCCGTACCGCACTCCGTCGAATCTCGCGAGGTTCGACGAGGCTTCCGCGCTCGCGATGACGTAATAGATCGCGATCGCTGCAGAGGCCCGCGGCACCGAGATGGTCGTGACCGCGGCGCCCGCCGCTCGAAACGCCTTCTTCATGTCGTCCAGGTTTCTCGCCACGTCCGGGTCGAGGCCTTCCACCTCCGCCTCCGCCAGGAAGCCGACGGTCTTCCCGGCGAACCCCCGGCTCGACGCCCCTTCCGGGTCTCCCACGGGCTCCGGAGAGCTGGTGGAATCCCGCGGATCCTCGCCGGCGATCACCGAGTAGACGAGCGCGGCGTCCCGCACGTTCCTGGTCAGGGGACCGATCTGGTCGAGAGAGGACGCGAAGGCGACGAGACCGAATCGCGAGACGCGTCCGTACGTGGGCTTGAAACCGACCACGCCGCAGCACGCCGCGGGCTGGCGGATGCTGCCTCCCGTATCCGACCCGATCGCGGCGGGCACGAACCGGGCCGACACCGCGGCCGCACTGCCGCCGGACGACCCGCCCGGGATCCGCGTGAGATCCCACGGGTTGCTCGTCGTCTGAAGGGAGCTGTTCTCGGTCGAGGAGCCCATGGCGAACTCGTCCATGTTCGTGCGTCCGACGAAGACCGCGCCGGCCCGCCGCAACCGCGCGACCGCGGTGGCGTCCTCGGAGGGGCGGAATCCCTGCAGAATCCGCGAGGCGCAGGTCGCCCGGCGCCCTTCGACCCAGAGGTTGTCCTTGACCGCGATCGGGACCCCCGCGAGGGGGAGGCGCTCCCCGGCGGCGACCCGGGCATCGACGGACTTCGCCTCGTCGATGGCGAGAGTCGAGGTGACCTCGAGAAACGCGCGGACCCGCCCGTCCCCCGACTCGACCCGGTCCAGGGCTTCCCGCAGCACCTGGACCGCGCTCCGGACGCCGCCGGCGACCGCGGCCGCCGTCTCGAGGACGCCGGGCGGCGCCGCATCCGCGGGGCGATCGTTCAAGGGATCACGAAGTCAGGCTGCCGACGATCCGGGGGACGCTGCCGTACCCGTGGATCGTCGCCGGGCAATTCGCGTGGAGCGCCTCGGCCCCGAAACCCGTACGGGGAACGTCGCTGCGCACCGGCGTCGCCGGAAGCGGCGCTTCGGCGGAGACCGGCCGCTCGGGAATCCGTTCGAGCTGCCCGACGTAGGAGAGAATGCGTCCGAGCTGGTCGGTCCAGGCAGGGAGGTCGGCATCCGGCAGCCGGATCCTCGCCAGCGCCGCCACCTTGCGGACCATTGCCGGCGCGACGGGCGAGGTCTCGGAAGACATCGACAGAATTGTAAGGCTACTCCGCTGATTCCGAACACACGGCGCGCCGCGGGAATAGCACGCACGACGCGCGGCGTGACGCTGTCGCCGCGGGCCGCCCGCACCCTCGTTGCGATGTGGAGGCGGCCCGTGCTTCGAGCTCTCAGGCGCGCTTTGAAGGAGCGAGGCTCCGAGGGCTGGCTCGTCGGGGGCGCGCCGCGGGATCTGCTCCTCGGTCGCGCCGATCCGGATCTGGACGCCGCGATTGCCGCCGACCCGTTTCCGGTGGCGGAGGCGCTGGCTCGGGCCGGGTTCGGGACCGTCGTTCCCCTCTCGGACGCGTCGCCGCGCGTGGCCCGCCTCGCCGGCCGCCGCGAGCTCGATCTGGCGGAGATCGAGGGCGGTGGCATCCGCGAGGACCTCGCGAGGCGGGACTTCACGGTCAACGCGATCGCGATCTCGCTCTCGACCAGGGGGTGGATCGACCCGTATGGCGGAGTCTCGGACCTGCGGGCAGGCCGCCTCCGCATGATCTCCGAGGCGAACCTGCGCGACGATCCGATCCGGACCCTGCGCGCCGCCCGGTTCATCGCGACGATCGGGCTCCTCCCCGACCGATCGACGACCGCAGCCTGCAGGCGCTCTGCCCCCCTTCTCCATTCCGCGGCTCCGGAACGCGTTCAGGTCGAGCTCGAGAAGCTCCTGTCCTCTCCCCGGGTCGTCCCCGCGCTCTCATGGGCGGCGGCTGCGGGCGTCCTCAGGCCCGCCCTCGGATGGCCGGTCACGACCGGGGAGGCGCGCGGCACGGTGCGCCGCGGACGGTTCGACGCTCCGGGCGTGCGCCACGTGCCCGAAGCCGTCCGGCTCCGGTTGCGCCTCGCGCTTCTCGCCGCGGCCCTCGGGCTCTCGCCGGAGGACGCCGCCCGGTGGCTGGCGTCGCGGCGCTTCTCGCGGACCGCCGCGGCGCGCGTCGCCCGCCTCCTCCGGCTCGCGGGGGAGGCCGGACGGCTGGCGGACGCGGACGCGCGATGGGCCTGGGTCCGCGACGCGAGCGAAGACGCGCGAGAGGCTCTTCTTCTGGCCCGGCTCCTTTTTCCCCGCTCCAGGCGAAGCCTCGCGGCGGCCGCCCGCGCGGTCACCGCGGCGCGGAAACCGCCCAGAGTCGGGGGAGCGGACCTGATGGCCTGGCTCGAGATTTCTCCCGGGCCCGAGATCGGAAACATCCTGCGGCGGGTCGAAATCGAAGGACTGCGGGGACGCCTGCGAAGCAGAAACGACGCGAAGAGGTGGCTCCTCGAAGCCTATCCACCGGCTCTCCGAGCGGACGCGTCGCCCTAAAACCCGCCGTCCGGGCTATAATCGCCCACCCTTGACCCTCGTCGAGCTCCTCAAGTTCATGGCCAAGAAGGAGGCTTCCGACCTCCACTTGAAGCCCATGCGTCCGCCCCTTCTGCGGATTAAGGGAAAACTCATCCCTTTGAATACAGAAGCCCTGCAGCCGAAGGACCTCGAGGTCATGCTCCGGGAGATCCTGACCCCGGCGCAGCAGGCCAAGCTCGACCAGAACCAGTCTGTGGACCTGGGATACGGCGTCCCCGGCGTCGCCCGTTTCCGGGCCAACATCTTCATCCAGCGCGGCTCCTTCGCCGCCGTCTTCCGGCGTATCTCCTTCAAAATACCGGAGATATCCGAGCTCGGCCTTCCCGAGGTCCTCGAGACCTTCATTCACATCCCGACGGGCCTCGTCCTGATCACGGGCCCGACCGGGTCCGGAAAGTCCACCACCCTCGCATCGGTGATCCGTTCGACCATCGAGAAGCGTGCGGTCCACATCGTCACGATCGAGGACCCGATCGAGTACCTCTTCGCTGATGGGAAGGCCGCGGTCTCCCAGCGCGAGATCGGCACGGACACCCCGAACTTCAACGAAGCGCTCAAGAACATGATGCGCCAGGACCCCGACGTGATCATGGTCGGCGAGATGCGGGACTGGAGCACCATCCAGACGGTCATCACGGCGGCGGAGACGGGCCACCTCGTCTTCTCCACCCTGCACACCAACAGCGCGGCCCAGTCGATAGACCGGATCATCGACACATGCCCCGCCGGCCAGCAGAATCAGCTGAGGGCTCAGCTCGCGCTCGTGCTTCGGGCGATCGTTTCGATGCGGTTGATCGAGAAATCCGACGGGTCCGGCATGGTCCCGGTCTGCGAGATCATGATCAATTCCCCCAAGATCGCCAAGCAGATCGAAGGCGGAGAGACGAAGGAAATTCTCGACGAGATCGAGTCCTCCGTCGGCTACTACCGCATGCAGACGATGAATCAGTCGCTCATCGCGCTTCTGGTCAACGGAAAGATCACCTACCGGCGCGCGATGGAGCTCTCGACGGACCCCGAAGACCTCTCACTCAAGCTTCGCAAGCTCTTCACTCAGATCGAGGAAGAACACCGAGGAGGATCCATGGCGTCGGACAACGACTTCTCCGCCATCACCCAGCTTATGGACGTGAAGCGCCTCTACGAAGAGCAGGAAGAAAAGTGGCGCCTGCGGCTGACCGAGAAGGAAGAAGAGATCTCCCGCTACGGGGCGGAGATCCAGAACCAGCGCCGTACGGTCGAGGGACGCAGCCAGGCGATCTCGGATCTCGAGGACGAGGTCCAGCGCCTGAAGAACGAGAACGACCGGATCGCGCGTGAGTACCAGGGCAAGATCGGCCAGTTGAACGAGCGCATCAAGGAACTGAACCAGCGCGTCATGACGACCGAGCAGACCGGGAAGGTCGCCCAGCAGGGTTTCTTCAAGAAATAGGAGCGCGTGAGCGCGCCCCATATCCGGGGCGCGCGCGCCACGCGGCGCCCCCGATATGCTTGAAGTGAGCGATGTGGCGGAAAAACGGTAATCCCTCAAAACCATCACCCGAGATCCACCACCCCGCCCCTCGAAGCGCCTTCGGGATCCTGACTCTGTCCGCCGCCACCCTCCTCGCCACCGCCTTCGCCTGGCTCCCCGTCACCCCGTCCCCCACCTCCTCCGACCTTCGCGGCGTCTCGGCTCCGTCAAAAGGCGTCGCCTGGATCACGGGAACCCGGGGCGCCTGTCTCGTCACCCGCGACGCCGGCCGGACGTGGCGCCACGCCTCGATCCCGAGCGCCGAAGCGCTCGATTTCCGCGACGTGGAGGCCTTCGGAGCTGAAGAGGCCGTCGTGATGAGCGCGGGGGAAGGCGCCGCGTCGCGGATCTACGCGACCGCCGACGGCGGTTCGCACTGGTCGCTGGCGCTCCAGAATCCCGACCCGAAGGGCTTCTTCGACGCGATCGCTTTCCGGGACCGCCGGCAGGGCCTCGCCCTCGGCGATCCCGTCGACGGGCGTTTCGCAATTTTCGCGACGGCGGACGGAGGACGCGGCTGGTCCCGCCTCGACCCGGGGAAGATCCCCGCCGCGCTCGCGTCCGAAGGCGCCTTCGCCGCCAGCGGCACCTGCCTCGCCTTCGACCGCGGCGGGCGGGCGTGGTTCGGCACCGGAGGGGCGGGGCGGGCCCGCGTCTTTCGTTCGGAGGACGGTGGCCGGAGCTGGACGGTGGCGGACACCCCGATCCCGGCGGCGACCCCCTCCGCCGGCATCTTTTCCCTCGCCTTCTCCGACTCGCTCCACGGGATCGCCGTCGGCGGCGACTACCGAAAAGCGCACGGCCCGGCGGCGATCGCGCGCACCGACGACGGCGGGATCACATGGTCCGCGGTCGTTGCTCCTCCGGCCTTCGACCGGTTTCTGTCCGCGGTGGCGGCCGTGCCGGGAACGTCTCCTCCTATCTTCGTCGCCGCGGGAACCGAAATTTCCGGCTGGTCTTCGGACGGAGGCCGGACGTGGACCGCCGGCGAGGGCGGATGGAACGCGATCGCCTTCGCCGGGGCGGCGGACGGCTGGGCGGTGGGGCCCGCAGGACGGGTCGTCCGGTTCGATCCCCGGGACGCGAGCTGGCGGCGCGGCGCGCAGACGACGCCTTCGGCGGACGGCAGGAAAGGCCCGTGAAACCTCCCGCGGAACTCCTGCGGGAGTCGGTGTCGGCGAGCCTCCCGCTCCTCGGAGCGATCGGCGAGGAGCGCTCGGCCGAGCCACGGTCCCCCGGAAAGTGGTCGCCTCGCGAAGTGATCGGCCACCTGATCGATTCGGCCGCCAACAACCACGTCCGCTTCGTGCGCGGACAGCTCGAGGAAGACCTCGTCTTCCCGGGATACGAGCAGGAGGGCTTCGTCAGAGTCCAGGGGTACGCGCGCGCGCCCTGGCCGGAGCTCGTCGCACTCTGGCGGTCCTACAACCTCCAGCTCGCGCGGGTCATCGACGAGATCCCCGACGACGTGATGCGGCGAAAGAGAACGACTCACAACTTTCACCGGCTCGGGTGGCGGAAGTTCTCCGAGTCCGAGCCCGCGTCGCTCGAGGACCTGGTCGTCGACTACGTCGTGCACCTGCGGCATCACATCGGGCAGATCGTGCCGCTGCCGGAGGCGGAGCCGGAGAATCACGCAGCGACGTCTCCTCCCTGAGGCAGGTACCCGGGATCCGCCCAGCTCCGGCGGCGTTCTAAGTTCGATTCCCGATTCCCCCGTCTCGCTCCCGTGGGTCGCTCGGCTCCCGAGCGAGTTGACCGCGGAGTACCGCGGCCGTCTCGCTCCCGTTGGTCGTTCGGCTCCCGGCCCTCGTCCCCCGGCGTCCTGCGAGGGCGGACGCAACGAGCGCGCCGGTCGCCGCGCCCGCCACGTCGGCCGCCACGTCGGCGGCTTCGCAGGACCGGCCCGGGATCCACGTCTGATGGACTTCGTCGAGGGTCCCGAAGACCGCCATGAGTCCGGCGACGGCGAGCACGCGCGCCACGGAGAAGCGGGACCGACCTGGCCAGCGGACCGCCAGGTAGATCAGGAATCCTTCGCCGGCGTACAGGCAGAGGTGGACGATCTTGTCGATGTTGGGAATGCCTTCGGCGAGAGGGACCGAAGGGGGGTTTGGCCACGACGTCAGCGTCAAAAGAAAAGCGCCCCAGGCGAGCGCTGCCAGACGCGCCCACCTGAGGCGACCGAATCGCCGCGAAGAAACGTTCAGTCCGTTACGCCCCGCGCTTGGAGGGACCGGTGCGGCTGGGACCCTTCTTGGGAGCCGTCTTCGCTCCCTTCGCGGCCTTGTCGCCTCGCGCGGGCTTCGGCTGCCGGGGAGACGCCTTCCTCTCGGCGGCGCCCTCGTCGCCCCCCTCCTCCGGCTCGGGCTTGTCCTTCCGCACCGTTTCGACGCGCCCTCCGGAAGCGCGGCGCGCGCGATCGGAGAGGGACTCCTTGCGGGGGCCCTTCTCCTTCGGCTCGAATCGGTAATCCACGAACTCGAGGATCGCCGCCTCCGCCGCGTCCCCCTTGCGGGAGCCGAGGCGAAGGATGCGGGTGTACCCGCCGGGCCGGTCGACGAAGCGGGGAGCGATGTTCTCGAACACCTTCTTCACCGTCGTCCGGTCGGGAATCCACTGGGCCACCTTCCGGCGAGAGGAAACTCCGTCGTTCTTGGCGGCCGTGATCAGCTTCTCGGCCAGCGGCCGGAGCTCCTTGGCCTTCGTCAGAGTGGTCTGGATCCGCTCGTGCGTCATCAGCGAATCGAGCTGATTCGAGAACATCGCCATGCGATGAGACGTCGTGCGCCGGAGCTTTCGCCCGGCCCGGTTGTGCATCATGGCTATTCGCTCTTCGCTTCGATCGGCTCGATTTCCATGCCGAGCGACAGGCCCATCGGGCGGAGGATGTCGCGGATCTCGTTCAAGGACTTGCGCCCGAAGTTCTTGGTCTCGAGCATGTCCTTCTCGCTCTTCTGAACGAGGTCCCGGATGGTCCGGATGCCGGCGTTCTTCAGGCAGTTCGCGCTGCGGACCGAAAGCTCGAGCTCGTCGACCGAGCGGTTCAGGTACTCCGCGAGGTTTTCCGGCAGCTCGCCGTCTCCCGCACCATCGAGCGCCGTCTCATGCTCGACGTTGATGAAGATGGTCAGATGGTCGCGCAGGAGAGTCGCCGCGAGTCCGACCGCGTCGGCCGGCGAGACCGTCCCGTTCGTCCAGACTTCGAGCACCAGGCGGTCGTAGTCGGTGGCCTGGCCGATGCGTGCCGCCTCGACGTGGTAATTCACGCGCCGCACGGGCGAGTGGACCGAGTCGATCGGGATGTATCCGATGCCCATGTCCTCGTCGAAGTTCTTGTCGGCGGAGACATAGCCGCGGCCCATCGAGACGCGCAGCTCCATCTGCAGCTTTCCGTTCTCCGACAGCGTCGCGATCGGCGCCGAGGGGTCGAGGATCTCGATCGACGGGTCGCCCGTCAGATCCTCCGCCGTAATCCTGCCCTTCTTCTCGGTGTCGAGGGCCAGGATCTTCTCCTCCATCGTGTGCATCTTGATGGGGATCTGCTTCAGATTCAGGATGATGTCCGTGACGTCTTCCACGACGCCCGGCAGCGAGGAAAACTCGTGCAGGACGCCTTCGATCTTGACCGCGGTGATCGCCGCGCCCTCGATCGACGTCAGCAGGACGCGCCGGAGCGCGTTACCAACCGTGGTTCCGAACCCGCGCTCGAACGGCTGCGCGTAGAACTTTCCATACGTGCCGGTCAGCGTCTCGCCGTCGACTTCGAGCCGCTTCGGTTTTTGAAATCCCTTCCAGAGAGTCATGTGTTTTTCCTCCGTCCGCGGCTTACTTGGAGTACAGCTCGACGATCAGCTGCTCGGCAATCGGCAGCTTGATGTCTTCGCGCTTCGGCAGTTCCACCACCCGCCCCGCAAAGCTTTCCGGGGACAGGTCCAGCCAGCCCGGAACGCCGCGGGCGCGGGCCGTTTCGACCGACGCCTTGATCTGCTCGTTCACCCGGCTCTTTTCCTTGATCGCCACGACCTGGCCCTTCGACACGCTGTACGAAGGAATCGTGACCTTCTTCCCATTGATCATGACGTGTCCGTGGCGGACCAGCTGGCGCGCCTGCGGCCTCGAGGCCGCGAACCCCAGCGAGTACACCACGTTGTCCAGACGGCGCTCGAGCTCCGCCAGCAGGTTCGCTCCCGTGATCCCCTTGCGCCGCTCGGCGCGCGCGAAGGTCAGCCGGAACTGGCTCTCCAGAAGCCCGTAGATCCGTTTGACCTTCTGCTTCTCACGGAGCTGAATCCCGTAACCGAGCAGCTTCGAGCGCCGCCGGCCATGCTGACCCGGCGGATAGTTCCGCCGCTCGATCGAGCACTTGTCCTTGAAACAGCGATCCCCTTTCAGGAACAGCTTCATCCCCTCTCGCCGGCAGAGCCGGCAGACCGCCTCGGTGTGACGAGCCAAGTCAGAACCTCCCAGATCCCTAAACTTGATTTACGTCCTTCGTCCCGGCCAGGGATCCAACGCCGGTTTACAGACGGTTTTCAGTCGTCAGTTTTCAGTTCTGAGTTTGAATTCGAACTGATTACTGAAAACTGATAACTGATAACTAGACTCTGCGTCTTTTCCGCGGCCTGCATCCGTTGTGCGGGATCGGCGTCGTGTCCTTGATGGACTTGATGTCGAGCCCGTTGGCCTGAAGGGCGCGGATCGCCGACTCGCGTCCGGCACCGGGCCCCGTCACCCGCACGTCCACCGAGCGGACGCCATGCTCCTTGGCGCCTTCCGCGCAGTTGGCCGCCGCGAGCTGCGCCGCGAACGGCGTGCCCTTGCGCGACCCCTTGAAGCCGATCCGGCCGGCCGAGGACCAGGCCAGGATGCCGCCCTCCTGGTCCGCGATCGCGATGACCGTGTTGTTGAAGGAAGCCTGCACCGTCGCCACGGCGTGCGGGATCGACTTCTTTTCCTTCTTCCCGCCGGCGCGGGCGCGCTTGCCCTTGCCCTTGGGCGCGGTCTTCTCGGGAGCCGCGGAGACGGGAGCCTGTTCTGCCATGTTTACCTCGAGTTCTCAGTTTTCAGTTTTCAGTTTTCAGTTTGGACTGATAACTGGCGACTGACAACATCGTTACTTCTTCGTAGCCTTCTTCTTGCCGGCGACGGTGCCCTTGCGGGGGCCCTTCCGAGTCCGCGCATTCGTGTGCGTGCGCTGGCCTCGAACCGGGAGATTGCGGCGGTGGCGCATCCCGCGGTAGCACCCGATGTCCATCAGACGCTTGATGTCCATCGAAGTGTCGCGGCGAAGGTCGCCCTCCACCTTGACGTCGTCGGTGATCACCTTGCGGATCCGGACGACTTCTTCCTCGGAGAGGTCCTTCACGCGCGTGTCCGCGCGCACATCGGCCTTCTCGAGAATGAAATTCGCCTTTGGGCGCCCGATCCCGAAGATGTAGGTCAACCCGATCTCGACGCGCTTGTTCACGGGAAGATCGACTCCAGCAATTCGTGCCATATGGATCCTTCGGAGTTTTCAGTTCTCAGTTTTCAGTTTTCAGTTTTCAGTTTTCAGTTCCGAAATGGAACCGCGACTCATAACTGATGACTGACGGCTGATAACTACCCTTGCCTCTGCTTATGCTTGGGAATCGAGCAGATGACCCGCACGACCCCCTTGCGGTGGACGATCTTGCATTTCACGCAGATTTTCTTGACCGACGCTCTGACTTTCATGGCTCCCTCGTGTTCAGCAATCAGTCTTCAGTTTTCAGTTCAAAAAGGCGAAACCAATCCGAAGAGCTGACGACTGAAAACTGACAACTGATAACTCCTCTCATTTGTATCTGTAAATGATCCGCCCGCGCGTCAGGTCGTAGGGCGACAGCTCGACTAAGACCTTGTCCCCCGGAAGGATGCGGATGAAGTTCTTTCGCATCTTGCCGGAGATGTGGGCCAGCACCTGGTGCTTGTTCTCGAGCTCGACCCGAAACATCGCGTTCGGAAGGGGCTCGACGACCGTCGCCATGACCTCGATGGCCTCTTCTTTCGACATCAGGACGCCACCGCGCTCGACGCGCGCCGCGACAGCCGCCCGATGCCGAGGACGACCGCGCCATCCGCCTCGATCGCCACCGTGTTCTCGAAATGCGCTGACGCGCTGCCGTCCCGGGTCCTCACCGTCCAGCCGTCCTTGTCCGTCGAGACCTCGGCCCGCCCCAGGTTGAACATCGGCTCGATGGCGATCACCATGCCCGCCCGAAGAAGACTCCCACGGCCGGCAGGACCGTAGTTCGGGATCTGAGGCTCCTCGTGGAGGGCGGTCCCGACACCGTGGCCGACGAAGTCCCGGACTACGCCGTAGCCGTGCGGGATCGCGACGGACTCGACGGCCGCGCCAATATCCGAAACCCGGTTGCCCGGCCGCGCCGCCGCGATGCCGGCCTCGAGGCCCAGCCGGGTCACCTCGAGCAGCTTCGCCTTGTCGGGATCGATCCTTCCGACCGGGAGAGTCCGGGAGGCGTCACCGAAATAGCCCCCGACGACCGCGCCGCAGTCCACCCCGACGATGTCGCCGTCTTTCAAGGCGCGCTTGCCCGGGATCCCGTGCACGACCTCGTCGTTGACGGACGTGCAGAGGGTCTTCGGATACCCGCGGTAGCCCAGAAAGGCCGGCTTCGCCCCGCGCCGGCGGATCTCCGCCTCGGCCAGGCGATCGAGCTCTTCGGTGGTCACCCCGGGCGCGACCGCTTTCTCGATCAGCTCGAGCGTCTCCAAGACCACCTGCGAGGCCTCTTCCAGCAGGGCCAGCTCTCTCTCGCTGCGAATGGTGATCACGCGGTCCTCCCGGAGGAGACCGCCACGGCGAGCGCCTGGTCGATGCGATCGGAGATTTCGGAAACGTCGCCCATGCCATCCACGTCCGCGAGAAGCCGCCGGCCCCGGTAGAAATCCGCCAGAGGCTCCGTTTTCTGGTGGTACACGCGGAGGCGCTCCAGGATGGTCTCGGGCCGGTCGTCGGACCGACCCTCGTCCTTGGAACGCCCGTGCAGACGGTCGACGATGACCGCCTCGGGAACCGAGAGACTCAGAACCGCCGAAAGGCCCGGGCCATTCCCGGCCAGGAGCTTCTCCAGGGCGGCCGCCTGCTCGACGGTCCGCGGGAACCCGTCCAGGATGAACCCGCGGGACGCGTCAGCGGACCCGATCCGGTCCCGGATCAGGGCGATCATGAGGTCGTCCGAGACGAGCTCCCCCGCGTCCATCGTGGCTTTCGCCTGGAGGCCGAGCGGGGTGTCGGCCCGGACGGCCGCCCGCAGGATCTCGCCCGTCGAGATCGCGGGAACGCCGAGCCGCTCCGAAAGGAGCTTCGCCTGAGTGCCCTTCCCGCTGCCGGGAGGGCCGAGAAAGATGATCCGCATCAGACCCGGCGCCCCCGGATCCGGCTCTTCTTCAGGAAACCGGTGTAGTGGTGCTCGACCAGCTTCGATTCGACCTGCTGGACGGTGTCCATGGCCACGCCGACGACGATCAGGAGCGACGTGCCGCCGAAGTAGAAGTTGAAGCCGAAGCCCTGGGTGAAGAAGCGCGGCAGGAGCGTGTCGAGCCCCGGGCCGATGAACGGGATGCTCTGGACCTTGAAGCCGCTGGCCAGGAACTCCGGCAGCAGCGCCACGAAGGTCAGGTACACCGCGCCGACCAGGGTCAGCCGCGAGAGCACGACGTCGATGTAATCCGCGGTCTTGCGGCCCGGGCGGATGCCGGGGATGAACCCCCCGTATTTGCGCATGTTGTCGGCGGTGTCCGTGGGGTTGAAGACGATCGACGTGTAGAAGTAGCAGAAGAACAGGATCCCGACGGCATAGAGGATCACGTAGAGAGGCTGCCCCTGGGAGAGCGAGCCGGCCACCCGTTTCATCCAGTCCGCGCCGATGAAATTGGAGAAGTAGTACGGAATCTGGATGATGGAAATGGCGAAGATGATCGGAATGACGCCGCCGGTGTTGACGCGCAGCGGCAGATAGGTGTTCTGCCCGCCGTAGACCTTGCGGCCCACGACCCGCTTCGCGTACTGGACGGGAATCCGCCGCTGCGCCCTCTCGACGAAGACGATGAGCGCCACGATCCCGCACATGAATACCAGGACGAAGAGGATCGTCAGTATCGAGATGTTCCCCGTGCGGATCTGATCGAACAGGGTGAAGATCGCCCGCGGAAGACCGACGACGATGCCGGCGAAGATGATCAGCGAGATCCCGTTGCCGATGCCTCGCTCGGTGATCTGCTCGCCGAGCCACATGATGAAGATGGTTCCGGTCGTCAGCGTCAGCACGGTCATCAGGCGGAAGGCCCAGCCCGGATGCGGCACGAGGTGCGCTCCGCCCGGAGCCGTCTGCTTCTCGAGCCACAGCGCGATTCCCGTGGCCTGGACGAACGAGAGGAGGACCGTTCCGTAACGAGTGTACTGCGTGATCTTCTTGCGGCCCATCTCGCCCTCTTTCGAGAGCTTCTCGAGATACGGCCACACGACGGTCAACAGCTGCAGGATGATCGACGCCGAGATGTACGGCATGATCCCCAGCGCGAACACCGACAGCCGGCGCAGTGCGCCGCCCGAGAAGATGTCGAGAAATCCGAACAGCGACCCCGCCGAGGCTCGGAAGAACTCGTTGATCGCGGTCGGATCGACGCCGGGTGTGGGGATGTGCGCCCCGAGCCGGTAGATCGCCAGCATGAGGAACGTGAACAGGACCCGCTTGCGCAGGTCCGGCACGCTGAAGATGTTTGCGAAGCTCTGAAGAGCGCTCAATTCGAAATCACCTCGCAGCGCCCGCCCGCGGCCTCGATCTTGGCCTGAGCGCTCGCCGAGAATTTGTGCGCGGAGATCGTCAGGGCCTTCCCGATCTCGCCGTCTCCCAGGATCTTGACCCTGCGGTTCTTGCGCGCGAGGCGCATGCCCGCCAGCGTCTCGGGGGTGACGGCCTGGCCCGCCTCGAAGCGGTCCAGGTCGGAAAGGTTCACGATGTCGTACTCCACGCGGAAGATGTTGGTGAAGCCCCGCTTGGGGACCCGCCGGTGCAGCGGCATCTGGCCGCCCTCGAAACCGCGCTGGTGCCTGTAGCCGCTCCGCGACTTCTGGCCCTTGTTGCCGCGGCCCGCCGTCTTGCCGTGCCCGCTGCCGGGCCCCCGGCCGAGGCGCTTCTTGTAGTGCGTCGCGCCCGGCGAGGGCCGCAGGTCATGAATGCCGACCGCCGCGGGGCGCGTGTCGATCGGGGCGGACGCCGACGCGGCAGCCCGTTCGCGGCGGGGCGGGCGCGGCGCGGCCGGCGGAGCGGCGCCGGACTTCTCCTGTCCGTGCTTCGCCTTCTCTCCGGCCGGTTTCGCGTTCCGGGACGCCGGCTTCGCGACCTTTTCCATCTTCCGTCCGCCGGCCGGAGCCTTCGCTTTCGCCGCCGGACGCGCCGGCGAGGCCGGCTTTTTCGATCCCTTTTTCTCGACCATGATCAGCCCTTCACGATTTCGACCAGGTGGCGGACCTTCAGGACCATGCCGCGGATGGACGGGTCGTCCGGCCGCTCGACCTGCTGGCCCATGCGGCGCAGGCCAAGGCTTCTCAGCGTCGCCTTCTGGCTCCTGGGCGTGCAGATCCCGCTGCGCATGAGCCGCAACGTCAACGTCTTGTCGTTCTTCCGCTCGCTCTTTTCGTTCTTGCGCTCCGCGCTCATGACGCTTCGGCCTCGAGCTTCTCGCCCGCCGCGCCGCGCCGTTTCTTCATCTCGTCGGCGTTGCGCAGCCGGGTGAGCCCGTCCATCGTCGCCTTGATGACGTTGTGCGGGTTCGTCGTGCGGAGAGACTTCGTCAGGATGTCCGCGATGCCGACCGACTCGAGAACGGCGCGAACCGGTCCTCCCGCGATCACGCCCGTCCCCTTCGCCGCCGGCTTCAAAAGCACGCGCCCCGCCCCGAAGCGGCCGATGATGGCGTGCGGAATCGTCGAGCCACGCAGGCTGATCGCCTGCATGTTCTTCTTGGCCATCTCGATCCCCTTCTTGATGGCCATCGGAACTTCCTTCGCCTTGCCTGAGCCGTAGCCGACGCGGCCCTGGCCGTCGCCGACGACCACGAGCGCCGAGAACGAGAAGTTCTTGCCGCCCTTGACGACCTTGGTGACGCGGTTGATGTGAACCACGCGGTCGATCAGCTCCCGCCCCTGCGCGTCGCGCTCTTTTTCCCGCTCGCGCGGCGGACGCGGGCCGCCTCCCCGGTTGCTGCTCATTGCATTTCCTTCATGGCTAGAACTCCAGACCGCCCTTGCGGGCGGCATCGGCGAGTGCGCGGACCTTGCCGTGGTAGATGTACCCGCCGCGATCGAAGACGACCTTCAGGATGCCCTTTTCCTTCGCGCGAGCGGCGACGAGCTCGCCGACGCGCTCGGCGGTGGCGACGTTCGCGCCCGCCTTGGGGGCCTTCCGGAGGTCCGCCTCGACCGAGGAGGCGTGGGCGACGGTGTGCCCGCTCGCGTCATCGATCACCTGGGCGTAGATGTGACGCCCGCTCTTGAAGACCGCGAGCCGCGGGCGCGCGCCCGAGCCCTTGACCTTCTCACGGATGCGCACCCGCACCCGCCGCCGCGATTCGATTCTCTCTTCGGGTTTCATGACTTACTTTCCGCCCGCCTTTCCGACCTTGCGCCGGATGACCTCGTTCGCGTACTTGATCCCCTTCGCCTTGTAGGGGTCGGGGACGCGGAGCTTCCGGATCTCGGCCGCCGTCTGACCGACCTTCTGCCGGTCCGCGCCGCTGACCGTCAGCTTCCCCGCCTTCGCGTCGAGGTTCACCGTGATCCCGTCGGGGATCGGGAAATTGACCGGATGCGAGTATCCGAGCGAGAAGAGGATCGCCTTCGGCTTCACTTCCGCCTTGTACCCGACTCCCACGATCTCGAGGTCCTTGCTGAACCCCTTCGTGACGCCTTCCACATTGTTGGCGACGAGCGCGCGAAGCAGGCCGTGAAACGCCCGCTGTTGCGGCTCGTCGTTCGACCGGGAGAACCGGACCTCGCCGTCCTCGATGGCGACCGTCAGGCCCGCGGGCACACGCGTCGACAGCTCCCCCTTGGGGCCCTTGACCCGCACGAAGTCGCCCTCCGACTTCACATCGACCCCGTTCGGGATCACGACCGGCATTTTTCCTACGCGTGACATCGAGTGGCTCTCATTTCCAGATTTCGCGTTACCAGATATTGCAAAGGATCTCGCCGCCGAGGCGCGACTCACGCGCCGCTTTGCCGGTGACGATCCCCTTCGATGTGGACACGATCGAGATTCCGAGACCCCCGAGCACCTCGGGAATCTCCTTGGCGGCGGCATAGACGCGCCGGCCCGGGCGCGATACGCGCTCGAGTCCGGTCACGATCGG
The DNA here is from genome assembly GCA_038203955.1 of Thermoanaerobaculia bacterium. GTDB lineage: Bacteria > Acidobacteriota > Thermoanaerobaculia > UBA5066 > Gp7-AA6 > JALYUA01. Next base: position 7,333 of record JBBRDK010000050.1, on the reverse strand, counting down.
CTCGCCTTCCGGGTCGTATTTCAGTCCGACGCGCAGCCAGGGGCGCCCCTTCTCGTCCACCCGGCGGTACGAAGCGATATAGCCCTCTTCGGCGAGGACCCGGAGGAGGTCCTCCCGGAGCCGCGACGCGGGCATCTCGACGCGCTCGTGCCCGGCCGTCATCCCGTTGCGCAGCCGGTTCAGCAGATCGCTGATCGGATCCCCCGTCGTCGTCGAGACCTTGCGAGCCTTCACCATGACGCCTTCCTCACTCCGGGCAGATACCCGAGGTTCGCGTTCTGGCGGAAGCAGATCCGGCACAGCTCGAACTTGCGGAGCACGCTGCGCGCGCGCCCGCAGACCCGGCAGCGCCGCACGGTCCGCGTCATGAACTTCGGCTTCCTCGCCGCCTTGATTCGCATCGCCCGTCTTGCCATGTGTCTATCCCCTGCTATTTGCCGAACGGCATACCCAGCTCCTTCAAGAGCTGGCGAGCCCGGTCGTCGCGGCCGGCCGTCGTCACGATCGTCACATTCAAACCCTTGGACTTGTCCGTCTTCGCGTAGTCGATCTCCGGAAAGATGAAATGGTCGCGGATCCCAAGCGTGTAGTTCCCGCGTCCGTCGAAGGCCTTCGTCGGCACCCCGCGGAAGTCGCGAACGCGCGGCAGCGCGATGTTGATGAGGCGGTCGAGGAACTCGTACATGCGCTCGCCGCGTAGCGTGACGCGCGCGCCGATCGGCATCCCCGCCCGCAGCTTGTACGTCGCGATCGACTTCTTCGCCTTGGTGACCACCGCGCGCTGTCCCGCGATCGACGAGAGCTCGTCCACGGCGCCGTCGAGCATCTTGGGGTTGGCGACCGCCTCGCCGAGCCCCATATTCAGCACGACCTTCTCGACGCGAGGAATCGCCATCGCGTTGTCGATCCCGAGCTCCTTGCCGAGGCTCGGGGCCACTTCCTTCATGTACCGCTCTTTCAGTCTGGCTGCCATACGAGTTCTCAGTTCTCAGTTCTCAGTTTTCAGTACGCAGTTTTCGGCTCACGCCAGAGCGGCGCCGCTCTTCTTGGCAAAACGCTCCGGTGTTCCCTCGGCGTCCCGGCGCCGCCCGATGCGGGTCGGGACGCTGCGGTCGGGATCGATCAACATCACGTTGGAGATGTGGAGCGGCGCCTCTTTTTCCGAGATGCCTCCCGCGATGTTCTTGGACGGGTTCGGACGCGTGTGCCTCTTGATCATGTTCACGCGCTCGACGATGACGCGGTCGGCCGCGGGAAGCACGCGCAGGATCCGCCCCTGGCGGCCGCGGTCCTTGCCCGCGATCACCATGACCACGTCGTTCTTCCTCAGCCTGGTCTTCTTCTTCATCACAGCACTTCCGGGGCCAGAGAGATGATTTTCATGAACTTCTTTTCGCGCAGCTCGCGGGCGACGGGACCGAAGACGCGCGTTCCGACGGGCTCGCCCTCGTTGGAGATCAGCACGGCCGCGTTGTCGTCGAACCGGATGTAGGACCCGTCCCGGCGGCGGTGGTTGCGTCGGGTCCGCACGATGACGGCCCTCACGACGCGCTTGCCGTGCTTCTCGACGAACGGAGAATCCGGAGCGGCTTCTTTCACGGACGCGGTGATCACGTCGCCCAGGCGCGCATAGCGTCCGGCCGATCCGCCACGCATCCGGATACAGGCGATCCGCCGCGCACCGGAGTTGTCCGCGACCTCGAGGATGGTGCCCATCTGGATCATGCGAGCCCCCGGCTCTGGTTCTTCATCACGCTTCCGCCTTCGTCAGAATCTCGAGCAATCGCCACCGCTTCTTCTTCGAGAGCGGCCGCGTTTCCTCGATCCGGACGCGGTCGCCGATCTTCGCGGCCCCGGCTTCGTCGTGAGCGAGAAAGCGGCTCGTCCGGCGGATCGTCCGCTGGTACTGCGCTTCCTGCACACGCCGTTCGACCTCGACGACGATCGTCTTCTCCATCTTGTCCGACACGACGCGGCCGGTCTTTGTCTGCCGCTCGAGCGCTTTTCTTTCGGCTGGCTGTTCCATTACTTCTTCTCCGCGAGCTCGAGCGCCCGCTGGTACGTTCGCACCCGGGCGATGTCGCGCCGGACGACTTTCAGCCGGCTCGGGTTCTCGAGCTGGCCGGTCGCCTTCTGGAGGCGTAGTTTCCACGAGGCTTCCTTAAGCTGCCTGGCCTTCTCGGCGAGCTCCGGCACCCCCTGGCTGGCCAAAGTCTCGCGTTCCTTCTTCTTCATAGGATCTCCGTCTCCGTGTCGCGTGTCACGAACCGGGTCCGCAGTCCGATCTTGTCGGACGCGAGCGACAGCGCCTCTTTTGCGGTCGCGAGGTCTACGCCCTCCATCTCGTACAGGATCCGACCCGGCTTGACCACGGCGACCCAGCCTTCCGGCGCCCCCTTGCCCTTGCCCATGCGCGTCTCGGCCGGCTTCTTCGTGTACGGCTTGTCGGGGAAGATGCGGATCCAGATCTTTCCGCCGCGCTTGACCGCGCGGGTCATCGCGATGCGGGCCGCCTCGATCTGCCGGGCGGTGATCCACCCGGGCTCCAAGATCTGCAGGCCCATGTCGCCGAAAGCGAGCGTCCCGCCGCGATACGCCTTGCCGCGCATGCGCCCGCGCTGCTGCTTCCGATATTTCACCTTCGAGGGCATTAGCATGGTCGTGGCTCGCTATGTCCGATCGGGAATCGGAAATCGGGGATCGGAAATCGATTCCCTCTTTCGCCCGTCCGTTTGAATTTGCGTCATCTTCTCTTTCGATTCCCGTTTCCCGTTTCCCGATTCCCGGCCTACGCGGTTTTCCTTCTGTTCTTCGCCTTGTGCTGCTCGCCTCGGTAGATCCACGTCTTCACGCCGATCTTTCCGTAAGTCGTGTTCGCCTCCGCGAATCCATAGTCGATGTCGGCCTTCAGCGTGTGAAGGGGAAGCCGGCCCTCCTGGTACCAGTCCGCTCTCGCGATCTCGGCGCCGTTCAAGCGGCCCGCGCAGCGGATCTTGATTCCCTGGGCGCCGAACCGGAATGCCGACTCGATCCCCTTCTTCATCGCCCGCCGGAATGCGACCCGCCGCTCGAGCTGCAGGGCGATCGATTCAGCAACGAGCTGGGCGTCCGTCTCCGGGCGCTGGATCTCGATGATGTTGATGTGGACCTCGGACTTGGTCCTCTTCTGAAGCTCGTCGCGAAGCTTGTCGACCTCGGCGCCGCGCTTGCCGATGATGATCCCCGGGCGCGACGTCTGGATGTTGACTTTCAGCTTGTTGGCGAACCGCTCCACGTCGATCTCCGAGACCCCGGCATGGGACAACCGCCCCTTCAGCTCCTTCCGGAGCGCCAGGTCCTCGTGCAGGTATTTCTGGTAGTCCTTCACGGAGAACCAGCGCGAGTGCCAGGTCCGGTTGAACCCGAGGCGAAATCCGTACGGATGGACTTTCTGACCCATGCTTAACCCCTCGCCTCGGAGCCCGTGTCCGAAAGTTCGATCGTGAGGTGGCTCTTCCGATGGAGAACCCGATAGGCGCGCCCCATGGGCGCCGGCCGGACGCGTTTCTCCTGCGGTCCCTTGTCGACGAAAATCCGCTGGACGACCAGCTCGTCCACATCGACCCGGGCTTCCTGCTGCTCCGCGTTGGCAACCGCCGAGCGGAGCGTCTTTAAAATGTCGCGCGCCGCGACTTTCCGCGTGTGGCGGAGGATGGCGACCGCGTCGTTCACCTTCTTGCCGCGCACGAGGTCGGCGACCAGCCGCACCTTCTGCGCGGAGCCCTTCATGAAGCGAAGCTTTGCTGTGGCCTTCATCGTCATGCCTTGGCTGCCGGAGCCGGAGCGGCGCCCGGCGCGCTGACCGGCTTGCCCGGAGCGGGGGCGCCCGCCTCGGCCTTCTTGCCGCTGTGACCCTTGAAGATCCGGGTCGGGGAGAACTCGCCGAGCTTGTGCCCGACCATGTTCTCCGCGATGTACACCGGGATGAACTTCCGGCCGTTGTGCACGGCGATCGTGTGACCCACCATGTCCGGGATCACCGTCGAGCGCCGGGACCACGTCTTGACGACCTTCTTCTCTCGAGCGTCGTTCATCGCGCCCACCTTCTTCATGAGGTGCTCGTCGACGAAAGCGCCCTTCTTGACTGAACGTGACATGTTCTGCCTAGCCCTTCGACTTGCGGCGGCGGACGATCATGGCGTCCGTCCGCTTGTTGTTTCGCGTCTTCATGCCCTTGGTCTTCCAGCCCCACGGCGAGGTCGGGTGCCGTCCGCCCGAGGTCTTCCCTTCGCCGCCGCCCATCGGGTGGTCGACGGGATTCATCGCAACGCCGCGGTTGTGGGGCTTCCATCCGAGCCAGCGGTTGCGGCCCGCCTTGCCGATCGAGACGTTCTCGTGCTCGAGGTTACCCACCTGCCCGATCGTCGCGTAGCACTCGATGTGCACCTGTCGGACTTCGCCGGAGGGAAGGCGCACCTGCGCGTAGTCGCCCTCCTTCGCCATCAGCTGGGCGGCGGCGCCCGCGGACCGGACCATCTGTCCGCCGTTGCCGCGCTTCAACTCGATGTTGTGGATCGTCGTGCCGAGCGGGATGCCCCGCAGCGGCAGCGCGTTCCCGGGCACGATGTCGGCGGCGGGGCCCGACACGACCTGCGCGCCCACCTGCAGTCCGTTGGGCGCCAGGATGTAGCGCTTCTCGCCGTCCGCATAGTGGAGCAGCGCGATTCTCGCGGTCCGGTTCGGGTCGTACTCGATCGTCGCCACCTTCGCCGGCACGTTCAACTTGTCGCGGCGGAAGTCGATGATCCGGTACAGCCGTTTGTGGCCGCCGCCCATGAACCGGGAAGTGATCCGGCCCTGGTTGTTGCGGCCGCCCGTCGAACGCAGACCGACCGTCAGGGTCTTCTCCGGCCGGGAGGCCGTGATCTCCTGAAAGTCGAGCGTCGTCTGAAAACGGCGTCCCGCGGATGTGGGCTTGTACTTTTTGACTGGCATAGTGCTCGCTTCGCTCGCTCGGGAATCGGAAAACGGGAATCGGGAATCGACTTCCCAACCTCGCCCATCCGCTCCTGTCGCTCGCTACGTGCCTCCTCGATTACCGTTTACCGATTCCCGATTCCCGTCCTAAACGCCTTCGAAAAACTCGATGGGCTTTTCGCCGGCCGCCAGCCGCACATAGGCCTTCTTCCAGTCCTTGCGCCGGCCGAGGAACCTTCCCATCCGCTTCAACTTGCCCTGGCGGTTCGCCACGCGCACTTCGGCGACTTTGACCCCGAAGAGCGCGGTGACCGCCCGCCCGATTTCGATCTTGTTGGCGTCGCGCGCCACCTCGAAACAGATCGTGTTTGCGGCTTCCTTGATACGCGTCGACTTCTCCGTGATGAGAGGCCGGCGAATGACCTGTTGCGGGTCCATCATTCCCCTCCCAGGGTCGCGACGACGCGTGAGAGCGCCGCCTTCGAGAGGACAAGCGTGCCGTGATTCATGACGTCGTACACGTTGACGCCGAGGGAATCGACGATCTTCCAGTCCTGCACGTTTCGCGAGGCGCGCAAGAAGTTCTCGTTGTCGCGCGTGTCGACGAAGAGCGTCCTGCCTGTGACGCCGAGGCCGCCGATCGCGGCGACGAGGTCGCGCGTGCGGTGGCTCGCGAGCTCCATGGTTTCCACCACGAGGAGCCGCTCTTCCTTGACGCGGCGGGAGAGAACGGCCTTCAAGGCGTTCTTCTTCTCGCCGACCGAGAGCCCCTGCGCGTACGAGCGCGGCCGCGGGCCGTGCGACGTTCCGCCATGCCGGTGGATCGGCGGGCGGCTGCCACCCTGCCGGGCGCGTCCGGTCCCCTTCTGCTTGAAGGGTTTCTTGCCGCTGCCGGAGACCTCGGAGCGCACCTTGGTTTTGTGCGTCCCGGCGCGTTGCCCGGCGCGGTAGGCCTTGACGACCTCCCATACGAGGTGCCGCCGGTAGGGGTACTCGAACACCTCGGCGGGGAGTTCCACCTCGCCGACGCGCTCCTTCTTCCAGTTGAGAACGGGAACTGTTGCCATCGCTCTTGTCCCTTACTTCGCGACCGAAGTGGCCGCGGCGCGGTTGCCCGAGCGCACGATCTTGACGACCGAGTTGCGGGCCCCCGGTACGGCGCCCTTGATGTACAGGAGGTTGTTCTCCGCGTCCACGCGGACGACGGTCAGGTTCTTCGCGGTCGCCTGACGTCCGCCGAGCCGGCCCGACGAGCGGGTTCCCGGGTAGACGCGGGACGGGAACGCGGACGGCCCGATCGATCCCGGCGCGCGATGGAACATCGATCCGTGCGTGGCCGCGCCCCCGCGGAAGTGGTGCCGGCGGACGACGCCGGCGAAACCCTTCCCCTTGGAGATGCCGATGACGTCCACAGAATCCTTCTCGTGAAAGGAATCGCAGAGCACCTTGTCGCCGGGGTTCAATTCGTCGCCCGCGTCGAGGCGGAACTCGGCGAGAAGGCGCATCGGGGCGACGTTCGCCTTTTCGAAGCGCCCCTTCGCCGCGCGATTGGCGCGCCGGTCCGGCCGGGACTCCACGAGCCCGATCTGCACGGATTCGTAGCCGTCCTTCTCGGCCGTCTTCTTCTGGACGACGAGACAGGGGCCCGCCTGCACGACCGTGACCGGGACGACCGTCCCGTCGGCGGTGAAGATCTGGGTCATGCCCACTTTTCTTCCGATGATTCCGTGAATTGCCATTGTTGCTCGCTTCGCTCTCGTTGAGAGTTCAGGGTTAGGAGTTGAGAGTCGTGTTCGGACTCGGAACTGCTCTACGGCCTTCGGGACTCTCAACTCTCAACTCTGAACTCTCGACTCTCTTCACTTCCCGAACGCCTTGATCTCGACGTCGACGCCGACGGGCAGCTCGAGCTTCATCAGCGCGTCGACCGTCTGCGACGTCGGCTCCAGAATGTCCAGGAGCCTTTTGTGCGTGCGCATTTCGAACTGCTCCCGCGACTTCTTGTCGATGTGCGGCGAGCGGTTGACGGTGTAACGGGAAACGGCTGTCGGCAGAGGAATCGGCCCGGCGATCTTCGCGCCGGTCCTCCGCGCCGTATCGACGATTTCCGTCGCCGACTGATCGAGGATTCGATAGTCGAAGGCCTTCAGCCGAATCCTGATTTTGTCGTTTTTCATTTTTAGCGGCTCCTCGACGGAGCCAGAAGGGAGCAAACGGCCGCTCTCCACCAGCCCATGGCTTCAAAGCACGAGACAGACTCTCGGCCCTTCGATTCCCGATTCCCGATCGAGTTGACCGCGGAGTACCGCGGCCGTCTCGCGCCCATTGGTCGCTCGGCTCCCGATTCCCGGCTCATTCGAGAATTTCCGTAATGGTG
>JBBRDK010000049.1:0-26917 GCA_038203955.1 Thermoanaerobaculia bacterium | reverse complement strand
GCCGCTTGACAGCGCGGCGTCCTGACGCCACTGTTTCCGGAATCCATGACGTCGAGGCGAGCGGCTCCGTGCTTCGTCGTCCCTCCGCACATGCTCCGTTCCATCGCGGAGAACGGCTCGCCCGAGGAACGCCGCGACGCGCTCGCCACGCTCCTCGCGTCCGAGCGGTTTCGGACCCGCCGCCAGCTCGTCGCCGCCCTGCCGCTCGTGACGCCGGCCGGGGAGAAGCGCCGGACCATTTTCGACGCGCGGCACGGCACGACTTTGCCGGGGCGGCTCATGCGCAGCGAAGGACAAGGAGAGACCGGGGATGCGGCCGTCGACGAGGCGTACGACGGGGCCGGCGCGACGTTCGATCTCTACTTCGACGCCTGGGGCCGCAACTCGGTAGACGACCGCGGAATGCGGCTCGACTCCTCCGTCCACTACGGCATCGGCTACGACAACGCGTTCTGGAACGGCACCCAGATGGTCTATGGCGACGGGGACGGGAAGCTCTTCACGCGTTTCACCGTGTCGATCGACGTGATCGGGCACGAGCTGACGCACGGCGTGACGGCGCACGAGGCGAACCTGGAGTACCAGGACCAGCCCGGCGCGCTGAACGAGTCGATCTCGGACGTGTTCGGGTCGCTCGTCAAGCAGCGGACGCTCCGGCAGACGGCGATTTCCGCCGACTGGTTGATCGGCGCCGGGCTCTTCACGAAGCGCGTCTCCGGCACGGCGCTGAGGTCCCTGGAAGCCCCGGGCACGGCCTACGACGACCCGGTGCTCGGAAAGGACCCGCAGCCCGGCCACATGAGCGACTACGTCGAGACCTCCGACGACGACGGAGGAGTACACATCAACTCGGGGATTCCGAACCGGGCCTTCTATCTCGCGGCGACCGCCATCGGGGGGTTCGCGTGGGAAAAGGCGGGACGCATCTGGTACGTCGCCCTTCGGCACCGGTTCCGCAAGACGACGGATTTCGCCCAGGCCGCCCGGCTGACGGCCGCGGTGGCAGAAGAGCTCTACGGAAAAGCAGGGCGGGAAGCGGCCGCAGTGCGGGACGCGTGGTCCGCCGTCGGGCTTCCTGCCGCATGAGTCCTGTAGGCTGACCCGCCCCATGCGTTCGTCCCGACGCCCCCGCTGGCTCTCCTCGACCGCGCTCATCTTTTACGGCCTCATCCTCGGCGTCGTGCTCGGCGCACTCTTCCCTGCGGAGAGCCACCCCGTCGCGTACGAGACTTTTCGTTTCCTGTCGAAGGCGTTCATCAGCCTCATCAAGATGCTGATCGTTCCCCTGATCTTCTCGACCATCGTCGTCGGCATCGGAAAGACCGGCGACGTGCGAGCGGTCGGACGGATGGGGTGGAAGGCGCTCGTTTACTTCGAGGTCGCGAGCACGATCGCGCTCGCCCTGGGTCTCGCGATCGCGCACATCGTCCGGCCGGGCGATGGGTTGAAGCTTCCGCCCTCCGGCGAGTCCCTCGTGCAGCCGAAAACGTTCGTCGAGACTCTCCTCCACCTGTTTCCCTCCAACGTCATCGACGCCATGGCGAAGCAGGACATCCTGCAGGTGGTCGTCTTCGCCACCCTGATCGGGGTGGCAGCCGCCCACGTCAAGGGAAAGGCGGGACCGTTCCTGACCCTGATGGACTCCGTCGTCGCGGTCATGTTCCAGCTCACGGACTACGTCATGGCGCTGACGCCGCTCGGGGTCCTCGGGGCGATGGCGGGCGCCGTTTCTCACCACGGTCTGAAGGTGCTCGGTTCCTACGCGAAGCTCGTGGGCTCGCTCTACGGAGCGCTGATCCTGTTCACGCTGATCGTCCTCATCCCGGCGCTTCTGATCGCTCGGGCTCCCATCCGGCAGTTCTTTCAGACGATCCGCGAGCCCTTCCTCCTCGCTTTTTCCACCGCCTCTTCGGAGGCAGCGCTCCCGCGGGCACTCGAAAAGATGGTCGAGTACGGCGTGCCGAAGTCCGTCGCGGGATTCGTGATCCCGGCGGGATACTCCTTCAACCTCGACGGCTCGACGCTCTACATCTCCCTGGCCGCATTGACGATCGCCCAGGCGGCCGGTTCCGGATGTCCCTCGAGACGGAGCTTCTGATGATGCTGACGTTCCTGCTGACGTCGAAGGGCGTTGCGGGAGTCCCGCGCGCCTCCCTGGTGATTATCGCGGCCGGCTGTGCCGCGTTCAACCTGCCCGGAGAAGCGGGCGTGGCGATGATCCTGGCCGTGGACGAGCTCATGGACATGGCGCGGACCTCCATCAACGTCATGGGCAACTGTGTTGCCTCGGTCGTGGTCGCCCGCTGGGAAGGGGTTCTGGGCGAGCCCCTGGTCGTGCAGGACGAAAGCGCGCCCGGCGCCGAGGTCGCCGCCCGACCATGAGGCTCCTGCTCGTTCGCAGCGGAGGTGTCGCGGGAATGACCCGCAAGGTGGTCGTGGACACCGAGCACGGGAGCTCGCACGACCAGGAGATGCGGAGGCTCGTGGTTCAGGCGGACCTCAAGCGCTTCACCGACGCGACGTTGCGCACCGGGCCCGACCGGCTGCGCTACACCCTCTCCGTTGAGGATGGCCAGACGAGCCACTCCGTCACCTTTGACGAGGAACACACCCCCGAGCAGTTTCGGCCACTGATGGAGGCGATCCTCCGCCACACCCCCGCCGACGACCCGGAAGCCACGAAGGGCTGAAAACCCGTGAATCATCAGCTCTCTTTCAGAGTGTCAGCTTTCCGAAAATGGCCGCGCCTCGGGAAGGTCGCGAGGAGTCTCAGTATGCGCGGGCGACTCCAGTGGTGGACAGCCGAGCGGGGGCGCTCAGGCGAAGGACTCGCCGGTTTTAGGTGCTTCCCCCCGCCGGCCCCGGTAGATTAGCCGAGGAGGTCTCCGTGGCCGACCCCCCCGTTTCCCCGCCCTCTCACGCCCGGCGGATGCCGCGACACGCGAAGATCCTGCTGGGTCTCGTCGTCGGCCTGGCGGGCGGGCTTCTCGTCCATGCATTGGCGGGCGGAGAGCCCTGGGTCGAATGGGCGGTGCGTAACGTCGCCTATCCCGTGGGCCAGCTCTTCTTGCGTCTGATCTTCATGATCGTCGTGCCACTCGTCTTTTCCTCCCTCGTGCTCGGGGTGCTCGAGCTCGGCGGCGTGCACAAGCTCGGGCGCGTGGGTCTGATTACGCTCGCCTACACCGTGATCGTGAGCGGAATCTCGGTCGCGATCGGAGTCGTACTGGTGAACGTGTTCCACCCGGGAAGGGGTGTGGACGCCACGGTTCGCGGACAGCTCGAAGGAGCGTTTTCCGCCCAGTCGCAGAGCGCGATCGACAGCGCGAAGCAGGCCAAGCACTGGACCGACGCTCTCCTCTCGCTCATCCCGCGCAATCCGATCGCGGCGGCCGTGGACGCTCTCTCCGGAGAAATGCTCGCGCTGATGATTTTCGCCGTGTTTTTCGGGGTCGCGCTCGCCCACGCGCGAAAGGAGAAAGAGGCTCTGGTCGAAGTCCTCGAAGGCATCCAGCGTGTGTCGATGCGGATCGTCGACTGGGCGATGAGCCTCGCGCCATACGGCGTCGCCGCGCTGCTTTTCTCCCTGACCGCACGCTCGGGCTTCGCCGTGATTCCTCGCCTCGGAGGCTACGTGGCCGTGGTGGTCGCGGGTCTGGCGATCCAGATGTTCATCGTCTATTCCGGCATTCTGAAGCTGCTGGCGCGGGTTCCGCCGCTCGAGTGGTTCTTCCGGTGCCGCGAAGTCATCCTCACGGCCTTCTCCACGGCGTCCTCGAACGCGACCCTGCCGACGAGCCTCCAGACGGCATCCGAAAAGCTCGGGATCGCGCCGCGCATCGGCAACTTCGTGCTCACGGTCGGCGCCACGGGAAACCAGAACGGGACGGCTCTTTTCGAGGGGGTCACCGTTCTGTTTCTGGCCCAGGTCTTCGACGTGCACTTGACGCTCGGACAGCAGATCACCGTGGTCGTGATGTCCATCCTGGCGGGCGTGGGGACGGCAGGAGTGCCGGGAGGTTCGCTCCCCCTCATCGTGATCGTCCTCCAGACGGTCGGAATCCCTCCGGAGGGGATCGGGATCATCCTCGGAGTGGATCGCTTCCTCGACATGTGCCGGACCGTCTTGAACGTCGTCGGAGACCTCGTCTGCGCGACATTCGTTGCCCACCGGGAGCGCGAGCTGCATTTCAACCGCGTTCCCGAGGCAGCGCTCGCCCGAGAGTGAGACCCGAGCCCGGAGACGGAACGCCGCACGGCCTTTCGGTTGGGCGGAGTGGCGCGTCCGGCTCGCCACGTCGCGGTCACGCCCCGATGCGGAACTCCCGGTCCGGATGAATCTCCAGAAAATCGTCGTCGGTGTCGATCACGACCGCGCCTCCGAAGGAGAGCCGCATGTCTTTTCGGACGCGAGTCGCTCCGCAGATCTCGTGGGCCGCTGTCTCGGGCTCGATTTCGAGACGGAGGAAGCGCGGCGGCGAGAGATCGGCCGAGAGCGATCCGATCGCGAAATCGGAGAGGGCGACGTCGATCGTCCAGAATCCGTCCGTCGAATGCTGTGCATCCCGCACGGCGACCCCGAGGCCCCGCGCCGCGCAGCTCGTCTCCACCCACCCCGAGATTCCGAGGCGCTTGAATGGAGTGGTGACGATGGAGACGAGGCGCTCGAACCAGGTCAGCGCCGGCCGGGGCTCGGTCGAGAGCTGCGAGAGCGTGCCCTGCGGGTCGCAGACGGGGGCGACCAAGCGCGCCAAGTCGGCCGCGTTCAGACGGCGCCGCCAGTAGTGCCGCCCCTTCATCGGCAACCGGAGCCTCCAAAACGGACCGCTGACGGCTTCACATCTTTCGTCCGACCAGTCCGGCCGAGAACGTGCGCGCGTCGACGGGCGCCAGCGCCGCCGTTACCCTCGGCGGGAAGAGGCGCCGATGCGGAATGTCGACGAGAGCGGTGGGAATCGCCCAGAGATTCTCCTCCGCGGTCATCCAGCGCAACCGGTCGAAGCGCGCGAGATTCACGGGGCGCGAGTAGCGCCGGAGGGTCTTCTGCCGCCGCAGGTTGAAATAGCCCTCTACGTAGGAGAGGACGAGCGCCCGGATGGTCGGATGGATGGGCTCCCGGTAGCGCAATCCGGAGTAGTTCGATCGCGCGATCGCCCCCCAGCCGGCCGGTCCCCGGAAGAGAGCGAGAACGTGGTCGTCGTCCTGGTCCGCTTCGAGATCCAGAATCAGCGGCGGTTCTCCCTGTACCCGCAGCGCCGCGGCCGCGAACAGCGCGCCGTCCATGCACTGAACCGTCCTCTCCCGCAGGACGCGGCGCGCGGAGCGGCAGCCGGCGGCGGCCGAGTCGTAGTCGATCGAGTCGAGGTAGCGCTGGATCCGCCAGGGCGGGAACAGCCTCCTCAGGAATCCCGCCTCGCGCGCGCTGAGTCCATAGTCCGGCATGCTTCTCCTGTTTCGCGCCTTCCGCCTTCCGCCTTCCGCCCGGCCTGGCACTAGAATGCCCCAAAACTTCGAGCGACAAGGAGACGATCGTGATCTCGCAATGGAAGACGCTGATGGTGGGTGTGGGAGTGACGGCTCTGCTTCTGTCGGGATGTCAGAAGACGGAGAACGCCGGGACGACGACGGAGACCGCGCCCGCCGCGACGACCGCCGGGGCCGCCGGGGCGACGCCCGCCGGCGCGCCTGCGGGCAATGCGTCGAAACCGCCGTTCGGATTTCTCCACACGCCGATGGAAGGCGCGACCGTGGCCCCGGCGAGCTGGGCGTTCGGATGGGCACTCGACGACTCGGGCATCGCGCAGGTCACCGTCACTGCGGAGACGGGGGTGACGAGCCCGGTCGCCATGAATCAGACCTTCCCGGGAGTCGCGCAGACCTATCCCGGTTTCCCGAACACGGAGCGCGCGGGATTCGGCTTTCCCGTTCCGAAGGTCGACCCGGGCCTTCACACTCTCATCGTCACGTTTATCGCCAATGACGGAGGCCGCACCGAAATCCGCCGTCAGATCCGGGTCAAGTAACGTCGCTCCCGCTCGCTGCGCTCGCTCTCGCGCTCATGAGCCAGGGAGGCGAGCGAGGCGTTTCTCTGCTCCCTCGCCCTGGGCGCCGGGAGAGGGCTGGGGTGAGGGGCAGAAATTGAGACGAACGATGAATAGCCACGAGGACAACGCATGAAGATCTTTCTGCGAGGGGCTGGCCTGGCGACTTCGCTGCTGCTGCTGGTCGCGAGAGCCGGGCTGGCGCAGCCGCAGTCGCGGGCGATCACGGAGAAGGACTTTCTCGCATTTCGGTGGGTCGCCGACCCGCGGATCTCGCCGGACGGGCAGTCCGTCGCGTATGTGCTCGTCACGGTGAACGAGAAGGAGGATCGCTACGACACGAGCGTGTGGCTCGTGCCCGCCGCGGGAGGCGCCGAGCCTCGCCGGCTGACGGCGGGACCGCGCGACACGTCCCCCCGCTGGTCCCCCGACTCCCGGACTCTCGCGTTCAACCGGGCGGCCGCCGAAAAGGACCGTCCCCAGATCTTCCTGCTCTCGATGTCGGGCGGCGAGCCGAGGCGCCTGACGGACCTGCCGCGCGGGGCGGTGAGTCCCGTGTGGTCGCCGGACGGAAAGACGATCGCATTTACGAGCGGGACGAGCCCTGAGGATCTCGAGGAACAGCGGACGGCCCGCGAGCATGCGGGAGCGCCTCCGCCGAAGAAGAGCGACGTCCGGGTGGTCACCCGCGCGGTCTACCGCCGCAACGGCTCCGGGTGGATCGATCCCGCCCATCGCGATCACGTCTGGACGGTGGCGGTCACCGAGAATGACCCGCCGGCGACCCCGCGCGCCGTGACGTCGGGCCGGTATGACGAAGGGGAGATCGCCTGGAGCGCCGACGGGCGCCGGATCCTTTTCACCTCGGACCGCGTGGACGAGCCGTACTACGAGCCGTCGGACTCCAATCTCTACGCGGTTCCCGCGGCCGGAGGCGCGCTCGAGACCGTCATCGACATCGCCGGCCCGGTCCGGGAGGCGGCCATCTCGCCCGACGCGAGCCGCTGGGCCTTCGTGGGATCCGTCAACCCGCCATCCGTGCAGTCGCACACGCGGGCGGATCTGTTCCTGTTCCGGGACGGCCGGCCCGCGGCGATCACGTCCGGGAAAGACTTCGAGATCGGCAGCTCGGTCGGCGGCGACCAGCACGCGCCCCGCGGCGCAAGTCCCGGCGGACTGCGATGGACCGCCGACGGGAAGGCGATCCTGACCGCGGTCACCGAGCACGGACGGGCGAACCTGGCGCGCATCGACGCCGCGAGCGGAGCGATCGTTCCGCTGACCTCCGGCGATCACGACGTGATGGCGTGGACCTGCACCCCGGACGCGTCCCGGATCGCGCTGACGATCGGCGACGACACCCACATCGGCGATCTCTTCGTCCTCGATGCCGCGAGCAAGCGGCTCCGCCAGCTGACGCGCGTCAACGAGGGCCTCCTCTCGGGGCTGAAGCTGCCGGCTCCCGAAGAGGTCTGGTACACGAGCTTCGACGGCAAGGGCATCCACGGATGGATTCTCAAGCCGCCGGACTTCGACCCGTCGAAGAAGTACCCGATGATCCTGGAGATCCACGGGGGCCCCCACGCGGCGTATGGAAACACGTTCACGCACGAGTTCCAGTGGATGGCGGCGAAGGGGTACGTCGTCTTCTACACGAATCCGCGCGGCAGCACGACCTACGGCCAGGATTTCGCCAACGTCATCCAGTACCGATACCCGGGCGACGATTTCAAGGACCTCATGGCAGGCGTCGACGAGGTGGTCAGGCGCGGGTACGTCGACCCGGCGCGGCTCGGGGTGACCGGCGGCAGCGGCGGCGGCCTCCTCACGAACTGGATCGTGACGCAGACGGACCGGTTCAAGGCTGCCGTCTCGCAGCGCTCGGTCGCGGACTGGGCGAGCTTCTGGTACACCGCCGACTTCACTCTCTTCACGCCGTCCTGGTTCAAGGGCAACCCGATGCGGGACGCGGAGGAGTTCTGGACGCGCTCGCCCGTCCGCTACGCGGACAAGATCGTCACGCCGATGCTCTTCGTGGAAGGGGACGACGACCTGAGGACGCCTCCGACGCAGGGAGGGGAGGCGATGTTCCGCGCGTTGAAGGCCCAGAAGAAGACGGCGGTGATGGTCCGCTTCCCCGGAGAGACGCACGAGCTCTCCCGGTCCGGAAAGCCGTCGCACCGGGTCGAGCGGCTGCAGCACATCGTGAACTGGTTCGAGAAGTACCTGAAGGGAGAGAAAATCGATACGTACGATTTGCAATAGGCAGGCGCTGGGTGCTGGGGCGGCTGACCGACCGTCCGGGGTCCGCCGCTCAGCCGAAAACCTCTCCCCCACGCGCGGCGAGGGAGCAGAGGCGGGTCCGCCGCCCTCTCCCGACTGTTCTATCCTTCATCGCCCGGACGGCCCATCGGGAGGGCGGAGCGGCAGCGAAGCCGACGTGTAGCGGAGCCGACGAATTACGATAGCCGTCCCCGCGAGGGGGAGGAGGGTTTCTGGAGGACGGGCCGGCGAGCCACGGCGCTAGAGGCGGGAAGTACCTCTTTACTCTCTCTCTCGGCGCCCTCGGCATCGTGTACGGCGACATCGGGACGAGCCCGTTGTACGCACTCCGCGAGTGCTTCCATGGACCGCACGCCATCCCGCCGACGCCCGGCAACGTGATGGGCGTGCTCTCGCTCGTGTTCTGGTCGCTCCTGGTCGTGATCTCGATCAAGTACCTGGTCTTCGTGATGAGGGCGGACAACCGTGGCGAGGGCGGAATCCTCGCCCTCATGTCCCTGATCCGGCCGCACCGCAAGGGATCCCGCGGTTTTCGTTTCGCCCTGACGATGCTCGGTCTGTTCGGGGCGGCGCTGCTCTACGGCGACGGGATCATCACGCCCGCGATCTCCGTTCTGTCGGCCGTCGAGGGGCTCGGTATCGCGACCCCCGTCTTCGAGCACCTGGTCCAGCCGATCACCATCCTGATCCTGATCGGACTCTTCCTCATCCAGAAGCGCGGCACCCAGGGGGTTGGAGCGATCTTTGGACCGGTGATGATCGTGTGGTTCATCTGCATCGCGGCGCTCGGCTTTCTTCAGATCATCCGCGAGCCGGGCGTCCTCGCCTCCGTCAATCCGCTCTACGCGGTGCACTTCTTCCGCGAGAACACCGTTCACGGATTTCTCGCGCTCGGGACGGTCTTTCTCGTCGTGACCGGCGGCGAAGCGCTCTATGCGGACATGGGGCACTTCGGTGCGAGACCGATACGGCTCGCCTGGTTCGTCTTCGTGCTGCCGGCTCTGCTTTTGAACTACATGGGCCAGGGCGCTCTGCTGCTCACGCAGCCCTCCGCGGCCGCGAACCCGTTCTACCGGCTCGGTCCGGCGTGGACGCTCTATCCGATGGTCGTTCTCTCGACGATCGCCACCGTCATCGCGTCGCAGGCCGTCATCTCCGGCGCGTTTTCGCTCACCCGCCAGGCGGTGCTTCTGGGATACAGCCCGCGCGTGCAGATCGACCACACCTCGGCGCGCGAGATCGGCCAGATCTACATCCCTTCCGTCAACTGGGCGCTCATGCTGGCGACCATCGCGCTCGTCGTCGGCTTCGGCTCGTCGAGCAACCTGGCGGCCGCGTATGGCGTCGCCGTGACCACGACGATGGCGATCACCACGATGCTGATGGCGGTCGTCGCCCACGAGCTCTGGGGCTGGTCCATCCCCGCGTCCCTGCTGCTCGCGGGCGTTTTCCTGGTCCCGGACCTCGCCTTCTTCGGCGCGAACATCGTCAAGGTGCCCCACGGCGGCTGGTTTCCCCTGCTCGTCGCCGCCGGAATCTTCATCATGATGACGACGTGGCGCCGCGGCCGCGAGATCTTGAACGCGCGCCTGATCGAGGAGGCGCTTCCGCTGGAAGCGTTCATCTCGGACTTCGGCCGCGTCTACCGGGTGCAGGGCACCGGCGTCTACATGTCGCGGACGGAAAATGGAGTGCCTCCGGCCCTGCTCCACAATTTCAAGCACAACAAGGTTCTACACAAGACCGTCGCCCTTCTGACGGTCATCACCGAGGACCGGCCTCACGTTCCCGAGTCGGAGAGGCTCGCCGTGAGCGACCTCGGCAACGGCCTCTTCCGCGTCGTGGCGAGGCACGGGTTCATGGAGGACGCGTCCGTGCTCGAGCTCCTGGGAAGGGTCGAACAGCCGGGCCTCGAGTTTCCGCCCGGCGATACGAGCTTCTTTCTCGGAAAGGAAACGATCTTCGCCTCGAAGCGGCCCGGGATGGCGATCTGGCGGGAGCGGCTCTTCGCCCTCATGTCGCGCAACGCCCGCAGCGCGACGCTCTTCTTCCGCCTGCCGCCCAATCGCGTCGTGGAGCTTGGCGCGCAGATCGAGATATAGCGCGCTGGCTCGCGGGAGGCGGGAGCCGGGGGAACCGGGACTTCGCCGCTCGCCCTACCTTCCCAGATATGCCGCCGGAATCGGCTTCTCCGGAGTTTCCTGATCCCAGAGGACGTTGACGATCCACCAGCGGTTCCCGTCCCTGACGAGCTGGATCGCGTTGATCCCCCGGGCGAACGGCTTCGGGTCGGCGGCGGTGTAGCGCGACTCGTAGGTCGAGAACAGCTGGCAGATGTTGCCGTAGCACTCCGTCCTCCGAGAGATCTCGCGCTCGGAGAATCCCGCCTCCTTGCCCTCCGCTTTGCGGGTCGCGATTCCTCTGGAGACCCGGGCGATGAAATCCTCCGCCGTCAGGAACGTGAAGTCTCCGTTCGGGCGCTGGGGGGGAATGAGACGGCCGGCCGGCAGGAAGACGCCGCGCAGGTGCGACCAGTCCGGGTCTTCTCCCGGCGCGTGCGAGACCCCGGCATAGAGCGCGCGAACGATCGCGTCGACCGACGCCGCGTCCGCGGGAGCGGGCGGTTGAGGGGCGCGCGTGGCCGCGGGCGAAGGAGATGCAGCGGGGGGGGTGGGCTGCGCGAGGGCGGCGGCTCCCGTCCACGCCGCAACGGCAACCAGCGAAATGAGCTTCATGGATCCTCCTGTTGTGACGGTATCAAGGGAGCGCGAACACCGCGCGGCTCCGGTCGGGAGGCCGCCCGGCCGATGGCGGCCGATCCGACCGCTCAGAGTCAGCCCCGTGGTGACAACGGAGAACCGAGAACTGAAAACTGAAAACTGAAAACTCAGAACTCCATATACAGTCCCCCGCCATGCATCCTTCCGGCCGTCACTCGCGGGCAGACCTGGCCGAGATCGCCAACCAGGCGATGATCGACCGCGGGCTCGAGCCCGACTTCGCGCCCGCGATCTCAAAACAGCTGGCCGGAATCTCCGGCCCGGGCCGCGACGACGGCAGAATCCCCGACCTGACCGCGCTTCTCTGGTGCTCGATCGACAACGACGACTCGAGGGACCTGGATCAGCTCTCCGTGTCGGAGGATCAGGGCAACGGGTCCGTTAAGGTCCTCGTCGCGATCGCGGACGTCGACGCGCTCGTCAAGAAGGGCACCCCGATCGATGAGCACGCGCGGACCAACACGACATCCGTCTACACGGCGGCGCGGATCTTTCCCATGCTTCCGGAGCGGCTCTCGACGGACCTGACCTCGTTGAATCAGGACGAGGACCGGCTGGCCGTGGTGACGGAAATGGTGTTCGACCGCGACGGGATTCTTCAGAGCTCGTCCGTTTCCCGCGCCAGGGTGCGCAACAAGGCAAAGCTCGCGTACGACTCGGTCGCCGCGTTTCTCGAAGGAAAAGGCGAAGAACCCACTCCCGCTCGGGCGGTTGCGGGCTTGGACGCTCAGCTCAAAGCGCAGGACGCGATCGCACAGAAGCTCCGGGAACACCGCCACGAGCAGGGCGCGCTGGAGCTCGAGACCCTGCAACCCAAGGCGATCTTCGACGGGGAGCAGGTAGTCGATCTGCGGCAGGAGGCGCACAACCGCGCGCGCCAGCTGATCGAAGACCTGATGATCGCGACCAACGGCGTGACGGCGCGGTTCCTCGCGTCGAAGGGCTTCGCGTCGCTCCGGCGCGTGGTCCGTTCTCCGGAGCGGTGGCAACGCATCGTCGAGGTCGCCAAGGAGGAGGGGGAGCATCTGCCTCCGGAGCCGGACTCGAAGGCCCTCGAGGACTTTCTCGCGCGCCGCCGCAAGGCCGATCCCATAAGGTTCCCGGACCTCTCTCTCGTCATCGTCAAGCTGATGGGCGCTGGCGAGTACGTGGTGGAGAATCCGGGCGGCCCCCCCGTGGGCCACTTCGGCCTCGCCGTCCGGGACTACACGCACTCGACGGCCCCCAACCGGCGTTTCCCGGACCTGATCACCCAGCGGCTGCTGAAAGCGGCGCTCTCCGGCGCGCCGACGCCGTATTCCGGCGCCGAGCTCGAGGAGCTGGCGCGGCATTGCACCGAGCAGGAGGACGACGCCGACAAGGTCGAGCGCCAGGTCCGCAAGTCTGCCGCGGCTCTGCTGCTGGAGAACCGCATCGGTCAGCGATTCGACGCGATCGTCACGGGCGCGTCCGAGAAGGGCACCTGGGTGCGCATCCTGGCGCCGCCGGTCGAGGGCAAGCTCGTCCACGGCTCGGAGGGGCTCGAGGTCGGCCGGAAGCTCCGAGTCAAGCTCATCGCGACGGACGTCGACCGCGGGTTCATCGATTTCGTCCGCACCGGCTAGCCCGCGCCCGGCAGGAGCGCAAACCTCGAGGGCCAGCCTTCGTATGTTCCGGGGAAAGGGGGATCCATGCGCGCTCGGACGTCCCGAATCCTGCTTTCCGCGGCCTTTCTCGCGATCCTGGCGGTGAGCGCCACTCTCGCCCGCCCCGCGGACGACCTCGCCATCCGGCGCAAGGCGTTCTCCGATCTGCTGACGGAGCACTGGGAGTACACCCTGTCGCACAGCCCGGAGTTCGCCTCGATTCTCGGGGACAAGCGGTGGAACGACAAGGCTTCGGATCTCTCGGAGCGGGAGATCCTGGCCGACCAGCAGAAGGACCGGGAGTGGCTGGCGCGCCTCGCGGCCATCGACACGACCGGTTTTCCCGAACAGGAGACCCTGACGAAGACGCTCCTCGTTCGGGGCCTCAAGGAGTCGATCGCCAACGAACGGTTTCAGAACTGGAAGATGTCCGTGAGCCAGTTTTTCGGCATCCACCTTCAGGCGCCGCAGATGGTCTCCTTGCTGTCGTTCACGACGGTGAAGGACTACGACGACTACATCGCCCGATTGAAACAGCTTCCCACGCAGTTCGACGACACGACCGCGCGCATGCGCAAGGGAATGGCGGACGGCCTCATGCAGCCGAGGTTCCTTCTCGAAAAGGTCGTGACGCAGAGCGGCGGGATCGCCGCGCAGAAGCCGGAAGACACGCCCTTCGCGAGGCCGCTTTCGAAGATCCCGCCGACGTTCTCCCCGGAGGACGCGGCGCGCATCAAGGGCGAGGTCCTGGCGACCATCCGGGAGTCTGTCCTGCCGGCGTACGCGCGATTCACCGAGTTCGTCAAGACGGAGTACGCGCCGAAGGGAAGGACGGAGCCCGGCATGTGGTCTCTCCCCGACGGGGAGGCGCGGTACGCGGCGCAGGTCAAGCGCTTGACCACCACCGACAAGACGCCCGAAGAGATCCATCAGATCGGGCTCGCGCAGGTGGCGGAGATCGAGAAGCAGATGCTCGTCATCGCGAAGAAGCTCGGGTTCTCGGACCTGAAGGCCTTCAACGCATCGATCGAGAAAGACCCGAAGCGCCATTACCGGGATCGCGAAGAGATCCTGACCGCGTACCGCCGTTACATCGACCAGATGCGGCCGCAGTTGCCGAAGCTGTTCGGCCGGTTGCCGAAGGCGGAGGTCGAGGTCGCCGCGGTCGAGGCGTTTCGGGAGAAGGAAGCTTCGGGCGCGCAGTACAACACCGGCGCGAAGGACGCGTCCAGGCCCGGACGGGTGATGGTCAACACGTCCCAGCCGGAATCGCGCAAGACGATTTCGACGGAGTCGACGGCGTACCACGAGGGCGTCCCGGGCCATCACCTGCAGCTCTCGATCGCGCAGGAGCAGGACGAGCTGCCGCCGGTGCGGCAGCAGACGGGTTACACGGCGTTCGTCGAAGGGTGGGCCCTCTACTCCGAGCGCCTCGGGAAGGACGTCGGCTTCTACAAGGACCCGTACAGCGACTACGGCCGCCTTCAGGACGAGATGTTGCGCGCGATCCGGCTCGTCGTCGACACGGGCTTTCACTACAAGAAATGGAGCCGCGATCAGGTCGTTGCGTTCTTTCACGATCACTCGGCGGTCGACGAGGTCGAGGTGCAGAGCGAGACCGACCGCTACATCGCGTGGCCGGGGCAGGCCCTGGCTTACAAGATCGGCCAGCTGAAGATTCTGGAGCTTCGCGACCGCGCGAAAAAGGAGCTGGGCGCCGCCTTCGACATTCGCGCCTTCCACGACGAAATCCTCGGCGCGGGCGCCCTCCCGCTCGACATCCTGGACCAGCGGATCGACGGCTGGATTCTGGAGAGGAAGGCGCGGCGGAAGGGGTAGGCCTTTACGGCTGGGCGCTGGGCGCTGGGCGCTGGGCCGGGAGGCGGAGCGAGAGGGCGAACGGGCGGGCGAGCGAGACCGAAGTGCCTCTCCCCCGGCGCCCGGGGAGAGGGAGGAAGAGCCGGGGCCCTTCAAATCGGGTATCCCCTCGCTTCTCGATTCCAGTTGACCGCGGAATACCGCGGCCGTCTCGCTCCCGTTGGTCGCTCGGCTCCCGTTGGTCGCTCGGCTCCCGTTGGTCGCTCGGCTCCCGTTGGTCGCTCGGCTCCCGTTGGTCGCTCGGCTCCCGTTTCCCGGCCCCTCATACAATCCCCCTCCCGCAGGGAGACGGAGTGAAAAATGAACCGACGCCTCGGAAGTTTCATCGTGACGTTGCTGATGACCGGCACGGCGTTCGCCGCGGACCCCGCCGTGCCTCGTGAAAAGCCGGCGGCTCGTCCGCGCCCTTCCTCCGGCGGAAAGGCCGGCACCGCCGCGGAGGCCCAGGCCTTCATCACAGCGGCCGAGACGACTCTCCTGGCGCTCGCCAACGAGGCGTCGCGGGCCGGCTGGGTGCAGTCGACGTACATCACCGACGACACCGAGATCCTGGCCGCGCGCGCCAACGAGCGGGTGATCGCGGCGTCCGCCGAGTACGCCAAGAAGGCGGCGCGTTACGACGCGACGCGGGTGCCCGAGGACGTCGCGCGCAAAATCCGTCTCCTCAAGAACTCTTTGACGCTCGCCGCTCCCGTGAATCCGAAGGAAAGCGAGGAGTTGACCCGTCTCGTCGCCGGCCTCGAGGGAACCTACGGGAAGGGCAAGTACTGTCCGAACGGAACCGACAAGTGTCTCGATCTCGAGGACATCAGCCGGATTCTCGCCACGAGCCGCGACCCGAAGCAGATCGAGGACGTCTGGCGCGGCTGGCACACGGTCTCCGTTTCGATGCGGAAGGATTTCGCGCGGTACGTCGAGCTCGCGAACAAAGGGGCGCGCGAGCTCGGGTTCGCGGATACCGGCGCGATGTGGCGGTCCAAGTACGACATGCCTCCCGCGGATTTCGCCCGGGAGCTCGATCGGCTCTGGGACCAGGTCCGGCCTCTCTACGTTTCCCTGCACGCTTACGTGCGCACGAAACTGCGCGAGAAGTATGGCGACGCCGTTCCGGCGAGCGGACCGATCCCGGCGCATCTGCTCGGCAACATGTGGGCGCAGGACTGGTCGAACGTCTACCCTCTCGTCGCGCCGAAGAACGCGGATCCTGGATACGACCTGACCGCGATCCTGAAGGGGCGCAAGACGGACGCGCTCCAGATGGTGCGCTACGGCGAGGGCTTCTTCACGTCTCTTGGTTTCGACCCGCTCCCGAAGACGTTCTGGGAACGGTCCCTCTTCACCAAGCCTCGCGACCGCGAGGTGGTCTGCCACGCGAGCGCCTGGGACGTCGATAACGTCAACGACCTCCGGATCAAGATGTGCATCGACATCACGGCCGAGGATTTCTCGACGATCCACCACGAGCTCGGCCACAACTTCTATCAGCGCGCCTACAACGCAAAGCCCTATCTCTTCCGGGACAGCGCCAACGACGGATTTCACGAGGCCATCGGCGACACCATCGCGCTTTCGATCACCCCCGAGTACCTGGTCAAGCTCGGCTTCATCGAGAAGGCGCCCGACGCCTCCAAGGACATCGGCCTCCTCCTCTCCCGCGCGCTCGAAAAGCTCTCCTTTCTCCCGTTCGGCCTCCTGATTGATCAGTGGCGCTGGAAGGTCTTCTCCGGCGAAGTGACGCCCGAGAACTACAACCGGGCCTGGTGGGAGCTGCGCCTGAAATATCAGGGCGTGGCGCCGCCCTCGGAGCGCACCGAGGCGGAGTTCGACCCGGGCGCGAAATACCACGTGGCCGCCAACGTGCCCTATACGCGCTACTTTCTCGCGGACATCCTGCAGTTCCAGTTCCATCGCGCGCTCTCGAAGATCGCCGGGTGCGACACGCCTCTCCACCGTTGCTCCATCTACGGAAGCCGGCCGGCGGGGGAGCGGCTCGCGAAGATGCTGGCGATGGGACAGAGCCGCCCGTGGCCGGACGCTCTGGAGGAGCTGACCGGGCAGCGCCAGATGGATGCGACCGCGATGCGCGACTACTTCGCGCCTCTCCAGAAATGGCTCGACGAGCAGAATGCGGGCAAGCCAAAAGGATGGTGAATCGTCGCCTGCGCTCACTGCGGGACGCGCTCACGCGCCGGCGAGCGGCTCGCCTGTAGGCTCGACCGCTCGCCTCGTCCCTTCGTTCGCTCCGGCTCCCGCACCGAGAGCCTCCTCCCTCCCTCTGGTCGGGAGACTTCTCTCGGTGCGAGCTGATTCGCCGGTTTCGCTCAAAGCGCAGCTGATAGTTGATTGCCGATAGCTGATCGCCGAGAGCTGACAGCTGAGAGCTGAGCCCTTCTGGCATCCGGTTTGCGTTGAGCGCCGCCGGAGGTTCCATGAAATCGGCCGCAAAAGCTCTGGCGCTGTGGCTGGCGTTGGCGATCGGCGCGCTGCCGGCCATCGCCGCGCCCGGGCCGACGGCCGTCCGTCCCGGTTTCAACCTCTTCTCGACACAGCAGGACATCGAGCTCGGCCGTCAGTCCGCCGCGCAGGTCGAGAAGCAGATCCCGCTGATCCACGACCCGGCGATCGACCAGTACGTGGCGGCGATCGGCCACCGGCTCGCCGCCGCGGCGCCCGGGCCGAAGTTTCCCTATCAGTTCAAGGTGACGAATCTGTCCGACGTCAACGCGTTCGCTCTGCCCGGCGGGTTCATGTACGTCAATCGCGGCTTGATCGAGCTCGTCCCGACGGAGGGGCAGCTTGCGGGAGTCATGGCGCATGAGATGGCGCACGTCGCTCTCCGGCACCAGACCAACCAGGTGTCCAAGGCCTACCTCGCGAAGGCGGGCGTCGGGATCCTCGGAGGCGTCCTCACGGGAGGAGCGCCGGGGCCGATCATGGCCGCCGTCGGCGGAATCGGGTTGAACGCCCTGTTCCTGAAGTTCAGCCGCACCGCGGAAAGCCAGGCCGACATCGTGGGCGCTCAGACGATGGCGCGCGCGGGATACGACGCCAACGAGATGGCGGACATGTTCGAGCTTCTGCGGAAGCAGGCGGGACGCGACCCCGGCCGGCTCGAGCGATTCCTGAGCGATCATCCGGCGCCGGCCGATCGCGAGGCGCGGGTCCGCCAGGAGGCCGCGAGACTCGGGAAGGCGGCCGCTCCCCGGCCCGTCGGCGACGTGCGGGCAGTCAAGGCCGCGTTCCGCGCGCAACCTCCGCCCGTTTCGATGAAGCAGCTCGCCCAGGGCACGGCCGGCAGCACGGTTCCCGCCAGCCGCGGCCCGGCCCGGGGCGACGTCCGGATCGAGCCGCCTTCCTCCCGCTTCCGCACGTTCCAGCAGCGGAGCGGCTTTTTCTCGATCGAATACCCGGAGAACTGGCAGCCGCACGAAGCGCCGAACGGCTTCGGAGTCACGATCGTGCCTCCGGGCGGAGTCGTTCAGACTTCCGACGGGCAGCCTTCCGTGATCTACGGCGTCGTCGTCAACCACTACGATCCCTTCGGAGGCTCGGTCAACGGCCGCTCCGGCGCGCGCGGACAGTTCGGGCGCGGCACCGGTCTGGACGACGCGACCAACGATCTCGCCGCGCAGATCACGAAGTCCAACCCGTATCTCTCCCCGGTCCGGGGTTCCGCCCGGCGGCTGACGCTCGGGGGCGCGAACGCGATCTCTCTCGTTCTCGCCGGAACGTCTCCCGTGACGGGACTCGAGGAACGGGTCAACGTCCTGACCCGGGAGCTCCCCGACGGTCACGTGCTGTACTCGCTGGCGATCGCGCCGGGCCGCGACGCCGGCGCCTTGTCGGCGACGTACGACCGGATGATGGGGAGCCTGCACGTGAACGCGGGGGCCGCCCATCGCTAGGAGAGCGCCCGGGCCGCCCCCGGATCAGACGACGGAAGAGGACGAGGAGCCGACCGACCGCGCGATCGTCGAGCTGCACGTTCCCGTCACGACGATCGTCAAGGTCCTCATAACGGCGGTCCTCGTCTGGGCCGCGCTCAAGCTGCTTCCAGACTTTCTATTTTTTCTTCTCGCGCTCGTCCTGGCCGTCAGCGTGTCCCCCCTGGTGTCACGCCTCGAGCAGCGCGGGATGTCCCGCGGCTGGGCGGTCGCCCTCGTGGCCGTGCTGACGATTGTAGTCATCCTGGCTTTCCTCTTCCTGGTCGGCCCGCCCCTGGTGTCGCAGCTCGTCGCGCTCTTCGGCAACCTTCCCGAGTATCGAAAACGCGTCGCTGGTCACCTGGGTCCGCAGTATCCGGTCATCAGCCAGGTCCTCGACCAGATCCTCGCCCTGCCTTCTTCTCCAGAAGTCGCGGCCTCCCTGAAGAAGCCGCAGGCATGGGGACAGGCAGCGATCGTGGGGGTGACGGTGTCCATCCTCGTGCTCACCTTGACTCTCTACCTGGTCGCGGATGGCAAGAGGACGTACGCGTGGCTGCTCGCGTACGTGCCGCGGCGGCATCGCCGAAAGATGGCAAAGACGATACCCGAGGTCTCTGAGGTCATCATCAGCTACGTGCAGGGTCAGGCGCTGACGTCTCTGTTCTATGGAATCTTCGCGCTGATCGTCCTTTCGGCGTTTCGCGTCCCGGCCGCCGTGCCCCTCGCATTCCTCGCCGCAGTCTGCGACATCCTCCCGGTCGTTGGGGTGATCGCATCGACCGTGCCGGCCGTTCTCCTCGCCCTGACAGTTTCGCCCCTGGCCGCCGGCGCCGTTCTCGTTTTCTACCTCCTCTACCACGTGCTCGAGAACACCGTGATCATCCCGCGCGTGTATGGGAAGCAGCTGCGCCTTTCGACGATCGCAGTGCTCATCGCGATCGTGATCGGAGGGCAGCTCTACGGAATCCTCGGAGCGATCCTGATCCTTCCCTTCGTCGCCGCATACCCGATCATCGAAAGAATCTGGCTGCACGCGTACTTGAGCGACGAGGTGCTCACCGATCACCATGCTCTCGAAAAGGCGCTGGAGACGGGGAGCGACCGTGCCGTCGAGAAGGTCCTGAAGGGTGAAGAACACGGGGGCGTTACGGGCACGGTGCCGGTCGAGAAAACAGTTAAGAGTTGAGAGTTATGGGTTGAGGGTTGAGCGCCGAGAGTTGAGCCTGATGCGGAATCACCGCCGTCGCGCAGCCCGCCATTCCAGTTGACCGCGGAGTACCGCGGCCGTCTCGCTCCCGTTGGTCGCTCGGCTCCTGGTCCCCGGTCACTCGACTGCCGGCACGTCTCTTCCCTCTCCGAAGCCGAGCACCCAGAAGCGCGGTTTCGGTTCCGGGGCGGCGGCGAGCAGAGCGGCGATCTCCTGCGCCGGCTCGTCCTCTCCCTCGTCGGTCAGACGGAACGTGCCGAAGTGCATGCCGACGCCCGTGCTCGCGCCGAGGTCCGCGAAGGCCTGGAGGGCCTGCGCGGGGGTTTCGTGAACCGGGCCCATGAACCAGTCCGGACGGTAGGCGCCGATCGGCAGGATGGCCAGACGCAGGCGCGGAAATCGATCCCGGATGAGGCGGAAGTGCGGTCCGTAGCCGGTGTCGCCGGCGAAGAAAACGTCGCCTGCCGAGCCGGAGAGCACGAACCCCGTCCACAACGTCGCGTTGCGGTCCGCCAGCCCCCGCCCCGAGAAGTGCTGGACCGGGACCGCGGTGACGGAAAGGCCCTTCCCGATCTCCCCGCTCTCCCACCAGTCGAGGTCGGTTCCGTGCGCCAGCCCGTGATGCCTCAGAAACCTCGCGACGCCCAGGCCGGTGACGATCCATGGCCGGTCGCGCGCCTGCAGCCGCCTGAGAGTCTCGAGATCCAGGTGGTCGTAATGGTTGTGGCTGATCAGCACCGCGTCGATCTGAGGCAGGTCTTCGAATCGGATCCCCGGCGGGCGGACGCGCCGGGGGCCGGCCCAGGAGACGGGGCTGACCCGCTCGCTCCAGACCGGGTCGGTCAGGATGTTGCGGCCCGCGGTCTGGATGAGAAGCGTCGCGTGGTTGACGAACGTGACGCGGAGGTCCGCCACGCGCCTTTGCGGAGCCGGACCGGCAGGGGCGTCTCTGAAGAGGCGCCACGGGACCGGCCTGCGGGTCACGGCCCAGCGAAAGACACCCCCGAAGCCGTGCACGTTTCCGGCGACGTTCCGGAACCGGCGTCCGTCGAAGTGATCGGAGACGTCGCCCCGATGACCCGGGGCCGAGAAGAACAACAGAGACGCAGGCGAAGCAGGACCGCGGCGCCGGGAGTGGGACCCGGAGCGGCGGCGGATGCGGCCGCGCCGGAGGAGGATGCGGGCATCACGATCCAGAGGCCGTCGTACTCCTGCGGCCCGACTTTCACCTCGTCCGAGCAGCCCAGGGCGGCGACGAGGGGCCCTATGGTGTTGCTGTGCCCGACCACCAGGACGTTTTCCCCGCCGTGCTCTTTCGCGATCCGCGCGGCGAGAAGGGACGCGGCGTCGGGGGCGTTCGCGTCGTAGAGCCCCGGCGTGAGCTTGCCGGCGCGGGCGAGAGGCTCGGCCGTCGAGAGCGTTCGCACCGTGTCGGTCGAGTAGATCGCGGCGATCTTCGCGTCTCGCAGCGCCTCGGCCAGCCGCCGCGCGCGGGCCCGGCCCGCCTCCGAGAGCGGGACCTCCTTCTCGTTGGCCTCCGACTGCTTCTCGGCGTGCCGGACGATGAAGACGGCGCCCGCCGCGACCGGGGCGGGTGCGAGGGCCGCGACACAGGCGAGAGCGAGGAGCCCCGAACCGATGGCTCTTCTTTTCATCCTTTTCACCGGCTCTCTCCGTAGGGAGCGTACTGAGGATCCGAATCGAGATTCTTCCCCTTGAAGAATTCCCAGGTCATGCGATTGATCTCCTTCGAGCTGCCGTAATAGTCATGCGTGTGCCCGGCCATCTCCTGATATTCGACCGGAAAGCCGCGTCCTTTCAGCGCGTCGCGGGTCGCCCACACGACGTCGAGAGGAAAAAACGCGTCCCGCGTGCCGATCCATATCCCGTACGGGATCTTCCGTTTCGCCCAGTCGAACGTCGCGAAGTCATCGGCCGGCAGCGCGCCCGCATGGATTCCGACCGCGGCGAAGTACGCCGACTCGAGCGCGCCCACTTCCAGGGCGAAGCAGGCGCCCGCGGAGTGGCCGAAGAGAAACACGCGCCGCGGATCGATCGGGGTGCGCGCGCGAACGGCCTCGACGACGTCCCGAAGAAACCCCGGCCCGTCCGAAGGCGAGGTCCAGTGGACCGAATCCAGGGAATCCGGGGCGGCCAGGACGAGGCCTTCCCTGGCCGCCGTGTCCTTCCACGGGCGCGCGACCGTCTCTCCGTTCCGGCCGGATCCGTGGAGCAGCACGATGAGAGGCCTCGGGGCGCCGCCGGCACCGCCCTCGGGCACGAGATCCAGTACGACCTGTCCCGTCCGCCGGAGCGGATCGTCTCCCGCCGCACCTCCGCCTCCTCTCCCCGCGCGATCGCGTATCCCGAAAGGAAGGCCAGCCCGCACAGGAGAGCGAACCGCTGCTTCAAGGCTGCCTCCCAGAGGGAGAGAAGGTATCAGGGCCGAAAAACGGGAAACGGGAAACCGAGTAACGAAGGATAGAAAGCCCCTCGAAGTGATGTTGATTCTCAGGCTGACAGCTGACAGCTGAGAGCTGAGAGCTGAGAGCTTTCTTCAGACTCCCTGCACGACCGGGTCGGAGGAGCGTTCGTCGTCGCCGACCGACGGCGGGGTGCCTCGCCCTTTGTCGCGGCCGTGGGAGTGGGCGGGCGGGTGCGTCGCCTCGACCGCGCGGAAGTGCTCGAGAACCCGGTACGTGTGCCGGGAGCCCTTCGGGACCACCCAGGAATCGCCCGCCTCCAGATGCACGGTCTGACCTTCCAGCCGAAGCTCCGCGCGGCCTGCAAGGACATAGCCGACCGTCTCGTAGTCGCGAATCGTTTCCGGCTTCTCCTCCGCGGAAGGCTCCTTCTCCCAGAGGCGCATCGCGAGCGAAGTTCCCGATGCGAGATACGTCTGCCCCATCTCGCCGCGGGGCGAATGCTTCGAATCGACTTTCGTAATGCTGGTGTCGGTCATTGGCCGCCTCCGCGGGTTGAAGGACGCAAGAAGAGGGCCATTGGGGAGGCGCCGGGCGCTGGGTAACGAGGCGAACGGCGAACGAATTCTGTTCGATTCCCGATCCAGTTGACCGCGGAGTACCGCGGCCGTCTCGCTCCCGTTGGTCGCTCGGCTCCCGTTTCCCGGCCCAACGTCCCGTCCCCCCGCGGCGTCTAACAGGGCGAAAGGAAGCCCGCTGACCCGTTGTGCATGTGTTGGAGAATGTCCCCCGCACCCCGCGACCCGCGAAGGAGGCGTTCCTGGACGGACCCGAAGAGACGGACGGTTCCTCGGGCGCTCGCGACCCGGCCGAGGAAAAGCTCCTCGACGGGTGCCGGGCGGGCGACGTCGCGGCCTTCGAGCGGCTCTACGAGCTTCACGGCGCCCGCATGAAGAGCATCGCGCGCAACCTGCTCGGACACGAAACGGACGCCGAGGACGCCGTCCAGGAGGCTTTTCTGAAGATTTACCGGGGCGCGGCGTCCTTTCGAGGGTCCGCGGCGCTTTCGACCTGGATTTACCGGATCCTCGTCAACACCTGCTATGACCTCCTGCGGCGGCGCAAGCGGCATCCTGAAGATGCGCTCGAGACCCCTTCCGGCGGAGGCGAGGGATCCGCGCTGCCGGCGCCGGCCGGCGATCACCCCCTGAGAATCGCCATCGAGCAGTCGCTGTCGAAGCTGGCCCCCCGCCAGCGGACCGTCTTTCTCCTGTCCGCGGTCGAGGGCTTTTCGCATCGGGAGATCGCCGGCGTTCTGGAGGTCTCCGAGGGGGCTTCGAGGACCCTCCTCTTCGAGGCGAAGCGCCGGCTCCAGGACCTGCTCTGGACCTCGGGAGCGCGCGGAAGGGCAAGCGCATGACAGGCAGATGCACGCGCGCCCAGGAGGCGCTGAAGAGAAACGATCCCTCGGCGATCGAGCGGCTGCGCGTTCACGCCGCCCGCTGCGCCGAGTGCGCGGAGCCGCTCGCCCTGTGGGACGAGATCGCGAGCGCGGCTCCGTCCCTTCGCCGCGAGTGGGAGAGCCCGCGGCTCTTCCCGAAGATCGCGGCCGCGATCGACACGGAGAAGTTCTCGCGTCCCGCCGTGGCCGAGGCGCCGGCCGCGCCGGCCTCGTCCCGAAAGTTTCAGTGGATCCCGATGGCCGCCGCCGCGTCGCTCTTCGTCGTCGCCATGGTGGGACTGCAGGTCTTCCGCAACAGCGGCGGGCGCGAGCCTCTCGTGAATGCGGCCAGCACGAGCAATCCGCTGCTGACGGATCGCTCGCTCGAGGAGGTCGAGACCGCCGAGGCGAACTACGTCCGCTCGATCGAGCGGCTCTCCGTCCTGGCGCGGCCCCGCATCGCGAACCCGACGACACCGCTCTTCGTCAACTACCGCGAAAAGCTCCAGCTCCTCGACTCGGCGATCGTCGAGATTCGAGCCCAGATCGAGATGAACCGATTCAACTCTCACCTGCGCCGCGAGCTCCTGGCCATGTACCAGGAGAAGCAGCGGACGCTCCAGGAACTCATGAAAGAGGCCACCTCATGACGCGACTCTACTTTTCCGCCGCATCCAGGCCTCGAACCCGAGGCGCCGCGCTGGCGCTGCTCGCCATCGCGTCGATCGCGGCGCCGGCCGCGGCGGACTCGTCGCGCGAGGAAATCTCCCGCGAAGTGCATAAGACCCTTCCCCTTCGATCCGGACAGCGGCTGGAGGTCGATCATCGCAACGGAAACGTGAGAGTCCACACGCACGCCGCCGCCGCCGCCCGCGTGGACGCGCGAATCCGCGTCTCGGCCTCCGACATGGAGGAGGCGAAGCGTTTCGCCGACGCGATCGCGATCGACGTCGAGCCTTCGGCGAACGGAGTCTCCGTCCGGACCCGATACCCGGATGAGCACGGCGGGTTCTTCGGGTCCCGCCGCGTCTCGTTCGCGGTCGACTACGACATCTCGGTGCCCGAAAGCACCGGCGTCTCCATCCGCAACCGCTTCGGCGACGTCCTCGCCGACGACTTGAAGGGAGGAACGGAGATCCACAACGCAA
Source organism: Thermoanaerobaculia bacterium (assembly GCA_038203955.1). Classification (GTDB taxonomy): domain Bacteria; phylum Acidobacteriota; class Thermoanaerobaculia; order UBA5066; family Gp7-AA6; genus JALYUA01. The sequence continues at coordinate 2,165 of JBBRDK010000049.1, read as the reverse complement.
ATGGGCGGGTGGTTTTCCGAGGCGGAAAGGGAATGGCGCGTCTCGAGAACTCCTTCGGGTCCCTGGAGCTCGCCGGCAACGCCGGCGACGCGGACGTCACCAACGCGAACGGGACCGTGACGGTCGCGGACGTCGACGGGCAGCTGTCGGTCCGCAACCGCTTCGGCCGCGTGACGATCGCGCGCACGAAGAAGGTCACCTTCTCCGGAACGAACGCCGACGTCTCCGTCGCCGGATCCGGACCGGCTTCGGTGACGACGTCGTTCGGGGCCGTCGACGTGTCGAACGTGGCGGGAGATCTCTCGGTTCAGAACAACAACGGAGCCGTCACGGCGGCGGGCGTGGCGGGGGAAGCCGAGCTTTCCGCGAGCTTCGCCGGGATCACCTTCTCCGACGTCAAGAAAGGCGTCCGCTGCACCGGGACGAACGCGCGGGTCAGCGGCCGCAAGACGGGCGGGCCTGTCACGATCCAGAACACCTTCGGGCCCGTCGAGCTCTCCGACATCGGGGGGGCGGTCGACGTGCAGAACTCCAACGGCAAGGTGCGGCTGCGCGACATCCGGGGCGCGGCCATCGTGCGCAACCGCTTTGGCGACGTGGACGCCTCGGGCATCGGCGGCGACGCGACGGTCGTAGGCGGAAACGGCGCCGTGACTCTCTCCAACATCGAGGGCGCGGTGGACGCGCGGAACTCCTTTGGCGCGGTCTCGGTGACGCGCGCGAAGAAGGGCGTCAAGGTCAACTCGGGCAATGGCGGGGTGGCGATCGCGGACGCCGGCGGAACGAGCTTCGTCAAGACGAGCTTCGGCCTGGTGGAAGCGGCGAGGATCGCGGGAGACCTGACGGTCGAGAACTCAAACGGAGCCGTTCGCGCCAGCGACGTGCGCGGCTTCGCCAACATCCGGACGTCCTTCTCCCCGGTGACGCTCGAGGGCGTGACGGGCGCCATCGACGTGGACAACCAGAACGGGTCCGTCGAGCTGCGCGACGTCGGAACCGGAGCGAAGGCGTGCAGCCGGGTCGCCGTGAAGACCTCGTTCGCTCCGGTCCGGATTTCTCTCGCCGAGGGCGGGGGCTACGCGCTCACCGCGCGGACCTCGTTCGGGAAGATTCACAGCGAATTGCCCCTCACGGTTTCGGGAAGCACGAGCTCCGACTCGCTCCAGGGAAAAATCGGGGACGGCCGCTGTGAGGTCACAGTCACCGATTCCAACGGCAACATCGAGCTCATGAAACAGGGGAGGCGCTGAAAGCTCTCAGCTGTCAGCCTCAGCCAGGCGAAGAACTGAACTGAAAACTGAAAACTGAGAACTATCCCAGTGCCGCGAGAAGGGCGAGCGCGAGGAGAAGCAGGCTCAGCCGCCGTACAATCCTCAGCACCCTTGGTTTACGCCGCTCACCGCTCCGGCGTTTGAGCGGGCCCCGCCCGAGAATCGGAACTAACAGCGTCTGCCGCCGTTTCCCTTCGATCCCGATCTAGTTGACCGCGGAGTACCGCGGCCGTCACGCTCCCGTTGGTCGCTCGGCTCCCGATCTAGTTGACCGCGGAGTACCGCGGCCGTCCCGCTCCCGTTGGTCGCTCGGCTCCCGATCTAGTTGACCGCGGGGTACCGCGGCCGTCTCGCTCCCGTTGGTCGCTCGGCTCCGCCTACCGTCTCCCGGTCACCATCTATGAAACGCGGGATGACCTTCCGAAACCGCCACAAACGTTCCCCGGCACGTCGCTGTCACCTTCCCGTTGGCCTCGAGGCTGGCTTCGACCGTCGCGCGGTCGGCCGATGAGTCGATCACGCGGGCTCGGAGCTTGAGCGGCGCGTCCATCGGAGTCGGGCGCTTCAGGACGACGTGAAAATCCGCCGTGACCGTACAGGGCGGTGTCGCGGAGCCCGCCTTCTGCTGCAGGTGATGGGTGGCGGCCCAGTTGCTGTGGCAGTCGAGGAGAGCGCCGCAGATCCCGCCGTTCAAGACGCCCTCGAAGGCCTGATGGTGCGGCTCGGGACGCCAGTCGCAGACGAGCTCGTCGCCTTCGACGAAGCTGCGAATGCGCAGCCCTTTCTCGTTCGCGGGTCCGCACCCGAAGCACCGGTTGGCCGGCGCCCAGCGTTCCTGCAGGCTCTGCGTCACAGTTTCTCCAGGGATTCCGCGCCGATGTTGGGCAGCCACGG
>JBBRDK010000048.1:0-27142 GCA_038203955.1 Thermoanaerobaculia bacterium | reverse complement strand
ATTCGCGTACGTCACCCTCAAGAAGAAATTCGCGGTCAGCCAGGCGGCCGCAAAGCTCGAGGCCGAGCGGGTCCTCTCCGAGGCGAGCAGGACCGCCGAGGGGCGGCTGCGCGAGGCGTCGATCGAGGCCAAGGAGAACGTGCTGGCGGCCCGGGCCGAGTTCGAAAAGACGGTCGCCGCCCGGCGCGCCGAGATCCAGGCCCTCGAGAAGCGCGTGCTCCAGAAGGAGGAAAACCTCGACCGGAAGCTCGCCGCGCAGGAGCGTCGCGAGGAGGAGTACAACCGGAAGGAACGCGCTGTGGTCGAAAGCCAGCGGAAGGTCGACGATGCCAAGGGCGAGGCCGACCGGCTGGTGGATGAACAGAAGAAGCGCCTCGAGCAGATCTCCGGCCTGACAGCCGTCGACGCCCGCACCCAGCTCGTCCGGTCGATCGAGAACGAGGCCCGCGTCGAGGCGTCGGGCCTCATGCGGCGCATCGAGGAGGAGGCGATCGAGCAGTCCACCCAGAAGGCCCGGCACATCATCGGGATGGCGATCCAGCGGCTCGCCTCCGACACGGTCGTCGAGGCGACGGTCTCGGTCGTCGAGCTGCCTTCGGACGACCTGAAGGGCCGCATCATCGGCCGGGAGGGGCGCAACATCCGGGCGCTCGAGGCGGCGACCGGAGTCGACCTCATCATCGACGACACCCCCGAGGCAATCGTCATCAGCGCGTTCGAGCCCCTGCGCCGCGAGGTCGCCCGCCTGGCCCTGGAGAAGCTGATCGTGGACGGGCGCATCCATCCCGCCCGCATCGAGGAGATCGTCGAAAAGGTGCGCTCCGAGCTGTGGGAAAAGATCCGGCAGGAGGGAGAGGCCACCGCTCTCGAGTTCGGAATCCCGGACCTCCATCCCGAGCTCATCAAGCTGCTCGGCCGCCTGAAGTACCGGACGTCGTACGGGCAGAACGTCCTCCAGCATTCCAAGGAAGTCGCCTGGCTCGCCACGAACATGACGGCGGAGCTCGGGGGAAACGTCGAGGTCGCCAAGCGGGCCGGCCTTCTGCACGACATCGGCAAGGCGATCGACCGCGAGATGGACGGGACCCACCTCGAGCTCGGCCGCGAAGTCCTGAAGAAGTTCGGGGAGAGCAACGCCGTGATCCACGGAATGGAGTGCCACCACGGCGACTACGAGCCCCGGTCCCTCGAGGCAGTCCTGGTCAACGGCGCGGACGCGCTTTCCGCCGCCCGCCCCGGGGCTCGCCGCGAGATCCTCGAGACCTACGTCAAGCGCCTCGAGAAGCTCGAGCACATCGCGGACGGATTCAAGGGAGTGCAGAAGGCGTTTGCCGTCCAGGCGGGCCGCGAGCTGCGGATCATCGTCGAGGCGACGCGCGTCACGGACGACGAGGCGCTGTGGCTCTCCCGCGACGTCGCGAAGAAGATCGAAGCCGAGCTCCAGTATCCCGGACAGATCAAGGTCACGGTGATTCGCGAGACCCGGTCGGTGGAGTACGCCAGGTGAACGGGAACGCCCCGTGAACATTCTCTTCATCGGGGACGTGGTCGGGTCGCCCGGGCGGCGGGCCTTGAACGAGGCGCTGACCGGCGTCATCGACCGCCACCGCGTCGACTTCACGATCGTGAACATCGAAAACGCGGCCGGCGGGTTCGGGCTGACCGTGGAGCTGTTCGAGGATCTCTCCCGGATGCCGATCGACGTCTTCTCTTCCGGCAATCACATCTGGGACAAGCGGGAGATCTACGACACGCTGAGCTCTTCGGACCGGCTCCTGCGCCCCGCCAACTACCCGCCCGGCAACCCGGGCCGCGGCGCGACGGTCCAGACGACGGCCTCCGGCGTGCCGGTCGGGGTCCTGAACCTGCAGGGACAGGTCTTCATGCCGGTCAACGCCGACTCGCCGTTTCGCGTGGCGGACGAAGAGATCGCGAAGATGGACGCGAAGGTCATCTTCGTCGACTTCCACGCGGAAGCGACCTCCGAGAAGATGGCAATCGGCTGGTACCTGGACGGGCGGGTGTCGGCCGTCGTGGGCACCCACACCCACGTCGCCACGGCGGACGAGACGATCCGTCCCGGCGGGACGGCGTATCTCTCCGACGTCGGGATGACCGGCGCCTACGAGGGGATCATCGGTTTTTCGAAGGACCGCATCATCGAGAAGTTCCTCTCGCAAACGCCGCGCTCCTTCGAGACCGCGAAGAAGGACATCCGCCTCTCAGGCGTCGTCGTCGGGGTAGACGAAGAGACCGGCAAGGCGACGTCGATCGAGAGGGTCCAGGTCCGAGTCGACTAGGAGTCTGCCTGATGCCTCGCCAGACTCTGACGGCGATCGTTCCCACCTTGAACGAGGAGACCAACATCCGCGAGTGTCTCGAGACCCTCGGATTCGCGGATGAGATTCTGGTCGTCGACTCCGGCTCCACCGACCGGACGGTGGCGATCGCCGCCGCCGTCCCGCGGGCGCGGGTTCTCACGCACGAGTATTTCGGCAACGGGCCCCAGTGCAACTGGGCGATGGACCAGGCGCGCCATCCCTGGGTGCTCATCGTCGACGCGGACGAGCGCGTGCCGGCGGGGCTCGCGCGCGAGATCACCTCGCTTCTGGAGGCGGGTCCGCCGGCCGACCAGTACTTCCTTCGCCGCGAGAACGTCTTTCTCGGACGGGTGATCCGGCACTCGGGATGGGGCTCGGACCGGCTGGTCCGATTCGTCCGGCGCGGCACCGGGCGATATCCCGATCGCCGGGTTCACGCCGACATGGAGGTCACGGGGCGCGCGCCTGCCCTCGCGACCCCCCTCGTTCACTACACCTTCCGCTCGTTTTCCGCGTATCTCGAGAAGCTGCACCGCTACGCGGTCTGGGGCGCCGCCGATCTCTTCCGCGCCGGGAGGTCGGCCGGCGTTCTGACCATCGCCTTCCGTTCCGGGTGGCGATTCGTGCGCGCGTACGTTTTTCAGGGCGGATTTCTGGACGGAACCCACGGTCTCGTTCTCTGTGCCCTCCAGGCCTACGGGACGTTTCTGAAATGGGCGCGACTCTGGGAGTGGCGGCGGTTCGAGAAGATGGGGTGGCCCGTCGAGCTGCCGGGCGTTTCGCGACCGGGAAACGGGAAACCGGAAACGGGAAACGGGGTGGCAACGTGGGGATGATGAATTATTTCCGGCGGGGTATCATCCGGCGCATGTTGAATTCCGGCGATCCCGCACCCGACTTCTCCGTTTCCGACCACACCGGCGCGACGAGGCGCCTGTCGGACTACCGCGGCCGCAACGTCGTTCTCTGGTTCTATCCCCGCGCCGATACCCCGGGTTGAACGCGGGAAGGGAGCGGGTTCCGCGACCTTTACGCAGATTTCCAGAAACAGAACGCCGAGATCCTGGGCGCCTCCTTCGACGACGTTGGGGCCAACGCGCGATTCGCGAAGAAGTTCTCCTTTCCCTTTCCGCTCCTCTGCGACGTCACGCGGGAGATCGGCCTGGCCTACGGGGCCTGCGCCTCCGCGGACGCGGGAAGCGCCAACCGCATCAGCTTCCTGATCGGCCCGGAAGGGAAGGTCAGGCAGGCGTACTCGACGGTCAGCCCGGCGACCCATCCGCAGGAGGTGCTGACGGCGCTGGAGGGGAGTGCGGCGGCGAGAGTCAAGGTTGAGCATTGAGTCGAGACCCGTCGCCGTCCAGACTCTGAACTCTCAACTCTCAACTTTGACTCCCTCGTTTCGTAGCAGGCTTTCGTAGAATCCGGCGGCTTTGGCCGCGTATAGCTCGGGCCTGAAGGCGAGCGATCTCTCCCTCGCGCGCGCGCCCATCTCGCGGCGCAGCGCGGGTTCTGCGGCGAGACGCGCGAGGGCCGGGGCGATTCCGGACTCCGGCACGACGAAGCCCTCCCGGCCGTCCGTCATGAGATCGCGCACCCCAAGCACGTCGACGGCGACGACGGGAAGCCCCGACGCCATGGCCTCCAGGATCGCGCGCTGTCCCTGCTCGCTGCCGGAGGCGGGAAACAGAAACGCTTCCCAGGAACGGTAGAGGTCGGGGAGCATCTCCTCCTGGTAGCCCATCCAGACGTTGCGCTGGCCGGACCCGAGGCCGGCCGCGAGCTCCTTCAAGGCGGGCAGCAGCTCGCCGTGCCCCACATGCACCAGAGTCACGGATTCAAGAGTCGCCGCCGCCGCGAGGCTGGCGCGGTGCCCACGGCCTTCCGCCATCTTGCCGACGGTCCCGACGAGGATGCCGCGGGCCGCAAGGCCCGTCCGGCGCCGCGCTTCCTCGCGGGAGGCCGCAGGAGAGAAACGCGCCGTGTCGACGACCGGAGCGTGAATCGGCCCTTCGGGCTCCCCGAACCGGCGGGCAATCTCGGAATTGGCGAACGCGAACGTCCGAGTCTTGCGGAAGAGCCATCGGGTCGCGGGGTCGCGCCGCGCGTGACGGAGATTGTGGATGGTCCGTGCGAGCCGGGCGCGCGAGCCGCGGACCGCCCACGCGGCGACGTGATGGTCGTGCGTCGTGTGCGCGTGCACGATCTCGAACGGCTCTCGCCGCAGCGTCTCCGAAAGGCGGCGAATCTCGGCGGCGTAGTCGAGCGGGCCGCCGAGGGGACGCATCAGCGGACGCGCCCAGCCGAGCGGCAGGAGCCTCTCCGCCAGAGGGCTGTCGCCGACGAAGCCGAACTGCGCCTCGACGCCGGCCTCGACGAGAGCCGCCGTCTGATCGAACACGACGGCCGCCGTTCCGGTCCATTTCTGGCCGGCGACGAGATTCAGGATGCGCATGAAGGAGTTGTCAGCTCTCAGTTCTCAGTGATCAGTTTCGAAATGCGTTCTTTGTACCGTAATGCTCCGAGCCGACGACTGACAACGGATAACTGACAATTGATAACTCAAGACTGACGACCCCCTCCTGCCTTACACTCCCGTTCCGGAGGATCATCCATGGCCGTCGATCCGGAGCTTCTCGCGATCCTGGTCTGTCCCAAGACGAAGGGCCCCCTCGAGCTGATCGAGTTGAAGCCGGAGGTCGCAAGGCGGCTGATCGAAAAGTACCGGGAGAAATTCCGGGACGAAGAGCCTGTGGTCACGTCCGGCCTGTATTCGAAGCAGGCCGATCTGGTCTATCCGATCGTTTCCGACATCCCGGTGATGCTCGTCGATGAGGCGCTCCCGGGCGCGGAGGCGCGCTGAGTCTCCGCCGCATTCTTTTTTTCTTCCTCGTTCTCTTCGCTTTTCTCACGTCCCGGATCTCGCCGGCGTACGTCGCCTTCGGGATCCTGACCGTCGCCTGGATGACGCGGATGTCCCGCGATCGCCGGTGGGCGGAGAGCCTCTTCTCTCCGATCTCGATCGCGGCCCTCGCATGCGCCGTCTTCGTGGCCCTCTCGACCGCCTTCTCCCGGGACCCGGCGTACAGCGTTCGCCATCTCGCGGGTGTCTCTCTCCTTCTGCTCATCCCGATCACGATCGACATCGTCGACGGCGTCGGCCGCGGCCGCGCTGTTTTCCTGGCGATCGCCGCGAGCGGCGTCGTCCTCGCGTTCGCGGGCTTCTGGGAGTTCGCGCACGGAGGCGACGATCTGTACCGCCGGCTCCAGGGGGGTCTCTCGCACTGGATGACCTACGCGGGCCTGACCATGATCGCCGCCTGCCTCCTCGCGGGGTTTGCCCTGGAGGACCGCGGCCGATGGCGGTTGGCCGGCGCGCTCGCCGTGCTGCCCTTCGCGGCCATGGTGCTGACCTTCACGCGAAACGCGTACGTCGGCGCGATCGCCGCCGCGGTGTCGTACCTGATCGTACGCCGCCCGCGCGGGGTCCTCCTCCTCGCGCCGGCGCTCGTCGCGCTCTTCCTGATCGTGCCGGGCTCCGTTCGGGCGCGGTTCGTCTCGATCGGAGACCTTCGGGACGGTTCCAACTGGGACAGGGTCCTCATGCTCAGGGCCGGGATGCGCATGGTCGCGGACTCCCCGATCTTCGGCATCGGCCCCGACGAAGTGCGGCCGCTCTATCCCTTTTATCGGGACCCGGAGGCCCGCGACTGGAACGTCCCGCACCTCCACAACAACGTCGTCCAGATCGCCGCGGCGAACGGCCTCTTCGCGTGCGCCGCGTATCTCGCCCTGATGGGGATCTTCTTCGTCCACACGGCCCGCGCCCTGCGCCGGGAAACGGAGCCCGGCCGGGCCGCTCTCCTGGCCGGAGCCTGGCTCTCCGGCGTGGCCCTCTTCGTGGCGGGGCTGTTCGAATACAACTTCGGCGACACCGAGATCCAGATGGCGACGCTGCTGATCCTGGCGGTCCCGTTCTCGAAGGCGTTCCAGGCCGGGAGCCGAGCGACCAGCGGGAGCGAGACGGCCGCGGTACTCCGGTCAACTAGATCGGATATCGGGAATCGAAGGCACGAAAGCCAGGACGGAACCCGGTCTGGCGGCTCCCCGCTCCGCCCTTAACTCGTCATACGCGCCGCAAGTAAAATGGCGGGGTGTTCCCGAGCCCCGTGCCCGCGCCCGCTCCCCCCCGGCCGTACTCCGTTTCGGAGCTGCTGGCCGAAGTCGGCCAGGCGCTGCGAACGTCCTGGCGTGACATTTCCGTGGCGGGGGAGATCAGCCGGTGGGAGATCCGCGGAGGCCACGGCTATTTCAGCCTGAAGGATCGGAACGGCTGCCTTTCCGCCATCATCTTCGCGTCGGACCTGCGGCGCGTTCCGTTTCAGCCTCGCGCGGGGCAGGAGGTCGTCGTCCGGGGCTCTTTGGACCTGTGGGCGCCGCAGGGAAAGTTCCAGATCAAGGCCGTCGGGATCGAGCCGGTCGGAGCGGGCGCCCTGCAGCTCGCCTTCGAGCAGCTGAAGGAAAAGCTCGCCGCCGAGGGCCTGTTCGAGAAATCGCGCAAGCGCCCGATCCCGATGCTCCCGAACCGCATCGCCATCGTGACGTCTCCCGACGGCGCCGCGATCCGCGACATCCTGAATGTTGTCCGCCGGCGTTTCGACGGACTCTCGATCACGATCTACCCCGCCCGCGTCCAGGGGTCGGGCGCGGCGGCGGAGATCGCCGAGGGGATTCGCGCTTTTTCGAGGCAGGGAGGCTTCGACGTGCTGATCGTCGCCCGCGGCGGCGGATCCGCCGAGGATCTCGCCGCCTTCAATGACGAGCGTGTCGCCCGCGCGCTCGCGGCCTCGCGGATTCCGACGATCTCGGCGGTCGGCCACGAGACGGACTGGACGATCTCCGACTTCGTCGCCGACCTGCGGGCCGCGACTCCGTCCGCGGCGGCGGAGCAGGTGGTCGCGAAGAAAGAGGAGCTGCGCCGCCGCGTGACGGGGGCGGCCTCGCGGATCCGCCGCGCGATGACGGTCTTTCTCTCGGGGCGCCGGGGCGACCTCGCGAGACTCTCGCGGGCTGAAGGGCTGCTGGCGTTTCGCTACCGGCTGCGCGAAAAGCGCGAGCGCGTCATCCAGAGCCGCGCCGCTCTCGCGTCGGCACTGGAGAGGCGCCCGGCGGAGTACGCCGGCCGTGTCGCCCGGGCCCTCGAGGCGCTGCGCGCGTTTCCGAGGCGCGCCGAGCTCGCCCGCAAGAGCGACGCGGTCGCGAGCCGGCGATCTCATCTCGCGAGGGCGATGGCCCGTGCGGTCGAGCGAGGACGCGGCCGCCTGTCCGGCGCAGCCGACAAGCTCCAGCTCGTGAGTCCTCTCGCCGTGCTCGCTCGCGGTTACGCCGTGGCCTATCGCGAGGGCGGCTCCTCTCCTCTCCTTTCCGCGTCCGAAGTGCGAATCGGAGATCGGATCCGCGTCCGCGTCTCGGAGGGTCAGATCTCGGCCGTCGTCGGCGAACGCGGCTCGGCGTTGCGCCGTCGCCGGACCGCCGATCCGGCCGGGGAGGGCGTCACGCGTTTCGGGGCGCTGGGTCCGCTTTTCGAGGAGGACGAATGAGCAGCCGACCGAAGAAGGAGCGATCGTTCGAAGAGGCGATGGATCGCCTGGAAGCCATCGTCAGCGAGATCGAATCCGACGGGCTCGGGCTCGAACGCCAGTTCGAGCTGTTCCAGGAGGGAATGGCCCTCGCGCGCTTCTGCGACACCAAGCTCACCGACGTTCAGAAGTCCGTGGACGTTGTCCTGAAGGACGCGTCGGGGGAGTGGAAGACGGAGGCGTTCTCCGAGGGGAGTCCTCCTCCGGTCGAGGACGACGATGGCGACGACCGCGACTGACATCTCGGCCTTTCTCGCCTCGCAGCGTGAGGAAGTCGACCGCGAGCTCGGCCGGTTGCTTCCCGCGGACACCGCGTGGCCGGAGAAACTGCACGGCGCCATCCGTCACTCCGTGTTCGCGGGCGGCAAGCGCCTGCGGCCGATCCTGTGCCTCGCCGCGGGAGAGACGGCGGGAGCCCCGCCCGGCCGCCTGCTGGCCCCCGCGTGCGCGCTCGAGATGATTCACACGTACTCGCTCATCCACGACGACCTTCCCGCCCTCGACAACGACGACCTGCGGCGCGGCGTCCCGACGTGCCACGTCCAGTTCGGTGAGGCGACCGCCATCCTGGCGGGAGACGCGCTGCTGACCCACGGCCTCGGCACACTCGCCCGGTTCCCCGAGGGAGGGGAATTCGCCGCCGCCAAGATCCGGGTGCTCGAGACGGTCGTCGAGGCGATCGGCACTCGCGGAATGATCGGGGGCCAGGCGGCGGACCTCGAGGCGGAAGAGGATCACGAGCCTTCCGAGGCGCTCGTCCTCTCGATCCACGAGAACAAGACCGGGCGCCTGATCCGCGCGTCGCTCGCCGTCGGCGCGATCCTGTCGGGGGCGCCGCGGGACGTCCTGCGCTCTCTCGAGACTTACGGCCGCGCGGTCGGGCTCGCCTTCCAGATCAAGGACGACCTTCTGGACGTCGAAGCCGACGCGGCCACGCTCGGCAAGAGCGCGGGCAAGGACGCCGCCGCCGGCAAGGCCACGTTTCCCGCCGTCTGGGGCGTCGAGCGCTCGCGCGCGATGCTCTCCGAGCAGATCGAGCAGGCGATCGAGTCTGCCCGCGGCCTCCCCGCGCGCGGAGGCCGCCTCCCCGAGCTCGCGAGGTACGTGGAAGAGCGAAACAAATGACTGGCGGAACCACGCTCGCCATCGTTTTCCTTTTTTCGATTCCCGATTTAGTTGACCGCGGAGTACCGCGGCCGTCTCGCTCCCGTTGGTCGCTCGGCTCCCGATTCCCGATTCCCGATCCCAATCGTCCGGCCGCCGCGACGCCCGCTTGAGGGCCTTCGTCCAGACGGGCATCGGCCAGTATGCGGAGCGCGAGCTCCCCGTGCCGCGAGCCGGTCCCGGCGAGGCGGTGGTGCGCGTTTCGGCCGCCGTCCTCTGCGGGACGGACATCAAGCTTCTCAAGCGCGGGCACGCCCGGATCGCGCTGCCCCGGACGATGGGCCACGAGCTCTGCGGGGAGGTTGCCTCTGTCGGAGACGGGGTCGACCCGACTCTCGTCGGCGCCCGCGTCGTCCCGGGGATTTCCGGCCCGTGCGGCGTGTGCCCCGAGTGCGTCGGCGGTTTCTCCAACCTCTGCGAATCGGCGCACGCGGACCAGACCTGGGGCGCGTTCGCGGAGTACATCCGGGTGCCCGCGTCGGTCGTGCGGACCAATCTCCACCGGGTTCCCCGGGGGCTCTCCGACGCCGCCGCCGCGTTCGTCGATCCGCTCGCGTCGGTGCTGCATGGCTGGAACCGGCTACGGCCTCTCCCCGGCGGAGCACCGCTGCTCGTGTACGGCGCCGGGGCGATCGCGTTTCTCTGGGCCGCGACGGCGCGCCTCCAGGGAGTCCGGTGCGTGATTGCCGCGCGCCGCCCCGAGCGACGCGCGGTCGCCGAGTCGTTCGGCGCCGACTTCCTTCACGTCTCCGGCGGTCCCTCGGCAGACTCTGCGGGGGGGGCGGCGGCGGCCGCGGTCGATGCGACAGGCGATCCGGACGTGTGGTCGCGCCTGCCGTTTCTCGTGTCCCCGGGCGGAAAGGTGCTTCTCTACGGAGGCTGCGCCCCCGGTGCAGTCGCTTCGTTCGACGCCGCGCGGCTCCATTACGCCGAGATCTCGCTCATCGGCTCTTTCCACTCGACTCCGGCCGAGGCGGTCGAAGCTCTCACTCTGCTCGCTTCGGGCGCGGTCGATCCGCTGCCGCTCCTGGCGGCGACGGGGCGACTCGCCGATCTTCCCGCGTTTCTGGAGGCGCAGGCGCGGGGCGACGGCCTTCGGCATGCGATTCGTCCGGACGCGGGATGAAGCGCCCAGCCCCGCGATGAAGGCGGTCCGCCTCGCATCCGACGGCCGCGTGGAGGTCGTGGAGATGCCCGCTCCGAGCCCGGGGCCCGGTGAAGCGATCTTTCGTCTCTCCGCCGCCGGAATCTGCGGCTCGGACCTTCTCGACTGGTACGTCCGCGGGAAGGCGGGATCGGTGCTCGGGCATGAGATTGCCGGACAGATCGTGTCGGTCGGCGAAGAGGTCGAGCTCTTTTCGGCGGGCGATCGTGTCGTACCGCATCACCACGCCCCGTGCCTCGCCTGTCCGGCGTGCGCGAGCGGACGGTTCGTCCACTGCGCCGAGTGGCGCGCCTCCCGCCTCGATCCCGGCGGCATGGCGGAGCTCGTCAGGATCCCCGCCGGCAATCTTTCCCGCGACACGCTGCGCACTCCCGACCACCTGTCCGACGAGGCGGCGAGCTGGACCGAACCGCTCGCCACCGTCGTGAAGGCGTTCGCACGCGGCGGGTTCGCGGCCGGCCAGACGGCGCTGGTGGTAGGTCTCGGCTCGGCGGGGCAGCTCGCGGTCCGTCTCGCCGCGGCCTCCGGCGCCGCGCGGATCGTCGGAGCGGATCGCGTGAAGTCGCGGATCGCCGCGGCCCGCGTCTCCGGAGCGGCCGACGTCATCGACGTGTCCTCCGAGCCCCTCTCCGCGGGCGCGCGTCGGGCGTCTGAGGGCCTCGGCTTCGATTTCGTATTCGTATGCCCCGGAAAGCCGGAGGTGATTCGAGAGGCCGCCGAGTGCGTCGCCGCGGGAGGAACGCTTCTCCTCTTCACCATGGCGGCTCCCGGGGACGTGCTGACGCTGTCGCCCCACGACCTGTATTTCCGGGAGGTCCGGCTGGTCCCGTCCTACTCCTGCGGCCCCGGCGACACGCGCGCCGCTCTCGACCTGCTCGCCTCGGGCGCGGTCGCCGTCGAGGACCTCGTGACGCACCGCTTCCCGATCGAAGACGCGGCCGAGGCCTTCGCCCGCGCCCGCGATCCGGAGGGGTCGATCAAGGTGTTGATCGTGGTTCCGTGAGCGGGAGTTTTCAGTTTTCAGTTCTCAGTACTCGGTTCCGGATCGTCGCTTTCGATTTCACGATTTCGGATCTAGTTGACCGCGGAGTACCGCGGCCGTCTCGCTCCCTTTTGTCGCTCGGCTCCCCTTTCAAGGATCCGGCATGCCCTCCGGACACGCGAAAGGCGAGCAGGAACTCCTGGTTGCCGCGCGCTCCCTTGATGGGAGAGGGGATGCTTCCGAGCGAGGCGAGGCCCAATCCGGTCGCGAACTCCTCGCTCTCCCGGACGACCCGCGCGCGGACCTCATCGGAACGCACGATGCCGCCTTTGCCGACTTCGGCCCGTCCGGCTTCGAACTGCGGCTTCACGAGGACGACGATCGCCGCCCCGGGGGAGAGGCACGCGATCACGGCGGGAAGGACGAGACGCGCGGAGATGAAGGACAGGTCGAGCGCCGCAAACGCCGCCGCCTCGGGGACGTCGGCGTGGGACAGCGCGCGCGCGTTGACTTTCTCCCGGAGCACGACGCGCGGATCCGCGCGAAGCCGCGCATCCAATTGCCCGTAGCCGACGTCGATTGCGTAGACGCGTGCGGCCCCACGCTGCAGGAGACAGTCCGTGAAACCGCCCGTCGAGGCGCCGACGTCCAGGCAGACGAGCCCCGCCGGGTCGAGTCCGAACGCGTCGAGCGCGGCGGCGAGCTTGACGCCTCCGCGCGAGACGAACGGGTGGGCCGGACCGGCGACGGCGATCTCCGCTTCTTCTCCCGTCGGACTGCCCGCCTTGTCGACGCGGCGGCCGTCGACCTCGACGAGGCCGGCGAGGATCATCGCCTGCGCCTTCTCCCGCGTGGGCGCGAGCCCGCGCGAGACGAGCAGGACATCGAGGCGGGACTTCGGCACGGGAGCAGGATAGAGGACGGGAGGCGGCTGGCGGAAGACGGGGCGGCTACCGATCCTTTCAAACACCGCGGCGTGGGGGCCCGAGAGAAGAGCGCGCGAGAGAGCCGGCAACGGCCCGGACATCAGTAAGATGGGGGCGATGGCGAAATTGGAACGGGATCGAGGGCCCCGCTTCCGGCGGGTGGGCCTGGTGGCCAAGGTGGCTTCCTCGGAGGCCATCCGTCTCGTGCGCTCGCTCGATCGGGCGCTGACCCGCCGCAAGGTCGAAACCCTCTTCGACGACGAGACGGCGGGCGCCCTCGGGATCTCCGGAGGCGTCCCGCGCGCCCGGATTGCGCGCCAGTCGGACCTCGTGCTGATCGCCGGCGGCGACGGAACCCTTCTCTCGGTCGCGCGCGACGCGCCCTCTTCGACCCGGATCCTCGGCATCAACGTCGGCCTCGTCGGCTTTCTCGCGGGCCTGACCCGGGAGGAGGCGCTCCGGCGGCTCGACGAGGTGCTCGCGGGCGGGTTTCGCGAGGACCCGCGGCGGCGGCTCGAGGTCACCGTCCCTGAGGGGCCCCACGGCGGCAAGTACCGCGCGTTGAACGACGCCGTCCTGAACAAGGAGGCGATCGGGAGGATCTCGGCGTTCTCCGTCTCGATCGGCGGCCGCACCGTCGCCGAATTCCGGGGCGACGGCGTGATCGTCGCGACCCCGACGGGGTCGACCGCTTACAATCTGTCGGCGGGCGGTCCGATCCTCGACCCTTCGCTCTTTGCCGTGGTGGTGACGCCCATCTGTCCTCACACGCTTTCGCAGCGGCCTCTGGTCGTGCCCGACTCGACGCCTATCGGACTGACCGTCATCGAGCGCGGGCGCAACGACGGAGTGAACCTGACTCTCGACGGGCAGGAGAGCTTCCGGGTTCCCGTCGGGGCGATGATCGAAGTCCGGCAGAGCCGGTCCGCCGTGACGCTCCTCCGGCCGCCCGAGTCGGATCATTTTCAGAAGCTGGTGGAGAAGCTCAACTGGGGCGTGTGAAGGCGTGACCGCGTTCTCCCACCCCGCGCCGGCGTCCGGTCGGCAGCCATGAACCCGTTCCGCCAGACGGGAGAAGGCGTGACCGCGCATCGCCTCTCGGCGAGCCGCCTGTGGGCGATCGTGCTTCTGTTCCTGATGCTGGGCTCCTACGCCGTCTGGAAGTCGGACAGGTTCCAGGGGCTGATCCACGGCGTTTCGCAGTCCCGGCTGGCGGACGCGCTCGGCCGCCCGGTCACGTTCCGCACGGTCGAGCTGCGCGTGTTCCCTCCTGCCGTCCGACTGGCGGACGTCCGCGTGGGCAACGATCCGAGACTTTCCGGGCCCCTTCTTTCCGCCGAGGAGGTCTCGATCGGCGGCGGCGTGTCCTTCGTGGGCCAGGAGCTCCGCCTCGGGAGGATTCGCGCGCTGCGCCCTCACATCGCGCTCGTGCAGTTTGCCGACGGAACCTGGAATCTTCCGCCGGGACTGACCCGCTCGGCGAAGCCCGGGGGGGGCGGCGTCACCTTGAAGGTCGCCTCCATTCTGGTGCAGGAAGGCATCTTCGAATTCGACGGCCGCAAGATGGCGTTCTCGGGGCGGCTCGAAGACTTCGCCGCCGAGCTGAATGCGCTGCCGGGCGGCGGGTACCGTGGCGGGATGGTCGCGCAGCGCGCCACGGTTCGCGTCACCGACTCGGAGCCCATCGTCGCCTCGCTGCGCACGCGATTCGTGCTCGATCCCAAACGAGGCCTCACCTTCGACGACATCCGGCTGGAGGGACCCTTCGGCACGCTGCGTGCCAGCGGCGCGCTCGAGAACCTGAGCCGACCCAACACGGTCTTCGCGGCCACGGGGGACATCTCGATAGAGGAAGTGCAGCGGGTCTTTCACGTGAACCTCGGATTCGCGGGACGCGCCGCCCTGCGCCTGCGGCTCCAGATCCCGCCCGCCGGCGGCTTCCGGCTCGCCGGGACGTTGAAGTCCGCGCGCGTGCGCGCCGACCCGTTCACTCTGGACGATCTCGCGGCGACCGTCACCGCGACGCCGGACGTTCTGGTGGCCGAGATCGAGCGCGCCGGGTATTCGGGCGGGACGGCGTCGGGGACGTTTCGCATCGGCAATCTGGGGGGCAAGCCGCAGCCGATGACGCTGGCCCTCCAAGCCGGCGGTTTTTCGATCGAGAGATTCTTCGGAGACATCGGCCTGGCCGGCACGGGCCTGTCCGGTTCCGGCGGCGTTTCGGTCGCCCTGCGCTGGGGCGAGGCGGGCATCCTGCGCGCGGACGGCGGCGGCACGTTTCGGTTGGAGCCGGGTCCCGCCGCGTCACTCGTCCGCGGGCGCTTCGGTATTCCGACCGGAGGCGGGGGCCCGTTCTCGGTCGTCCGCGGGCGGATCGGCTTCGAAGGGGCCTCGTTCCGCTTTCCGCAGACGACCATCGATCTCACGGGCGGGCTCGTCATCGGGAAGTGGCAGCCCGATTTCGACTTCAAGATCCGCTCGAAGGACCTCTCCGAGGTGGATCGGATCTTCCAGAACTTCCTCGCCGCGGGAGGGAGCAAGCCGGAGGCTCTCGGGCTCGGCGGATCCGGCGAAGTCTCCGGACACCTCGGCGGCCGCTGGACAGAGCCGGACGCGGTTGCCCAGGTGACCGCCGAGGATGCCCGCTACGCGGGCGTGCTCTTCGGCAGCGTCCGCGGGAGCGTCGAGATGCGGGAGGGCGCGTTCTTCTTTCGCCCGCTGCGCGTTTACGACGGAGACGCGAACCTGTCGCTCGAAGGCATGGCGCGATACCGGATGATCCCGGGCCGGCCGCGGTTCGACCTGGCAATCGCCGCGAACCGCTATCCGCTTTCGAGGCTCCTCGAGTATCTCGATCTCAAGTTCCCCGTCGACGGCCGGGTCACCGGCGCGTTTCCGGTGTCGGGCACACCCGAGGCGCTGACCGGCGGAGGGGCGATTACCCTTACGGACGCGACGGTCTGGGGACAGAAGTTCGCGCAGGTGACGGGAAGCGTGCGCTTCACTCCGGGCCGTCTCGCGCTCGAGGACCTGCGCGCGTCGCTCGGCCAGGGGATGCTCGGCGGGCGCGGCGCCCTTTCTCTGCGAGACCGCACCTTCGAGGCCCGGCTGGCCGGCGACAACATTCCCATCGACGCGATCAACGCCCTCGCGTCGAGCGCGAAAGACGTCTCGGGCCGACTCTCCTTCCAGCTCTCCGGCGGAGGGTCGCTCGACCGGCCGGACCTGAAAGTGACGGCGTCGCTGGCCGACGCGACGATCTTCGGACACGCCCTGCCCGAGGGCCGCGCGCCTCGCCTGGAAGCGACCGTCGCCGCGGGGATTCTCGATGCGGTCGCCGATGTCCCGTCGCGCTGGAGCCTGAAGGCCCACGGAGACGTGTTCGGGCAGCCCGCGCGCGTCGACGTCTCCCTCGACGCTCCGGATCTCGCCTCCTTCCTGCTGATGACGCCGTTCGCCCTTCCGGCGGGACGCGGAGGATCGGTCGCCGTCGAGGGATCGCTGACGCTGCCGGTCAAATCGGGCGACCTGCCCGCGGGAGAGTTCCGCATGACGCGCGCGCGTCTCGATCTCCCGGACCGTCCCGGCGTCCTCGCGACTTCGGGCGTGGTGCGCATCTCGCTCGCCGACGGACGGCTCTCCTTCCAGGACTTTCAGGCGGCCGGCGAGGGAACGGAGCTCAAGGCGGGCGGCTGGATGGGCCTCGGCGAGAGGGGGGGCGGCATGAACCTCACCCTTTCGGGGAAGATCGATGCCGCTCTCCTCGCGCTGGAGTTCCCGAACCTCGGCCTCTCGGGCCGCATCGTGCTGGACGTTCGCGCCGGCGGAACGCTGTCGGCCCCCAATCTCTCCGGCTCGCTCCGGGTGGAGAACGGGAAATACCGGCTGACGAGCCTTTCGCAGATCGTCGACAACGTCGACGCCACCGTCACGCTGCAGGGATCCCGGGCGGATCTCGAGGGACGCGCGAAATTCGGCGGGGGAGAGCTGTACGCGTCGGGCTCCGTCCGGCTCGAGCGCCTCGCCCTGCAGGATTTTCGCGTCTCCATCCAGGCGCGCCGCGTGGCGCTGCACTACCCGCAGGACCTGCGACTGCAGGTGGACGCGGATCTCGTCGCCACCGGGAACGGGCGGCGCAACGACCTCCGCGGCGAGGTGACGCTGTTGAGGGGCACGTACTCGCGCGATTTCGAGGTGACGTTGTCCGACCTGCTCGCCCGCAGCCGCCCCGCCGACGCGATCGTGGCGCAGGATGCGTGGAAGGAGCAGACGTCGCTCGACGTGCGGATCGTGTCGTCGGCCGCCCTCGAGGTCCGGAACAACCTCGCCCGACTGACCGCGACGGTCGACCTGCTCGCGAGAGGAACGGTGGCGGACCCGACGGTGACGGGGCAGATCGTGCTCGACGAAGGCGGGCGCGTCACGTTCCGGGACGTGCGGTACAACATCGAGTCCGGCACGATCACATTCGCGAGCGCCCGCGGGTTCACTCCGATCCTCGACATCCACGCCCGCGCGGAAGTCCGGGGTTACGACCTGGTGGTCAATCTCGTCGGGACGTGGCCGCGGATCCAGACGAGCTTCTCCTCCGACCCGCCGCTGCCCGACGAGCAGATCTTCGGCCTTCTCCTGACGGGATCGGCGCCGACCTCCCGTGCGACCGCGTCGACCGACACGACGAGCCAGTCGATCGTCTCGGCCGGCGCCTCCATCGCGGCCGGAGCGGCGGCGAGCACCATCACCCGCCCGACACAGCGTCTCTTCAAGCTCGACCGCTTCGAGATCGACCCGGTCTTCTCGGGGGGCCAGCTCTCCGACATCCGGTCGACGATCGGCAAGCAGATCGCGCCGAACGTCCTCGCTACGTATTCGCAGTCGCTCGACACGAGCAAGCCGCCCGTTTACGGCCTCGAGTGGCAGATCAGCAACAGCGTCGTCCTGCGGGCGCAGCATGACGAGAACGGCGTCTACTTGATCGACGTGCGGCGCCGGACGAGGTACTGACCTGATCGTCCCCGGCCTTTGCGCCCCCGGCAGGAGTCCCTCGCCCGCGGGACGGCTTTTCGTCCTGGCGGCCGCTCTTCTCGCTGTGGTTCCCCGGCTCCGCGCGCAGCCCGCCCCCGAACCGGAGCCGGAGGCCGCGGTCGTTTCCGTGGCGTACACGTCGGACGGGCCCGTCGACCCCGCCGAGATCGCGCGTCTCGTGGACATCCGTGTCGGGCAACCGCTCACGGAGAAAGCGACTGGAAACTCGATTCGGAATCTGTTCGCCACCGGCCAGTTCGCCGACGTTCAGGTCGAGACCCAGAGCGCGCCCGGCGGCGTGGCCGTCGTCATCCATCTCGCGCGTTCCTACCGCGTGCGGCCGTTGCGCTTCGTGCACGGAACCCTCGCGCGCGACGAGCTCCTGCGCGCGCTCTCGTTCTCCGACGGCTCCGTCTTTCAGGCGTCGGAGGTCAAAGAGGGCGCGGCGAGCATTCGACGGCGTCTGGAAGCGGAGGGCTACCTCCACGCCGAGGTGACTCCGGAAGTGACCTTCGACCGGGATCGTTTCCGAGCCCGCGTCGTGTACCGGATCGCGCCGGGCAAGCCGGCGCGCGTGGCGCCCGCGTTCTTCGACGGGGACACGAAGCCGTTCACCGCGGAGGAGCTGCGGACGAAGCTCCACCTGGATCCCGGCGACCGTTACAGGGAGTCGAAGGCGCTCGCCGACGCGACCCGCCTCACGGAGTTTCTTCACAAGAGCTCACGCCTGAAAGCCTCCGTCGAGCTCATCGCGGCGCAGCCGACCGAGGACGGTCGCATCATGCCGGTGTATCGCATCGCCGTC
The DNA here is from genome assembly GCA_038203955.1 of Thermoanaerobaculia bacterium. GTDB lineage: Bacteria > Acidobacteriota > Thermoanaerobaculia > UBA5066 > Gp7-AA6 > JALYUA01. The sequence goes on along the minus strand of JBBRDK010000048.1, from coordinate 9,115 downwards.
GGTCCCCGCGTCGTGTTCGAGGCCGTCGGGATGAAGACCAAGAAGCTCCAGTCCGAGGTCCACACGCTGCTCGAAGGGCAGATCTTCGACGAGGACCTGGTCCTTCAGTACGTCGAGAACAAACGCCGCGAGCTGCAGGGGAAGGGCTTCTACCGCGCCCGTGTGGAGTACACGTTCACCGACTCGCCGGACACATACACCGTGCGCGTCACGGTCGATCCGGGTCCGCGCCAGGCGGTCGAGAAGGTGGCGATCCGGGGAAACGACTCGATCCCCGAGAAAACGCTCTTCGGGCTGATGGTGACCCGAAAGAAGGGTCTTCCGCTCCTGCGGCCGGGACACCTCGTCGAGGAGGACCTTCGCGACGACGTCTCCGCCATCCTCGGCTACTACCAGACCAGGGGGTGGGTGGCCGCGAAGATCAAGGCCCCGCAGGTGACGGAGGGCTCGAAGCCCGACCGGCTGATCGTGACGGTCTCCATCGAGGAAGGGCCGAGGGCCCGGATCCGCAGCCGGACGATCGAGGGAGTCGAGCACATGGACCGCGCGCCCCTCGAGAAGAAATTGCTCGTGCGCGCCGGCGAACCTTACAACCCCAACCTCGTCCGGCAGGACGTCACGAACCTTCAGGGGGAGTACCGCGACCGGGGGTGGGGGGAGGCCGCCGTGCACGCGGAAACCACTCTGGCCGCGGACGGCACCGCGGCGGACGTCCGGTACCGCGTCGATGAAGGCTCGCGGTCCTTCTTCGGCAAGACGATCCTCCGCGGAAACAACCGGACGGACACGGACCGCGTCCGGCGGCTGGTCACCTGGGAAGAGGGAAAGCCCTTCTCCGAGATGGAGCTCTTGAACACCCAGCGCAACCTGAGCCGGGCCGGGGTCTTTCGGCGTGTCGAGATGAAACCGGAGCCCGCGGACCCCCAGACCTCCGCGCGCAACGTGGAGATCTCGCTTCAGGAGGGAAAGCCGCTGTCGCTGCTCTACGGCGTCGGATACCAGTACGCCCCCGACGCTCCGTCCAACCAGAACGATCCTTTCCTCGTGCTCGGGGCCTCCTACAACAACCTCTTCGGCCGGATGCTCTCGGCGGGAATCGAGGGCCAGGTCTCGATCTCCGGGCGCTACCGGGCGCAGCTCTCGTTCCGAAACCCTTACTTCCTCGATCGCGATCTGACCTTCACCTCCTTCTTCTTCGCGACGCGCGAGCCGATCCAGAACCTCGACATCGACCGAATCGGTTTCGTCAACGAGCTGTCCCACTATTTCGGAAAGAATCTGAGAGTGGCGCTGCGAGGCGAGTACCAGCGCATCCGTCCCGTCAACCCCGAGAACCTTTCGCAGATCGAGGCCAGCGACTTTCCGCGATTCGACCAGCCGATCGAGGAAACGACGATCGGGCCGACCGCCTTCTACGACCGGCGCGACGACGTCATCGATCCGCACACCGGCTACTACGTCAGCGGCGCCGTGAAATACGCCTTTCCCTTTCTGGCGGACGCGCGGTACACGAAGTTCTCGACGCAGGTCGCCTGGTTCCGCCCGGTCCGCGGGTCGGTCGTCGCGCTCTCGACGCGCGTCGGCGGGATCTTTCCCTACGGCCCTTCCACCATCCAGGTGCCGATCGCGGAGAGGTTCTTCGGGGGAGGCGAATCGACCGCGCGCGGTTTCCCGCGCGACCTCCTCGGCATCCCCGGCCAGACCGTCGACTACGACACACGGACGACTCCGCACACGGGCTCCGGGACCGGCTCCTGCGCGGGCGCCTTCCCCTCCCTGGCCGCGTTCGACTGCTCCGCCGGCCCGCACATCCGCGGCGGCAACGGATTTTTCGCGTTCAACGCCGAGTACCGCTTTCCGATCCTGGGAGCGCTCGGCGGGAGTCTCTTCTACGACCTCGGCCAGGTGTGGGAGAACTTCTCGGATGTGAATCTGCGGCTCGAAGGCGACTCGGGGCTCCGCCAGACGGTCGGCTTCGGGCTGCACTACATGACGCCGATCGGGCCCCTCCGGGCCGAGGTGGGGCTGCCGCTGCGCCCCCGGACGATCACGTTCGACGTCCGCGACCCCGACGGGAACACCGTCATTCCGGCCGCCGGGTCGGTTCGGGAGAAGGGGCGCTTTCTGCTGACGATCGGATATCCGTTTTGAGGGGTTCAGAGTTCAGAGTTCAGAGTTGGGAGTTGGGAGTTGAGAGTTGAAGAGGGGACACTGCCGTAGCTCTTAACTCTTAACTCCGAACTCTCAACTTCCCCCCTCAACGAAACGTGCCCGGTGAGAACGAGTACCGACGTGAAAGCACCGGGAAGTCTTCCTGGGGGAAGAGCTCGTCCTGGAAGGCGGAATGGCCCAGCTGACGGCCCCGAAACGACAGGAAGCCCGCCGCGCGGCGGGCGTAGCCCCCGAGTTTTGCCAGGTCCGGCGGCTCGATTCGGGCGAGGGTCCGCCGGAGAGAAAGCAGCCTCTCGACGCTCTTCGGGCCGAGGCCGGGAACCCGGAGCAGCGTTTCCCGGTCCGCCGTCTCGATCTCGACGGGGAATCGCTCCGGATGCGCCAGCGCCCACGTGAGCTTCGGATCCCGGGCGAGCGGGAGATTTCCGGAGGCGCCGTAGATCAGCTCTCCCGGAGAGAAGGCGTACCGCCGGAGAAGGTAGTCCGCCTGATAGAGGCGGTGCTCGCGCAGCACGGGCGTCTCGGGGTCGTTCTCGAGCGGCGTGTCCTCGATCGGGCGAAAGGCGGCGAAGTGGGGATGGTGAATCATCTGCTCCCGCCAGAGGCCGTGGGTCGTCGAGAGAAGGTCGCGGTCCGTCTCGGTTCCCAGGCCGACCACGAACTGCGACGTCGATCCGGCGCTGACAGCCGGGCCGGACGGCCGGGGATCGCGCGGGAGCCGGCGTTGTCCCGCCGCTCGCGTCGTTTCCCGGACCGCGCGGAGAAGCCCGAGTCCCTTCTCCAGCCGCTTCTCGGGCGCTACACGGTCGAGGGTCGCCTGGCACGCCGATTCGAGGTTGTAGGACACGCGGTCGCAGAGAAGGGCGAGCCGCTCGACCTGCGCGGGTTCGGCGCCGGCCACGGCTTTGGCGTGAAGATAGCCGGCATAGCGGTGGCGAAACCGCACGATCTCGACCAGCTCCAGCAGGCGGTCCATCGCCCAGCGCGGGCTCTTCGGGATCCCGCTCGTGACGAAGAGTCCGGTCACCCAGCCCCGCCGGTACGCGGTCATGAAGATGTCCGCGAGCGCGGCCGGCGCCAGGGCGTGCCGGGGGAGCTCCCGGCTCGCCCGCATGGGGCAGTACGAGCAGTCGAACGCGCACGCGTTCGTCAGAAGGATCCGGAAGAGCGAGGATTTCCCGAATCCGCGGTCGGCCAGTCCCCGGATGTTGATCGGATCGAGCGCCTGTCGTTTTCGCTGCCCGCCGGCAAGCTCCCGAAGCGACCCGTGGCCCTCCTGGTCGGGAAGGGCCTGAGCCATGAGGATCCGGATTTTCCCTTCGATATTCATGAGGCGTAAGTTAGGCGTAAATGAGGAAAAAGGCAAGTTGAGGTTCAGAGTCGAGAGTTGAGAGTCAAGACAGCCGAGAGCGTGGACCCGGATGGTTTCAACCGGCGACTGCGGAGTCGGAAACGCAGGGCCGCGCCTATTTCCTGCGCTCAACTCTTAACTCTTAACTCTTAACTCTCGACTCCCGTCTTCAAAGGCAACAGCCGCTCCCTCGCCGCGAGGCGGATTCGCAGCGTCTCCGTGTCCTCGTCCTCCGGCGCGCTCACGAGGTCGGTGAAGGGCGCTTCGGCGAGGGCCTGACGCCAGGGAAGGGAGGGAAAGCCCTCGTCTCGCAGCGCGTGCACAAGTTTCACCGTGCGGAAGGCGTCGAACCACGTGTGGAGCCGCCGCAGCAGCGCCGCCGGTTCGCGCGCCTCGGCGGCCGCCTTGCGCACCGCCTCGAAGGCGCCCATCTCGCCGAGCGTTTTTTCCAGGAGATCGGCCCGGAAGAAGAGGCTCGATTCCGGCAGCTCCCGGAATCCCGCGGCGAGATCCCCCTCCGAGGCGGCCACGGCGGAGAGCACGCGAAGCCAGGCGGCGAGATGCCCGAAGACCAGCGGGTGATAGAGCCTGAACCCGTCGAGAGCCCGCTTCTTCGCGACGAGATCGCGAAGGGCCCTGCCGGTGCCGAACGGGACGCGATCCGACGGGCGGCCCTCGAGCAGCAGCGGCGTCCCGGAGAGGCGGAGGATGGCCCCGACCTTCGCGAGCTTGTCGAGGACGTAAAAATCCTCGGCCGCGTTCTTTCTGGGGAACCCCCGCACCGCCGTGTATGCCGGGGCCGGTATCGCGAGGCAGCTTCCCATGCTCTGGTACGCGTAGGGAGACTCCGCCCAGGCGAGGCCGAGGACGTAGTAGCGCAGCGAAATCTCGTAGAGCCGCGCCGCTGCGGCGAGCGCGAGATCGTCCTGGAAGCGATGGTCGTAGGAATAGATGGCGCAGCCCACGCCCGCGGGCTCGAAAGCGTCGGTCTGGTCGAAATAGTCCGGCGGGAGCAGGACGTCGGCGTCCGTGTTGTGAATCCAGGGCGACGTCACGGTTCCCGCTGCCTGCAGGGCGAGAACGACGTCGCTGCCGATCTTGCGCGCGAGGCCGACCCCCTGACCTTCCGGCAGATGGTGACCCGGCGCCGCCCGGTCGATGACGAGGAGAGTCCCGGCCGGCAGGCGGTGCGCCCGGATGGCCGGGGACGCCGAGAGGTCCTGCCCGTCGGGAAGCTCGCGCGACAGCCTCTCGCGGACCGCGGCGTTGGCCTCGTGGATCCGCGCAGGCGAGTCGGCGCGGGCGTTGACGACCACGACGATCAGGACGTCGCCCTTCGGCCCCGCGGGGACGGATCCCAGGAGGGGAAAGAGGCTCTCGCGCTCGCCGTAAGCGGGAATGACGAGCGCGTGACCGAACCGTCCCGGCAGCCGCGCGGCGACCGCCGCCTCGGGCTCCGCGTGGCGCGAGAGGTATTGCGCCGACGCCCTGTCTCTCTGGCTTTTCGTCTTCACGACGAGCCCGTCTCCGCGGCGACTTCGACCCCGGCGGAAAAGAGGGCGGGAACCGGGGGAAGCGAGGCGACCAGGCGCCCTTCGATGGCAAGGAGCTCCGCCAGGCGCGACGCGACGTCGTCGGGCGGAAAATAGCGTCCGGCGAGCTCTGCGTAGAGGTCCTGGTGGCGCGCCTCCGAGCGGGCGAGGTCCCGGTAGAAGTCGCACAGCTCCACGTCCGGGTGCGCCGACGCGACGAGGGCCAGGCGCTCGCATCCGCGCGCTTCCACGATCGATGCGATGAGCAGACGGTCCAGAAAATAGGCGGCGGCGCCCGGGCGGCATTCGAGGGTCAGGCGCCGGACGTAGGCGTCGCGCCGGTCCGCGGGAAGGGTCAGGCCGCGGCGGAGGACCCAGCCGACCACCTGGCGGAAATGTCCGAGCTCCTCCACCGCCAGCTCGGCGCACGCGGCCACGAGCTCGGGACGGTCGGGGTAATGCGAGAGGAACGCCATCGCGGTCCCGGACGCCTTTCGCTCGCACGCCGCGTGATCCACGAGGAACGCGTCGAAGTCGCCGAGCACGGCTTCGAGCCAGAGCGGAGAGGTGGGAACCGCGAGTCGCATGCGGCGCGCAGGGTAGCAGAGTACGGGGCCGGGAAACGGGAGCCGCGACCAAAGGGAGCGAGACGGCCGCGGTATTCCGCGGTCAACTGGATCGGGAATCGGGAATCGAGGGGACGGAAAACGGGAAATGTGAAACGGAAAACGAATCGAGCCGATCCGGGAGTCCAACTCGGCCTCTCCCATACACTCGACGCGGCATGTCCCCTTCCGAGATTTCTGGCGTTCGACGCGCGAGCGGGGCTCCGTGGCGTCTGGCCGCGGTGGCGCTCGCGGGCTCCGCGCTGCTCGCCGTCCTGGCCGCTTCGTCGGGGCCCGAGCCCTTCGACCTCGTCATCCGGCGCGCGCGGGTGGTGGACGGCAGCGGGGGCGCGTGGTTCCGGGCCGATGTCGGTGTGAGGGACGGCCGGATCGCGGCGGTCGGGATGCTGGGGGATGCGCCGGCCGGACGCACGATCGACGCGGACGATCGCGTGCTGGCGCCGGGGTTCATCGACGTTCACATGCACGTCGAAGGCAATCTGCCCGCGCGGCCCGACGCGGAAAATCTGGTCGCCGACGGGGTCACGACGGTCGTCACGGGCAACTGCGGGGCCTCCGAGCTCGACCTCGACGCGTGGTTCGCGGCCCTCGAACGGGACGGGATCGCGGTCAACGTCGCGAGCCTCATCGGACACAACTCGGTGCGCGGCGAGGTGATGGGATACGCGGATCGCGCGCCCACGGCCGCCGAGCAGGCGCGCATGGAATCGCTCGTCGAGCGGGGGATGGCCGCCGGAGCGGCCGGACTGTCGAGCGGCCTGATCTATTCGCCCGGGACGTTCGCGCGGATGGAGGAAGTCGTCGCGCTCGCGAAAGTCGCCGCCCGCCACGGCGGGATCTATGCCACGCACATGCGCTCCGAGAACGACGGGCTCTTCTTGGCGATCGGCGAGGCGCTCGCGACGGCCAGCGCCGCGGCCATTCCACTCCAGATCTCTCACTACAAGGTCACGGCGAAAAAGCTGTGGGGATCGAGCCCGCGGATGCTGGCGCTCATCGAGGCCGCGCGCCGGGAAGGGCAGGACGTCACGGTCGACGAGTATCCGTACACGGCGTCGTCGAGCGGCCTCGACGTTCTTCTTCCGGATCGCGTCCTCCAGGCGGAGGGCTCTCTTCGTCACGCCCTGGTGCGGAGGCTCGCAGACCCCGCCGATCGCGCGGCGATCGCGCGCGACATGCGCCACCGGCTGGGGGACGAGCTCGGCCGCGATCACCTGGATTACGGCGTCGTCGCTTCTGCGCCGTGGCGGCCTTCGCTCGAAGGAAAGGACCTTCGCTCTCTGAATCGGGAGACGGGGCGGCCGGACGTGCTCGAAAGCGAGATCGAAACGGTTCTCGACATCTGCCGGGAGGGCGCGGCCTCGGGCCGGGGCAGCGTGTGCGGAACCCAGATGGTCTACCACACGATGGAGGAGTCGGACGTCGAGAAGATCTTCGCGCATCCGCTGACGATGGTGGCTCGCGACGGAGGGGTCGCGACGCCGGGCGCCGGCGCGCCCCACCCGAGAAGCTACGGCACGTGCGCGCGGGTCCTCTCTCGATTCGTGCGGGAGCGCGGCCTCGTGACTCTCGAAGAGGCCGTGCGGAAGATGACGTCGCTGCCCGCCGCCCGTTTCCGCTTCGCGGACCGCGGGCTCGTCAAGGAGGGATTCCGGGCGGACCTCGTTCTGTTCGACCCGGACACCGTCGCGGACCTCTCCCGCTTCGAGAGCCCGCACCGGCTCTCCCGGGGCTTCGACCTGGTCGTCGTCAACGGCCGGATCGTTCGCGAGGAGGGCGTAGCGACCTGCGAGAGGCCGGGGATGGTGCTGAGAAGGAGATGAGTTTTCAGTTCTCAGTTTTCAGTTCTCAGTTCCGCCGACTGACGACTGACGACTGACAACTGACAACTAGTTCCCCATCCACCGCCGGTACACGGCGTCGACCTTCGACTCGAGCTCTTCGAGGGTTCCGTCGTTGACGATCACGTCCGACGCGCGGTCGAACGCGAACGGCGGGGCGATCTGGGAAGCGATGCGCCGGCGGGCGTCCTCCGCGTAGCCGCCTTTTTTCTCCCATCGGGAAATTCGATCGGCTTCCGGCGCGATCACCAGGAGCACGCGGTCGTAGCGGGATTCCGTCCGCGCTTCGAGGAGCTGCGAGGCCTCGGCTACCGCGACCGCCGCTCCCGCCGCCCCGGCTTCGTCGAATTTCCGGGCGATCTCTCGCCCGACCAGGGGGTGGATTCGCCCCTCGAGCGCGTGGCGCGCCGCGGGATCCGAGAAGACCCGCTCGGCGATCCTCGCCCGGTCGACTTCTCCTTTCGCGTTGACGACCGACTCGCCGAACAACTCTCGCGCCGCCCGGGAACCCTCGGCATCCGGCGCGTAGAGAGAGTGCACGATGGCGTCCGCATCGAACACGGCGGCGCCCCGGGCGGCGAGGAGGCGGGCGACGGTCGATTTTCCGGACGCGAGGCCTCCCGTCAGACCGATGCGGAGCATTCCGGACGGCTACCGCGAAGGAAGCGCGCGCGCGATCTCGCCGCCCTTCATGACGAACTCGACGCGCGAAAGGACCGAGACGTCCTTAAGCGGGTCGCCGGAGACCGCGATCAGGTCGGCGAACGCGCCCTTCTCCAGGACGCCGATCTTCCCCGCCATGCCGAGGAGGTCCGCGGCGGCGGTCGTCGCGCTCCGGATCGCCTCGATCGGGCTCATTCCGATCGCCACCTCGAGCTCGAACTCGCGCGCCTGCGGGATGTCGGTCCACGGAAAGCCGCCGGCGTCCGTCCCGAACACGATCTTCACGCCCGCCCGCCGGCAGTTCTCGACGGAGCGGCGATGGATCTTCGGCAGCTCGGCGCAGACCGCGCACCCCTCGGCGGCCCGCGGTCCCGCCACGTACTCGGCCACCGTCAGCGTCGGCGAGAGCGCGATGCCCTTGCGCGCCATTTCAGCGGCGATCTCCGGCCGGATCGAATCGCCGTGCTCGATCGAGTCGACGCCCGCGGCGACGGCGATTCGAACCCCGGTATCGGAGCGCGCGTGAGCGGCGACTTTCACGCGATGGGCGTGCGCCTCGGAGACGACCGCGTCGATCTCTTCCTTCGTCCAGTTGGGAGGGGAGTCCACCCACCCGTCGGCCGTCAGCGCGAGGCCGCCCGTGTTCGCGTAGATCTTGACCCAGTCCGTCCCGTACGACAGCTGCTCGCGGACCGCCCGGCGGCATCCGTCCGCTCCGTCGCAGACCTGAACGCCGACGGGAAACTTCCAATCCGGGCGGAAGCGGGTGATCGGGTAGCTGCCCGTAGTCGAAAGGGCGGGTCCGACCACCTTCATCCGCGGTCCCGGCACCACCCCCTCGTTCACCGCGTCCCGCAGCGCGACGTCGTCGTATCCGGCGCCCTCCGTCTCGAGGTCGCGGATGGTCGTGAACCCGTGCTCGAGCGCGAT
>JBBRDK010000047.1:0-27353 GCA_038203955.1 Thermoanaerobaculia bacterium | reverse complement strand
GAGCTTCGAGCCGGCGGCCTCCCCCGCCACCAGATAGTCGGTCTTCTTCGAGACGGAGCCGGCGACCCGGGCTCCCGCGCTCTCCAGGCGGGCCTCGGCCTCTTCGCGGGTCGCCCCCTCGAGGGCGCCCGTGACGACGACGGTCTTGCCGAGGAGCGCGCCGTCCGGGGGCGGAGCGTCCTCGCGGGACTCGAAGTTCACGCCGTACGCCCGCAGCCGTTCGATCAGCTCGCGGTGCCGGGGGTGTGCCAACCACCCCATCACGGCCGCAGCGGTGTTCGGCCCGACTTCCTCCGCGCGCTGGAGCTCATTCTCGGTCGCCGCGGCCAGCCGATCGAGTGTCCGAAAGCGGCGCGCCAGGATTCTGGCCGCCTTTTCTCCGACGTGGCGGATTCCGAGGGCGAAGACCAGGCGGGAGAGGTCGTTTCCCTTGCTCGCCTCGATCTGCGCCATCAGGTTGCCCGCGGATTTTTCGCCCCAGCGCTCCAGGGCGGCCAGGTCTTCCGCCCTGAGCCCGTAGATCGACGCCACGTCGGTCAGGAGTCCCGCGGTCACGAGCTGGTCGACGAGCTTCTCCCCGAGGCCCTCGATGTCCATCGCGCGCCGGGAGCAGAAGTGACGCAGCGCTTCCCGGACGACCGCCGGACAAGCGGGATTGACGCAGCGAGTCGCGACTTCCTCCGTGTCGCGGACGACCGGATCGCCGCAGACGGGGCAGCGGGCAGGCATGACGTAGGGCGCCGCGTCCGCCGGCCGCTCCTCCAGAAGGACCCTGACCACCTTCGGGATGACGTCGCCTCCTTTTTCCACGATCACCGTGTCGCCGACCCGCACGTCCTTGCGGGTGAGGTCCTCGTAGTTGTGGAGCGTCGCGCGCTTGACCGTGGTCCCCGCGAGAAGCACGGGATCGAGGTGGGCTACGGGAGTCAGCGCCCCCGTGCGGCCGACCTGAACGGTGATGTCGCGCACCACCGTCCTCTTCTCCTCGGCGGGGTACTTGTAGGCGAGGGCCCAGCGGGGCGATTTCGCGGTGCTCCCGAGCCGTTCCTGGAGCGCCCGGTCGTCCACCTTGACGACGGCCCCGTCGGTCTCGAAATCGAGCTCGAGGCGCCGCGTCCTCCACTCCTCGAGAAACACCCGGACCTCCTCAAACGACGCGCACAGCCGCGAGTGCGGATTCACGCGGAAGCCGAGCTCGCGCAGGCGGTCCAGGATTCCCGTCTGCGAATCGGGAATCCGGGGCGCCGCCGCGATCCCGTACAGCCACGCCTCGAGACGCCGGCGGGCGGTGATCCGGGAATCGAGCAGCCGCATCGTTCCCGCGGCGGCGTTCCTCGGATTCGCGAAGAGGGCCTCCCCTTCGGCCTCGCGCTCCGCGTTGACTTTTTCGAACGCCTTCTTCGTGTAGAACACCTCGCCGCGCACTTCGACGGTCCCGGTCTCCGGGATCCGGAGCGGGATCGAGCGGATCGTGCGTACGTTTTCCGTCACGTCCTCCCCGCGGACGCCGTCCCCTCTCGTGGCGCCGCGAACCAGCCGCCCGTTCTCGTAGCGAAGGGCGATCGAGAGGCCGTCGATCTTGAGCTCCGCGACGTACGCCGGGGGATCGCCCCCGAGAATCCGCCGGGCGCGGGCGAGCCAGGCCTCCGCCTCCGGCCAGTCGTACGCGTTTTCGAGCGAGAGCATCGGTGTGGCGTGCTCGACCGTGGCGAAGCCCTCCGCCGGACGTCCTCCGACGCGGCGCGCCGGCGAATCGGGGATCGCGAGCTCGGGATAGCGCTCCTCGAGCGCGACCAGCTCGCCCATCAACTGGTCGAACTGCGCGTCGCTGATCTCGGGCCGGTTGTCGACGTAGTAGAGACGCTCGTGGCGGGCCAGCTCCTCGCGGAGATCGCGCGCGCGGCTAGCCGCCGCGGGCGGAGCGGGCGCGCTCGGAACCGCCGCCGCGACCTCGGCCGGCACAGACTTTTTCGGCACGCGCGGCATGCTACAGTCTGGCCAATGGGCTCGGCAAAGGCGAGAATCCTTCTTCTCGCTCTCGCGGGCGCGCTCGCCGCTCCCGCCGTTCCGCTCCCGGCCGCCCCTCTCGTCACGCCCGTCGCGTCCTACGAAATCTCGTGCCGCCTCGATCCGGAAAAAAAGATCGTCGAAGGCACGGAGCTCCTCACGTGGACGAACACGACGAGCCGTCCCGCCTCGACGCTCCAGTTCCACCTCTATCTGAACGCGTTCTCAAACACCCGAACGACCTTTCAACGGGAGGCGGGCGGCATCGCGCGCGGCGTCCCGATACCGGATTCGTGGGGGTCCGTGGAGGTCCTTCGCATGACGTTCGCCGACGGCACGGACCTCCTGCCGGCGCTCGCCTTCATTTCCCCCGACGACGGCAATCCCGACGACCGCACGGTCGCGGAGGTGACCCTCCCCCGGCCCGTCGCTCCCGGAGAGACCGTCCGGGTGTCCCTCGACTTCCGGTCGCGGCTGCCGAGGATATTCCGCCGCACCGGATGGAAGGGCGATTTCTTCATGGTCGCCCAGTGGTTTCCGAAGATCGGCGTCCTGCAGGAGACCGGCTGGAATTGCCATCAGTTCCACGCGAACAGCGAGTTCTTCTCGGACTTCGGCGACTATGACGTTTCGATCGACGTGCCCTCCCGTTACCGCGGCAAGGTCGGGGCGACGGGAAAGCGCGTCGAGGAGCGGCAGGGAGCGGGCGACCGCGTGCTGTACCGGTTCCGACAGGAGAGCGTGCACGACTTTGCCTGGACGGCCGATTCCGACTTCGTCGTCGTCAAGGACTTCTTCCGCGAGGCGGGCCTGGCCGACGTCGAGCTCCTCCTCTACGTGCAGCCGGAACACGCCTCCCAGGCGGCCAGGCACTTCCGCGCCGTGAAGGCCGCCCTCTCGCGGATGGGACGGGTGCTGGGGCCGTACCCCTACCCGATGCTGACGATGATCGACCCGCCCTGGGGCGCGTCGGCGGCGGGCGGAATGGAATACCCGACGCTCATCACCTGCGGGACCCACCTGGTCGCGCCGGCGTCCGTGCATAAGCCCGAGGAGGTCACGATCCACGAGTTCGGGCACCAGTTCTTCTACGGGATGATCGCGTCCAACGAGTTCGAGGAGCCATACCTCGATGAAGGATTCAACAGTTACATGACGGACCGGGTGCTGCGCGCCGCGTACGGCGCGGACCATCCGGTCGTGAACGTCTTCGGATTCCGGATCGCACTCGGTCTCGACAAGCTCTATCCGGTCGACGCGGAACGCCGTTACTTCGAGGTGTCCACGCAGGACGTGCACGCCCAGCCGAGCTGGAAATTCCGGGACGTCAAGAGCTACGGCGCGGACACGTACTCCCACACGGCGCTGGCGCTCGCGACCCTCGAGAACTTCCTGGGCGTGCACGTGATGGACCGCGCACTGCGGCTGTACGCGGACCGCTGGCGCTTCCGGCACCCGACCCTGAACGATTTCATCCGTTGCGTGAACGAGGTGTCGGGGCGGGATTGGACGTGGTTCTTCGATCGCACCTTCCGCTCCTCCGGAAACGTCGACTACGCCGTCGAGAAGGCCACGTCGACCCGGGCGAAGCCGCCGAAGGGGCTCTTCGAACGCGACGGGAAACTGGTCGAGGGACCTCCGCCCGCGCTCGCCCGCGTCCGCGGATACGACAGCATCGCGCTCGTGACGCGCCGCGGCGAGACGGCTCTGCCGGTCGACGTGCTGCTGCGGTTCGAGGGAGGAAAGTCCTACCGCTCCTCCTGGAACGGGGAATCGCGATGGAAGCGGTTCCGCGTCAGCGGCGGCCCCCGGCTGCTCGAGGCGATCGTCGACCCAGACGAGAAACTGGCGCTCGACGAGGATCACACGAACAACGGCAAGCGCGTCGTGCCCGACCCCCGAGCCGCCTCCCGATGGACGGCCCGGAGCGTTTTCTGGATGCAGAATTTTCTGGATACCCTGACGGTGGCCTGGTGAGCCCCGTCCGGACTTCGGGGGCCCTCGCGTGTTTCGGCCGGGGGCTGCGGCTGTCTCTCTCCAAACCCTACCTCGCGGTGTCGCTCTGGCTCATCCAGCTTCTCCTGGCGTCCGTCCTCATCCTCCCCGTTTCCAACTCCCTCCACGATCTTCTCGACGACTCCCCTTCCGCCAGCCGGATGGTCGCTAACCCGGATCTGGGGTGGTGGGAGACCCTTCTGCGGACGCACCCGGATCTTCTCGGCAATTTCCCGGACCTCCTGACCGGCCTCCTGACGCCCGAGGGAGTCACGTCCTCGAAGCTGTCCGGCCTGCGGGGGATCGGAGCGGCCGCCGTCTCGCTCGGACTGCTCGCCATCGTGCTCCACGCTTTTGCTCTCGGGGGAATTTTCGGGACCCTGCGGGAGCCGCACGGCTCCCTTGTCACATTCGGGCGGGAAGGGATGCGGCGCTTTCCCGCCTTCCTCGCCTTCACGCTCGCGGCCCTCGCCGCCGCGCTGCTGGCCTACCGCTGGGTGTGGCTCGAGACCGGGCTCGCGTTGAACGAGCGTATGCGAGAGCTGCAGAGCGAGCGACAGGCGCTCGCGATCACTCTCGCGCGCCTCCTTCTGCTCGTGTTCGTTCTCTCCGCGATCAAGCTCGTCGCCGATTCGGTCAGAGCCATCTGGGTCGCTCGCCCCGATCTCCCGCCCGTCTCCCGGTTCTTCGCGGGCATCGCCGGCGCGCTCTCGCGGCCGGTCCGGCTCTTCGGAGTGCTGCTGTCGGCTATCGTCACGATCCTCACGCTCTATGCGATCTGGATCGTCGCGGACCCGTCGGCCGGGGGCGAGGCGAGATTCGCCCTGGTCCCGCTCATCCTGACGCAGCAGGTGTTCGTATTTCTCCGCTCCCTGATCAAGGTCGGCTACTACGCCGGGATCTCCGAGGCGCTGACTCGCACGCCGTCCCCCGAGTACTCCTACGTCGCGGCCCCGCCCTCAGCCGCCCCCGTAGCGCCCCCGGCCCCCGACAATGAACCCGCGCTCGAGAACCCGGCCGGCGCCGTCTAACCGCACGCGGTAGACGAACGGCTCGCGGGTGTACTCGCCGTTCTTTCCTCTCGCCCACGGCCCGGCGAAGAACGGAAGAAATCGCAGGTCTTCGAAGGTCACCTCGCCGCCGCCGCCGGGCAGGAGCGACACCGTCTCCAGCGGGAAGCGCGCGAACGCGAGGTACGTCTGCACCTCGGGAAGCGACCGCGCACGGCGAAGCTCGACCGAAGCCGCGGGCTTCTCGAACGTCCGTATCCGGGCCCTCCCCGGCGGCGGATAGAAATCGGGCAGCCGGCGGAGCGCCTCCGACAGCTTCTCCGGGACGCGCGGCGTCGGTACCGTGCGCGCGAAGGGCCCGATATCGAAGAAGCACGCGTGAACGGAGCCGCCGTGATCGGACAGCCCCAGCCATCGAAACGGAGAGAGGAGCTGGGGTATCACCGCCGCGGCGGCGCCGGGCGGGAGATGGTCGATGCGCCGCCAGGCCTCCAGGGCCCGCGCGTGAAGAACCGCGCAGAAACCGATGTAGCCGGCGAGCGCGGCGCATCCCGCGATCGCGATCCGGCGCCCGCTCTCGGGACGGACGAGCGACAGGAGAAGGGTCACGAATCCGATGCCGGAAAAGAAGAGATCCAGAATGAAGACCCAGTCGAGCGAGTACCGGGTCCTCGTGAGCGGCGTGAAAAACATCGTTCCGAACGAGGTGATCCAGTCGAACAGGATGTGAGACGAGATCCCGACGGCCGCGAAGATCCAGAGGTCCGTGAAGCGGGCCCTGCGGAAGAAGGGCCGCGCGACCGCCGCCATCCCGAGAGCGAAGAACGGCAGATACACGAAGGAATGGCTCCAGCCGCGATGGTTGCGCAGGTAGTCGAGCCGGCCGGTCAGGAAGAAGGCGTCGGCGTCGGGCAGCATCGCGGCGAGGAACCCGAGCCAGAGAGCGGCGCGAGCGCCCGGCCGGGACGTCATCGCGCGCGTCAGGATCGCGCCGGCGAGGCCGTGGCTCGGTGTATCCATGCGCGGCGGATGATAATCTCGCGCCCGTCTTGGAGGCGCAGACGTCGCAGACGCTCCGCGATCGAGTCGCGCTCGTCACGGGTGCGTCCTCGGGCCAGGGCCGCGCCTTCGCGCTCGGCCTCGCGCGCGCAGGCGCCCGCGTCCTGGCCGTCGCGCGCCGGGAGGAGCTGCTCCGCTCCGTGGTCTCCGAGATCTGCGACTCGGGAGGCGACGCCGCCTACCACGTCGCCGACGTCCGCTCCGTGCCCGCGGTCTTCGACCTCGTGGACGTCGTCCTCGCACGTTATCGCCGCATCGACATTCTGATCAACGCCGCGGGGATCGGGTTTCGCGCGCCGTTCGCCGAGTTGAAGCGCTCCCAGATCGAGGAGATGCTCGCGACGGACCTGGCGGGAGCGATCTACCTGACGCAGGCGGCGCTGCCTTCGCTCGTCAAGAGCGCCCCGTCGGACGTCGTCAACGTCGCCTCGATCGCGGGCCTCGAGGGATTCGCGGAAGGGTCGGTCTACTGTGCGGCCAAGCACGGGCTCGTCGGGTTCACGCGCGCGCTCGCCCAGGAGCTGAAACCGGAGGGTGTGCGCGTCACGGCGCTCTGCTCCGGTTCCGTGGACACGGAGTTCTTCGACACGTTCCGACCCACGACGGAGAAAAGCCTGCGCCTGAAGCCCGAGGACGTCGTCTCGGTTCTCCTCGGGATCCTGACCTCCCCGCCCCACGTCCTCTTCGGCGAGGTCGTGGTCCGTCCGAGAGTGGTCAGGAGCGGATGAAGAGAGTGAAGAGTTGACAGTCGAGAGTCGAGAGGCGAGAGAAAAAAAGTCCGCCGGCGCGTCGTTCCCAGGGCCACGCGAGGCTCCGCCGGCGGTCCAGCCGCCCGCCGCCCGTATAATCGGTGAACACATGAGCTCGGTCCTTCTGGTCGACGACACGGGGCTCTTCGACGCCGTGGCGGACGACATCGCCCGGCGGACCCACTGCCGCCCCCTGCGGGCGTCCAACGGGACGGAGGCTCTGGCGACGGCGCGCCGGGAGAAGCCGGACTTGATCTTTCTGGACGCCCAGATGTCGGGCATGACGGGCATAGACGTCTGCCGCGTCCTGAAGGCGGACTCCCACCTCGGACACCGCCCCGTCGTGGTCGCGGCCGCCACGGACATCTCCGCGGAAGCCGCTCGGCGCGCCGGCGCGGACGCGTGCATCGAGAAGCCGTTCGACACCCCCGTCGTCTTCGACATCATGCGGCGCTACCTCCAGCTGTCCCCCCGCGACGCGGCGCGCGCCGCCGTCGAGTGGTCCGTGACGTTCTGGCGGGATGGAGCGCAGCACGAAGGCACGCTGAGAGACCTCTCGCGAGGCGGGTTCTTCATCCGGACCCCCGTGCGGCAGCCCGTCGGCGCACGGCTGGAGATCTCGTTCGACCTTCCGGGCCAGAAGGGCCGGACCGTCGTCGCCGAAGCCATCGTCGTGCGGGTCGGGCAGGAAGCGGACCGCGGCCTGGGTTGCCGGTTCTTCCGTCTGACCGCCGGCTCCCGCTCCCATCTGGAGGAGTGCCTGCGGCTGCTCGAGGCCGGCGTGCCGGTGGGGAAAATCTAGCCGGTCTTCAGTTGTCAGTTCCTCAGTCGTCAGTCCTGAACCGAAAACTGAAAACTGACGACTGTTTCAAACAATCCTCTCCCCCGGACCCGTCCCCTTCCCCAGGTCGATCAGCTCGATGCCCGCCTCCCGCGCCACCTTCAGAGACCGTTCGTCGCGATAGAACTCACCGTAATAGACGCGGGCGATTCCCGAGTTGGCGATCAGTTTGAAGCAGGGCCAGCACGGGCTCGCCGTCGTGTACAGCTCCGCGCCGCCGATCGCGACGCCATTGCGCGCCGCCTGGAGCAGAGCGTTGGCCTCCGCGTGCACGGTCGAGACGCAATGGCCGTCCTCGACGACACATCCGACGTCCTCGCAATGCGGCAGCCCCCGGATGGAGCCGTTGTAGCCGGTCGAAAGAATCGTGCGGTCGCGGACGATCACGGCGCCGACGTGCTTTCTCTCGCACGTGGCGCGCGTCGCGACCTGCCCCGCGATGTTCATGAAGTACGTATGCCAGCCGACGCGTTCGCTCATGGGGAGGGATTATGGCGGGAATCGGAATCGGGAATCGGGAAACGGGAATCGGGAAACGAATCGCTCTCCGGCCGGTTTCAAGTCCTCGTTTCGCCGTCCGGCCCCAGCTCAGCGCCCCGGGTCCCCGCGCCCGACGGACTGAGAGCTGACTGCTGCCAGCTGAAAGCTTCCGCTCCCACTGTAGAATCGCCTGTCTTATGGACAAATCCCGGCGCGTCGTCGTTACCGGTCTGGGAGCCGTGACGTCGATCGGCACGAACGTGGCGGATTTCTGGAGCGCGCTCCTCGAAGGGACGTGCGGCATCCGGCCCTTTTCCCTCTTCGACCCCTCGAGCTACCGGACGCAGACCGCGGCTCAGGTGCTGGAGATCCCCGACGGCTTCCTTTCGCCCGCAGAAAGAAAGCGCACGTCGCGCGCGGACCGCATGGGCTTAGCCGCGGCGCGCGAGGCGATCGCTCAGTCCGGCCTCGACCTCGCCCGCGAGGATCCCACCCGGATCGGCGTGATCCTGGGAGGCGGCACCTCCGGGCTCCTCGACTCCGAGGCGTACTACGACCTGCACCTGCACGGAAAGAAGGGCCGGCCCTCGCACGTGCTGAACCACCTTCCCGACGCGATTACGGACCGCGTGGCGCAGAGGTTTCGGGTGGAAGGCCTCAAATCGACTATCACCACCGCCTGTTCATCCTCCGCCAACGCGATGGGGTTCGCGCACGACGCGATCGCGGCCGGGCTCGCCGACGTCGTGATCACGGGCGGGTCGGACGTTCTCGCGCGTCTGACGTATGGAGGGTTCAACTCCCTGCGATCGGTGGACCCGGAGCCCTGCCGGCCGTTCGACCGGGAGCGCCGCGGGCTGTCGATCGGCGAAGCGGCCGGGATCCTCGTCTTCGAAGAGTGGGAGCGGGCGAAGCGCCGCGGCGCACCGATCCTCGCGGAGTTTCTGGGATACGGCGTGACCTCGGACGCGTACCACATGACGGCTCCCGACCCGACCGGAGCCGCGGGAGGGCGCACCGTCCGCGCGGCGCTGGCCGCGGCGCGCGTCAACGCGGACGACGTCGACTACGTCAACGCGCACGGCACCGCTACGCCGCAGAACGACTCCGCGGAGACGGCGGCGCTCAAGATGGGGCTCGGGGACCGCGCCCGGCACGTCCCCGTCTCCTCCATCAAGTCGATGATCGGGCATTGCCTCTGTGCTTCGGGGGCCATCGAGGCCGTCGCCACGGTCCTCACGGTTCGGGACGGGAAAATCCCGCCGACGATTCACTACGACAATCCCGATCCCTCCTGCGATCTCGACTACGTGCCGAACGCCGCGCGCGACGGCAACGTCGAAGTCGCTCTTTCCGACTCGTTCGCCTTCGGCGGCAACAGCTCCGTCGTCGTCTTCGCGCGGGAAGCCGGCGTTTACTGAGCTTGGCGTCGAGAGGGTGGATCACGGGGACGGGCGCCGTCTCCCCCCTGGGGCGGGGATCATCGGAGTTCTATCGGAGGCTCCTCGCCGGCGACACGGCGGTCCGACCGATGACGCCGGAGGAGCGCTCGGGCCTGCAGGCCGTGGAGGTGGCGCGCTGCGACGGATTCAGTCCGCAGCCTGAGATCCCGCCCATGAAGGCGCGCCGGTTCGACCGGGGAAGCCAGTTCGCGATCGTCTCGTGCCTCGAGGCGGTCAAAGAAGCGGGCTTCGACATCGCCGCCGCGCCCGAGGAGATTGGCATCGCGATGGGAACGGGGTCCGCCGGAGCGGGCGCGTTGACCGAGTTCCTTCGCGTGCTGTTCCTGGAATCGCCCGAAGCGGCGCCTCCCTTTCATTTCCCCAACACCGTCGCCAACGCGCCCGCGTCGCAGGTCTCCATCGAGTTGAAACTCTTCGGCCCCAACGTGACGATCACGCAGAAGGACCCGTCCGGACTGAACGCGCTTCTGTATGCGGTCCTCGCGCTCGAGTCGGGGCGGGCGAAGGCGATGCTCGCGGGCGCGGTCGACGAGTGGAACGCCATCTACGCGCTCGGCTTCGACCGGGTCGGCGCTCTGCGCGGCGGAAAGCGCCGTTCGGGAATCGTGCAGGGTGAGGGAGGATTCGCCATTCTCGTGGAGACCGAGGCGGGCGCGACGAGCCGGGGGGCCCGTCCGCTGGCGCGCCTCGCGGGCATCGGGATCGCGGGCGTGCCCACGGACCCCTATCGCTTCGCGCCGGATCCCGCCGCGATCGGCCGGACGATCCGGGGTGCCCTCGCGGACGCGGGCGTCGAACCCGCGGACGTCGGACTGTGGCTTCCCTCCCGCAACGGCGTCGAGGACATGGACCGCGCGGAGTCGGACGTGATGCGAGAGATCTTCGGCGAGCCTCCGCGCGCGCTTCTCGTCAAGGACGCGATCGGCGAAGCCGCCGCCTCCGGCGGAGGGCAGCTCGTCGCGGCGACCCGCGCGATCGCCGACCCGCAGGGCCCTTTCCCGCCGGACGGCCCGCCGCGGCGCGCCCTCGTCAACTCCTTCGGCGCCGGCGGAAACTTTCTCGCGGCGGTGCTCGAATCGGTTCCGGAGGCGGCGCCTTGAGCGCGGCCCGGGGTGGCGCCGCCCCTCTCCGGGGCTTCGAGATCACGATCCCCGTGCGCTTCGCGGAAGCGGACTCCTACGCCGTCGTGTGGCACGGGCACTACGCGCTCTACCTGGAGCAGGTGCGGGAGGCGTTCACCCGCCGGTTCGGGTTCACCGCGACGAAGGCTCTTTCGATCGGATACCGCGTGCCGATCACGCGGATGGAGATCCGATACCGCCGTCCGGCGCTGGCGGACACCGAGATCCGCGTCTGCGCGAGGCTTCGTCCTCCCGGCGTCGCCCGGCTGGTGATCGACTACGAGATCCGCGACGCCGCGGGCGAGCTCCTGGCGACCGCCCAGACGGAGCAGGTCGTGCTGAACGCGGCGGGTGAGCTCCTCCTGGTGTTGCCTCGCGACCTTCGGATCCTCGTCGACGAGATGGTCGCGTTTCAGGACCGGCAGAAAGACGGGGAAAACGCATGAAGGCCCCTCCTGCCGGCCCGCCCGACGCCGCCGCGAGGCGCCGCCGGTCCTACCTGTTTCTGGGACGATTCGTGGGCCTCCTGATAACCTTCGCTCTCCTGGTCTCCTGGAAGCCCGTCAACGACCACGTCATCGTTCCCTTCACGACCGGAATCGCCCGCGCGACGGCCGTGGTCTTGAACGTCATGGGGGAGCGCGTCACGGTCGTTGGGACGGAGATCCGGTCCCCGGGCTTCGGCGTCGACATCGAGAACGGCTGCAACGGGGTCGAGACGGCGCTTCTCTTCTGCGCCGCCGTGCTGGCGTTCCCCGCGTCGTGGCGCGCGCGCGGCATCGGCCTCGCGCTCGGGTTCCTCGCCATCCAGGCCATCAACCTGATTCGCGTCATCTCCCTGTTCTGGATCGGCAAGCATCACCCCGCGCTCTTCTCGGCGGCGCATACTGTCCTCTGGCAGTCGGCGGTCGTCCTCGCGGGCGTTCTCCTGTTCCTCCTGTGGGCCTCGCGGCAGAGAAGCGGGGCGCCTCCCGCCGAGGCGTGACGATACCGAGCGCGGCCCGTCTCGCCCTTCTGAAGGGAGCGGCCGGGTTCGTCGCCGGTCTCGCCGTCTGGCTCGCTCTTGCCCCGCCCTACGAACGCGCGGTCGCGAGCGTCTCCGAGACCGTCCTCCGCCTCGGGGAGCGGCCGGCGGTGACCCGGCTGACCGCGCGGCGCGGTGAGTTCGTCGTCGACCGGAGCGACTTCCCCCCCGCCGCCCCGCGCCCCGGCCTGCCCTCCGCCGACCTGCATTTCAACTTCGTCATCCTCGCGGCCCTCCTCGCCGCCCTGCCCCCCCTGCGCGCCTCCCGGATCTTCCTGGCTTTCGGTCTTCTCTTTGTCGTGCACGTCGTCGCGCTGTGCTGTCAGGTGGAGTCCCTCTACGCGACGCGGCTCGGCGCCTGGAGCGAGGCCAACTACGGAGCGTTCGCCCGTAACGCCTGGGCGTCGGCGTTCCACGTTTACCAGATCGCCGGAAGGTTCGCCGCGCCCTTCGCGATCTGGTGGCCCCTCGCCTGGCGCGAGCCCGCGCAAGACGAAGTGAGGAAGGGGCCGGCGAGAAGGAGGAGGAGGAAGAGGTGAAGCGGGTTTTCAGTAGTCAGTTATCAGTTGTCAGTCTGGCACTGCGGACGGAACGCGGACGCACGACGAGACGGAACTGAAAACTGAATACTGAGAACTGAGATCTGAGAACTGAAAACTCAGAACTCTTTACGCCCTCTTGTTCCGGTCCCGCCGGAGATAGCGGTAGTCGGGAACCTGATACTCCTTCAACTTGGCGATCAGTGAGCCGCGCGAGATGTTCAGGATCTCCGCGCCGCGGCTCTGATTTCCCTCGACACGGCGCATCGCGCGATCGATGACTTCCCGCTCGACGGTTTCCACGATCTTCTTCAGGTCGTCGGTCTGGCGGAGGATCGCGTCGATCTCGCCCGCGTCGGCCGGCTCCTCGACCGCGGCCGGAAGCGCCGCTGCCACGGGACCGCGCTCGGAGCGCCGCACGGCGATTCCGGCGAGCGCCGCCGC
Source organism: Thermoanaerobaculia bacterium (assembly GCA_038203955.1). GTDB lineage: Bacteria > Acidobacteriota > Thermoanaerobaculia > UBA5066 > Gp7-AA6 > JALYUA01. The sequence continues at coordinate 14,621 of JBBRDK010000047.1, read as the reverse complement.
TTCCTCGAGAAAAAGGATGGTCCGTGCCGGTAGACGCGGGCTCTCGCGGACGAGAATGGCGAAGGCGCCGTCGGACGAAGGGGTCTCGACGACGAGCGTGAGCACCCCCGCGACGCTCTCGGAACGGACGACGCGCTCCCCGCCGCGCGCCTCTTCCACCAGGTTCGGCGGGAGCGCCGGCTGATCGACGAACGTCGAAGCGAGAAAGCGGAAGCCATTCGCGGCCGAGACCTGGCCGACCGCCCACTCTCGGGGCGCGAACTCGCGGTCGAGAAAGTCGGTCAACGCGATTGCGATTTCCTCGGCGGTCTCGTGCTGGCGGCAGAGCCGGTACACGGCGAGCCGCAGCGCGCGATATTCGATCTCGGTCGAGGGGACGGCTGCGGTCTCCGAAGAGCTCGTGCTGTCGGTGATCGGAATCTCGAGGACGGGAGCGGACCGGAGCGGAGCGCCCGCCTGAACGACGGTGATCGTCGCCTCGCCGATCGCGATGCGATCCCCGGGCGAGATGAGCCCGCCGGAGAACTCGCGGCCGTTGACGGTGATGGCGTCGACGCCTTTGTAGAGGTCGAGCTGGTAACGGCCGTCCTTCTCAAAAATACGGACGTGGCGGCCGGCGACGCCCCGCGCGCGGACCACGACTTCGTTGCCTGAGGAAGCGCCCACGGTGACGGCGGCACCGAGCACGCGATGCAATTCGGCCCCACCCGCTCGTTTGCGGACTTCCAGGTTCAACATGTTTTGTCTTTAGTTCCGTCAATAACGTATACCAAATGAATGCTCCGCCGACAGAAATATGCCGCCACCGTACAACTGCGTCCGCCGCCAGCCGAGCCGACTCCCCCGGTGGGGGCACGGATACCGGATCTAGTAGAGGATTTCCCCGTGGCCACAATAAGTTGTGGCACCCCCAGGCCCGTTTTGCTAGATTCGTGAACACGATGTTCAAACTCGAACGGGTGGAGATCTCCGGCTTCAAGTCGTTCTACGAGAAGGTCGATCTCGCGTTTCCCGGCAGCGTCACCGCGGTCGTGGGACCCAACGGGTGCGGCAAATCGAACATCAGTGACGCCGTGTCCTGGGCGCTCGGCGAACAGAGCGCCAAGACCCTGCGGGGCGAGCGGATGGACGACGTGATCTTCAACGGGTCCGCCAAGCGCCGCCCGCTCGGGATGTGCGAGGTCATCCTGACGCTTTCGACGCGCAACCGCGTCAGCGCGCCCCAGAACGGAAACGGAAACGGCAACGGCCATGGCGCTGAAAACGGAAACGGCCATGGAGAGGCGCGCTCATCCGGTGACGGCGAGGGCATCGAGCCCGAAAGCGACATCCTGCGAATCGGCCGGCGCGTCTATCGCGAAGGGACCGGAGAATATTTCTTGAACGACAAGCAGGTCCGCTTGAAGGACATCCAGGACAAGCTGCTCGGGACGGGGCTCGGCGTTCGCGCCTACTCCGTGATCGAGCAGGGGCGGATCGATCAGGTCCTCTCGACGAAGCCTCAGGACCGGCGCCGGCTGATCGAAGAAGCGTCCGGAATCACGCGATACAGGCTGAAGAAGCGGCTCGCCGAGGGCAAGCTCGAGGAGACGCGCGGGAACCTTCTCCGGATCTCCGACATCGTCTCCGAGATCGAGAAGAACGTGGCGTCGCTCAAGCGGCAGGCGTCGCGCGCGGCGCGTTATCGGGAGCAGGCCGACGCGCTCCGCGGGAAGAAGGCGGCGCTCGCCAGGACGAGACACGACGTTCTCCTGGCGGCGGTCGGCGAGGCCGAGCGGACCCGCAACGCCCGCCGCGACGTGGAAGCGGCGGCGGCGGCGGCGCTGGGCCGGGCGGAGTCGGAGCTCGCGTCGGCCCGGCTCGCGGCCGCCGACCTGCAGTCGGATCGCGACCGCCTTCGCGATGCGGTGGCCGCGCTCGAGAACGCCATCCAGCGCGACGACGCCCTTCTCGAAGGCAATCGCCGCGCCTCGGCGGATCTGGCGGATCGGCGCGCCTCTCTCGAGCGCGAGGGACGCGATGTCACCGCGGAGCAGACGCGGTCCGCCTCGGAACTGGCCGAGCTCGAGGAACGTCTCGAGCGCGCAATCGTCGAGGCGAGGGCCCGGTCTCTGGCCCGCGAGGACGCCGACGGCCGCGCTGCCGCGGCCGCCACGGCGTTCGCCGCGCTCGAGCGCGATCTCGACCATGCGCGCGAGCAGGCCCTGCTCGCCGCCGGCGACCGCGTCACCGCGCGCAACGCGCGCCACGAGGTCGACCTCGAAGCGTCGCGGGCCGCCGCTTCCCTCGCCCGTCTCGAAGAGTCGCACGCGCGCGCCGTCTCGGAGCTCGCGTTGCGAGAGCGCGACGTCGAAGCGGCGCTCGAAGAGGAGCAGCGTCTGACGCGGGAGGCCGCGGCCGCTCGCGCGGACACGGAGGCATGGGAGGCGGAGCTCTCGAGGCTCGCGGGCGCGCTCGCGGAATCCGAGGTCGCCCGGGAGACGGCGCGGGAAGGGCTCTCCGTCGCGGAGCACCGCCTCGGCGCGTTGAACGAGATCTGGAAGAGCCGGCAGGGCAACCTGCACGCCGTCCGCGGGGCGCTCGGCGCGGCCGGGATCGCCGAAGCGGGAGCACTCGCCGACCGGCTAACCCCGGCGCCCGGATGGGAAGAGGCGGTCGACCTCCTTCTCGGAGACGATCTCGAGGCGATCGTCTGCGGCGGCGATCCCGCGGCGGCGGTGCAAGCGTCGCGCGGCCTCGCCTCCGCGAGCTTCGTCCGCAGCGGCTGGAGCGGCGCGCCCTCGGCTGCCGCGGTCCCCGAGGCGGAGGGTGGATGGGAGATCGCGCTCCAGAATTTCTCCTCCCTCCCGGCCGCGGAGCGCGCGGCGCTCCCGCCCGTGTCGCTGGTTTCGAGCCTCGCCGCCGCGCTCCGTCTCTCCGCCTCGTACCCCACGGCCACCTTCGTGACACGGACGCGCGAGCTCGTCCGCGGCTCCCTGATCCGCGTGGTCCACACGCCTCCCGAGGCGTCGGGACTCTTCGCTCTTCGTCGCGAGATCGACCGGCTGGAGCTCGACACGGCCCGCGCCCGCGGAAGCGTCGCGGCGCTCGACCGGTCCATCGAGGACCTGCGGCGCGCCCGGCACGACTGCGACGCGGGAATGCCGGGCCGGCGAGACCTCGAGCGCGAAGCGAGCGCGCGCCTGTCCGGATTCGTCGCGCGCTTCGAAGAGCGCCGGTCCGAGCGGGACAGGCTCGCGAGAGAACGCGAGACTCTCGAGACCGAATCGGCGGTCCTGAGGGAGGAGACCGAGCGGCTCGCGGCGGCCCGCTTCGCCCTGGAGGCGGAGGAGCAGGAGCACGGCGATCGGGAGACGGCAATCCGGGACCGGGCAGAAAAGCTCGCAACCGCCCTGCCCGAAGCGCGCTCGTTCGCGGCGGCGGCGGCCGAAGAGCTCGCTCACCGGCGAACCGAGGCGGAAGTGGCGGCGGAGCGGAGGCGCTCCCTCGAGACGGCGCGGGAGAAGCTGGTCGAAACGCGCGGAACCCTCGAACGTCGTATGGGGGACGCGTTCGAGGAGGGGCGCCGCCTCTCCGATCGCGCCGAGGAGCTGGCGCGCGAGGAGGCGGAAGCGCGCGCGCGCCAGGCGGAGAGCCTGCGCGCGCGCGAAGCGACCTCCGTGGAGCTCCAGGCGGCGTCCACCGCCGCGGCCGAAGCCGGGGGCCGGGTCACGGCCGCCGAGGAGGGAACGCGCGTCGAGCGCGCGACGCTCGATGCGGCTCGAGAGTCGCGTTTCGAATCGGAGGTCGGCGAGACGAGGGTCCGGGCGGACCTCGACCACCTGATCGCGCAGGCGGAGGAGGAGTTCGGCGCTCCGCCGGCGTCCCTGGAGGCTCCGGAGGACCGCTCCGCGGAAGCGCTCGCCGCTCTCGAGGACGAAGTCGCCGCCCTGGCCGCGTCGCTCGAGCGGCTCGGGCCGGTCAACCTGCTCGCCCTCGACGAGCATCGGGAAAGCTCCGAGCGCCTGGTGTTCCTGACCAGTCAGCGCGACGACCTGTTGAAATCGGTCGCGGAGCTCCAGGACTCCATCCGGAAGATCAACGCGACCTCGTCGGAGCGCTTCCGCCAGGCTTTCGAGGCCGTCAACGAAAATTTTAAGGCGATGTTCTCGCGCCTGTTCCAGGGCGGCGCCGCCGAGATGCGGCTCTTAGACGACAACGACCTCCTGGAATCCGGCGTCGAGATCGTGGCCCAGCCTCCGGGCAAACGCAATCAGTCGATCCAGCTGCTTTCGGGCGGGGAGAAGGCGCTCACCGCGATCGCGCTGCTGATGGCGATCTTTCGCTACAAGCCCTCCCCGTTCTGCATCCTCGACGAGGTCGATGCTCCCCTGGACGAGGCGAACATCGACCGCTTCACGAAGCTGCTCCGCGATATGACCGACGACACGCAGTTCATCGCGATCACCCACAACAAGCGGACCATGGAGACGGCCGACGTGATGTACGGGGTGACGATGGAGGAGCCGGGCTGCTCGAAGATCGTGTCGGTGCGCTTCGATTGATACGGGAACAGAATCGGGTCTCGGGTCGGGGCCGCGCCGCCGCCCGAAACGCCGCTGACAACGCCGATCGCTCCTGCTAAGATCCGCCGTCCGGTCATCCGGCCGACGTAGCTCAGTTGGTAGAGCAGCGGTTTCGTAAACCGCAGGTCACCGGTTCAAATCCGGTCGTCGGCTCCATTCCGTCCGCCGTCAAAAATCCGTCGGCTTCGAAGGAGGCGACCCTTGACCTGGTTGAGTTGGGCGCTCTGTCCGCGATTTTCGCCGGCCTGACCGCGGTCCTGGCCAAGATCGGCGTCAAGGACATCGACTCCAATCTGGCGACCGCGATTCGCACGCTCGTGATCGTCGTCTTCGCGTGGTTGGTGGCCTGGTTCCGGAACGATCAGCCCCTGTCGGCGGTGACGTCGCGGACCTGGCTCTTCCTGGTGCTCTCCGGGCTCGCGACGGGTGCATCATGGCTCTGCTATTTTCGAGCGCTGCAACTCGGTCAGTTGGCCAGGGTCGCGCCGATCGACAAGTTGAGCGTCGTCGTCGCCATCCTCCTCGCGGCGGTCTTCCTCCACGAGCGGCTCACCTGGCAGAACTGGATCGGCGGGGCGCTGATCGTCGGAGGGACGCTGGTTCTCGCGCTGGGATGAATGGAGGCCCGCCAACCGCGGCGCGGGCTCGATGGCCGCGAAAGGCGAGCGGCCGGAAGTTCTTCCCCGGCGCCGCGGCGGTTCAGAGACCCACCGTGGCACCGGCGCTCCTGCCGGAAGACAGGTCCAGGACGGCTCGCCCCGGGGGCAACGGCTCGCCTCCATGGCAGGGCGGCCTTTCCCGGTCGCGCGCTTTCTTCCCCGGGGGGTGGCCCCGTACTGTACGCTGACGTATATTCAGTCACCGGCGCGCCTCACCCACCTGCTCTCGACGCTGACCGAGCGGCTCTCGCGCGGGCGACCGGAGCTGCCGCTCGCCCCGGAGCCCGCCGCGGACGCCTTCCCGAAGGAGCGGCGGTTACGGCTCGGGAAGGCGCCGGAACCGTTCGGCGAGAGAAGGAGGTCCCCCGGCGCCCCCTCCGACGCCCGCGCTCTCGTCGTCGAGGATGACCCCCACTTGAACGAGGCGATCTGCTTTCTGCTCGAAAGCGACGGGTTCCGCCCGGTCGGGGTGTTCAACGGCGCGGAGGCTCTCGAGGTCCTCGCCAGGACGGCGGATCCGCTTCCGGCGGTGATCCTCGCCGATCTCGCGATGCCGGTCATGAGCGGGTGGGAGCTGCGTGCGCGGCTCGAGTCCGAAGGGCGGCTTTCCCGAATCCCGCTTCTGGTCCTCTCGACGTTCGTGGACGACAACGTCAATACGTCCGGAGACCGCGCCGAGCTCCAGCTCGCCAAGCCGTTCGGCGCCGAGATGCTTCTTCTCTGTGTGAACCGGCTGGTTGGCGCTCGGTCGAGCTCGGGACGGGCGCGGGTCTTCGAGAATCTCACCTGCCGGCTTTCGAAAGACCAGGCGACCGTCTCTTTCCTCCTCGACGAGGCGGACACGCTCCCCCTCTTCTGTCTTGATGCGAACCGGTTCGAGGGACGCATCCTTCGCGAGATTTCCTCTGGTTTGGTGAGAGCGAGCCTGGGGGCCCCCGAGCCCGGCGGCTTCCGTCGACTCCTTCTGTCGCGGACGTGGGGGGGCGCGGAAATTTTCAGCGGCATCGAGCGCGTCCGGCTCGACGGAGAGGCCTGACCCACGTTTGCCCGCGGGCGTTCTGGCGCGGATCTCGCAATGGCAACCGGCATGAGCTCGACGAGTCGCGAGCTGAAGTGCCGTCTCGAGAACTCAGGTCACTCGCGCGTGGTCGTCTTTCTGGGCGAAGACGGACAGGAAGTGCTCGTGCTTCCGGCGGAGCGCCTCGACCCCCTGGCGCTCGAGAAGCTGGAGTTGAACGAGGTCCGTTGCGCCGTGGCCGGTCCGTCGCCCGACGGAACGAGCGCGCTGCAGATGACGAGCCCCGAGGGAGCGCTTCTCTTCCAGCAGAAGGTCTGGATCGGGTCGGGCACGTGGAGCCGGCTCGTCCGGGCGCCCTGACCGGCGAACCCGCGGCAAACGGCCGGGCCCCCGGCGAGAGGGTCCTCTCAGATCGTCAGGATCGAATCGAAGCCGCCGAAAGGATCCACGTCTCTCGATTCATTAGCGGGATCGTCGCGCCAGTGGACGCCGTCGATCAGGAGCTTGTAACGATAGCGGCCCGCGGCGGGCGCCCGTATGGAGACTCTCCACGTCCCGTCGGGCTGCCGCTCGTACCGGGCGCTCTGCCCGTCCCAGCCGTTGAAATCTCCCGCCAGGCAGACCCGCCGCGCCCGATCATCGTGGTACAGAAAGATCACTCGCCCGTTTTCCACCCTCGGCGACACCTGCGATTCGGTGACTGGGTCGTGGCCCTTCGACCCGTCCTCGGCGGCCGCTTCGACGGCGCGTCGCGCGTGCACGACGCCGAATCCCTGCCGTTCGGCGGGAGCGCCTTCGATGCGCTCGGCGGTCGAGAGGAGGAGCGCCTTGACGCCGGCGGGCGTGAGCGCCGGATTCGCTTCCAGCATCTGGGCGACGACCGAGCTGACGATCGGCGCGGCGAAGGAAGTCCCGTCGACGTGCTGGTAGTGCGCCGCGACGATTTTCCGCTGCTTGAGACGCGTGTCCACGGCCGCGCGGATGGCCTCGGGCGCGCCCCCGCGGACACCCTCCGGAAGATCCGCGGCGTCGCCCAGCCGCGATGACAGCGCCGGCAATTCCTGTTCGTCGGCGGAGACGAGTGTCGAGAGCGTCTCGGCGGCGTGATACTCGGGCGTGCCGAGGGGGATCGGCGCCGCGACCTCCATCGCGGGGGCGATGAGCTCCGGCTTGGCGAGCCCGTCGGCGGTCCTTCCGAAGCTCGAGCAGTAGAGCGCGAACCCGTGACCGTCTTCGGCGCGCCAATCGTGATATCCGCCCACCGTGATGACGGAGGGCGCCGAGGCGGGCGGCAGCGAGGAGTGATCCGTGTTGCAGCCGGAATTGCCGGCGGCGACGACCACGACGAGACCACGCGAGACCGCCTCCTCGGCGAGCTGATTGACGCGGCTCTCCGGAAGTGGGAGATCCTGGTCGCCTCCGAGCGACACGTTGACGATCCGGACGCCGAACTCCTCGTAATTCGCCAGCAGCCATTCGAAGGCGCGCGCGATCTCCTCGTCGTGGATGGAGCCCTCGCGCCCCACCTTGATCAGGACGAGACGGGCCGACGACGCGAGACCCTTGTACACGCCCTCGGACAGGGTCCCGTCCCCGGCCGCCACGACCGAGGTTTGCGTGCCGTGCCATTCCCAGGGGTGCGCCGCGCGCGCGGGCGACAGGGAGGCCGTCGGGTCCTCCACGTCATGGAACGCCGCCACCCGGCCGCTCTCGAAGAGATCCGGATGGGCGGTGAACCCGGAGTCGAGGAAGGCGATCGTGATCCCACGCCCCGAAAAGCGCGGGTCCGCCTGGAGACGCTCCGCGGTCGGTACCACGGCCGCGGGGCCGGGAGCGTGCGGCGGGTGTCGGTTGTCGTCTTCCATGGCCTTCGGCTGCGGTCTTCTTAGGGCGGCGAGCGGAGAAGAAGGTTATCGAGCCGGCGGCTCGAAATGGAAAGGGCGTCTCAGGCGCTCGACGCCCTTATAGCCCGGCCGGCGCGACTCGCAGGAGCCGGTTCAGCTCTTCGCCTTGTGCGTCCGCCGCAGCTCCGTCACCCACATCTTTCCATCTTTTTCGGTGTAATCGAAGTGGATCGAATCGCCCACCTGAAGCTCGGGCGCGGTGACGTTCTTCATCTTCGTCGTCTCCGTCCAGTAGAGCGTCCACTCGTCGTTGTGCTCGCCGGACACGACCAGCGCCTTCTGATCCGAATCGACGCGCACGATCTTGCCCTCGTGAGGACGTTTATCCGCGAGAGCGGCCAGAGAGAGGACGAAAAGAGCCGTGAGCGAAAGCGCCACGATCCTTGTTTTCCCCATGCAGACCTCCTCTTGAAACGTGAGGCAAGAAGTGCGCCAGCACCTGCCGTCCTGGACCGTCGGTGTTACTCTTTGCGGCAGAATTCATGGCCATCGCGCTCGCCGACGAAACACCCGAGACACAACACAAATCCCAGCGGGCCAACTTCCGCTGGACTCTGGCGGAGCCGTGGGACGAGCGCCGGCTGGCCGCCTTCCTCATGGTCAAGCACCGCCGCAACGATTCCGACTGGACGCGCCGCTCCTCGCCCTTTTTCGCGTCGCTCGGCCAGAACACAGTCGAGTGTTCGGTCCCCATCATCGGGCCGGACGCCCTCCCGGACCTGGAAAAGCTCCTCACGCGGGAGCTGCTGGGAATCCTGATCGGCGCCAGCCGGATCCACGACGAGATGGAGACCGGCACCGACTGGAGAAGAGTGACGCCGCCGTAAAGACCGGGGCCGGGAATCGGGAATCGGGAATCGGGAAACGGGAAACGCGGAACGAAAGTAATCGAACCGAACTCGACAGATTCCGTTCCTCCGTTCTCTCTTCGCAAGAAGCCGGACCCCTCACCCCAGCCCTCTCCCCGTACCCGGGGCGAGGGTGAAGAGAAGAAGCGCGTCGCTCACCTCGCTGGATCATCGGCTCGCAGCGGGAGGAGTCTCCCGACCAGAGGGAGGGAGGAGCCTCCCGCTGCGGGAGCCGGAGCGCACGGAAGGGACGAGGCGAGCGGTCGAGGCCGCACCCGGCCGAGCCGATCGCCGGCGCGTGAGCGCGTCCCGTAGTGCGCGCAGGCGACGTTCTATAATCCCGTCAAAGACATAAGGGGGTCAGGATGCTGTCCGTTCCCTCACTCCGGCTCAACCAGTTCGGCGTGCGGTTCTATGAGGCTCTGCTCTCCGGAGCGGACCTCCAGACCCTCGTCGGCTTCGAGGTGCTGTCCTTCGGCACGGGCAATCAGACGACCCGCGGCAAGGCCCGGCCCGGCGGACGGGTCAACTGGGAGTTCCTGGAGAAGAAGATCGCGTCCTCAGAGCAGGCGTTCCAGCGCCCGATCATCCAGAGGAAGATCGAGGAGCTTGTCGCCTACTACCTTCAGTGCGCCGACTCCGGGACCCTCCCCGCGATCGCGGGCAGCGTCCTGCTGGTCTCCGAGAAGAGGCTCGATTTCGCCCCCTCGGGAGGCCGGTCGGACATCGGCACGCTGAAGCTGCCGGATGAAGGGGGAATCCTGCGTGCCCTGGACGGGCAGCACCGCCTTCTCGCGCTGCACCAGCTCGCCGAGAAACACAACCTGAAGGACTTTCAGGTCCCGGCGGTCGTGTTCGACGCGCTGACCGCCGATCAGGTCGTGGAGCTCTTCGTCACGATCAACAGCAAGCACACGAAGTTGAATCCGTCCCACCTGATTTCCCTCTCGGGCCGCCGCCTGTATCGCGACGAGAACCTCGCCGCGGCGCACGACGTCATCCGCAGCCTGAACGAGGACGAGCACTCTCCCCTGCGCGGCCAGATCAAGGTTCTCGGAATCGGCAAGGGGGCCGTGACGCAGGCCGCCCTCGCCGACGAGCTGCGGGACGTCTTCGCGTCCATGGACGCCGCGGGGGGCCGCATGGCGAAGGAGTTCCGGGAGAATGCCCGGCGGTTCTTTCTGAATTACTTCAAGGCCGCGGGCCGCGCGTTCCCCGCGGCCTTCGCCGGGCGCAAGTACTCCATCAAGACCGCCACCTCTCTGCGGGCGTTCATCCGGATCGTCCCGTACGTGATTGCCATGATCCGGAGCCGCGCGGGCGACGTCTGGTCGTCGGGAGAGCTCGACGCCGCGCTGAGGCCGTGGTCCGAGGCGATCGGGGACAAGCGCTTCGAGACGGAGGGCGCGTGGAAGGAAAAGATGACCGGCGGGACCCGCTCGGCGGTCGAAATCCTCGCCCGCGAGCTCCGGCAGGGCCTGAACACATGACGGGCGGCGCGGCCGCCGCGAACCCGCTCGCTCTTTTTTCGTAAGTACCCAGAGAGGAGTCGACGCCCATGGGAGCCATCGGAGGGTGCCTTCTGATCGTGGTCGTGGCGGCGTTTGCCGCGGCGATCTGGGCCATCTCGCGGTACAACAATCTGGTCACGTTGAAGAACCAGGTGGCGAACGCCTGGAAGCAGATCGACGTTCAGCTGAAGCGGCGGCACGACCTCATTCCCAACCTGATCGCATCCGTCAAGGGAGAGATGCAGTTCGAGCAGGACACGCTCGAAAAAGTCATCCAGGCCCGCAATAGCGCGGTCATGGCGCGGGGAGTCGCGGAGACGGCGGAAAAGGAAAATCAGCTGACGCAGACGCTGTCCCGCCTGTTTGCGCTCGCCGAGAATTATCCGAACCTGAAGGCCAACGAGAGCGTCAAGTCGTTGATGGAGGAGCTCACCTCGACCGAGAACAAGATCGGCTTCGCGCGCCAGTTCTACAACGACATCGCGACCCGCTTCAACACGGTGCAGGAGATCTTCCCCGACCAGTTCATCGCGAGGACCTTCAACTTCCAGCACGTGGAGCTCTTCGAGATCTCGGAGCCCGCCGAACGGGACGTGCCCGCAGTCGATCTGAGCGTGAGGCCCAAGTAGCTAATAGCTGTCAGCTGTCAGCTCTCAGCTGTCAGACTCGAAAACGCCGAACCGGGCCATACGATCCACCCCCACCGGTCGCCACGCCTCCCGAGCGGCGCCATTTGCCTCCAGTCGCGAATGAGTCTTTTCCGGCTGAGAGCTGAGAGCTGAGAGCTTCCTATGACGAACCTCTACGACCAGCAGCGCCGCAATCTCCGGCGGACGGCCGGACTCCTGACCGGTTTCATCGCGTTCGTCACCTTCCTGGGAATGGGCGGAGACCTCTTTCTCTACGGGTCGGGCGCGAGCCCGGGACTCCCCGTGCTGACGATCGGGGCTCTCCTGTTCGGCGGCGGCTCCGCTCTCTGGTCGCTGAAAGGCGGGGACCGGGCGGTGCTCGAATCGACGCACGCGCAGCCCTTGAACCGCGACGACCCTCGGCACCGGATGCTCGACAACGTCGTCGAGGAGATGGCGATCGCCTCGGGGCTGCCCAAGCCCGCGGTCTACATCGTGCCCGACTCCGATCCGAACGCCTTCGCGACGGGCGCCGGGCCGGAAAAGTCCTCGATCGCCGTGACCGCAGGGTTATTGGAAGCCTTGAACCGCGAGGAGCTCCAGGCCGTCGTTTCCCACGAGATGTCCCACGTCAAGAACTACGACGTGCGGGTCATGACGGTCGTCGCGGCCCTCGTCGGCTCCGTCCTGCTGATCTCCGACTGGGGCGGCCGCGGGCTCGCCTGGGGGGGCGGCTCCCGGGACCACGACGAACGGGAGGGGGGCGGGCTCGGCATCCTCTTCTTCGTCCTCTGGGTGATCTCGCTCGTGCTGGCGCCGCTGATCGCGCAGGTCGTGGCCATGTCGGTCTCTCGCGAGCGGGAGTACCTCGCGGACGCCTCCGGCGCGGAGCTGACCCGCAATCCTCTGGCGCTCGCGTCCGCTCTCGAGAAGATCGCGGCGGCCGCGGAGCCGACCCGCTCCATCAAGCAGGGCGTGGCCCACCTCTGCATCGAAGACCCGCGCGGGCGTCAAATCAACGAAAAGGAAGGCGCCTTCTCCAACCTCTTCGCCACCCATCCGCCGATCGCGAAGCGGATCGCTCTCCTGAAGGAAATGGCGTACCAGATGACCGACGGGAGATGAGTTTTCAGTTATCAGTTTTCAGTTGTCAGTCCGCGGAGATCTCCGGGATCGCGGAAAACTGAGAACTCAGAACTGAAAGCTGACGACGCCGGCGACGCCGGCCTAATCCAGATCGAAGTCCCGGATCGGCCTCGAATCGTCCTTCTTGGCGCGGTCGAAGAGCTCGTCGAACTTGCGGTTCAGGACGTCCTTTTTTGACTTCTCGGCCTCGACGGACGCGTTGAACTTCTTCTCACGCTCGACGTCGTGTGTCTTCAGAGCGCCGATGGCGTCGTCGACGGTCTGAAAGGTGCGGGGAACCTTCGGAGCCTCGTGCGAGATGACCGCCTTCAACTCCGGATCGATCTTCAATCGCGCGTTACAGCAGGGGCAGAGCAGCTCGAAGTCCATGGAGGGAGTGTACCCGACGGGGCGGGAGGCGGCAGGCGGAAGGCGGGAGGCGAACGGGGGCCGGGAGCCGAGCGACCAAAGGGAGCGAGACGGCCGCGGTACTCCGCGTTCAACTAGATGGGGGGACGAACGCTTAACGCTTGACGCTCAACGCTCAACCCGTCTTGCGTCTCAATATCCCTTCCGCTCCCTCCTCTCCCTCCTCTCGCGGCGATCCGGTCGCCCCGCGTCGGCGCGGGGGGCGAGCATCCGGTCGAGCCGCCTCGCCTCGGCGACTTCCGGCGACGGCGGCGGAGTCGCGTCCTCATAGAGGAGGCGCGCCTGCGCTTTCGGGATCGAGCGGGAGGCGAGCCCTCGCACGATCAGAATGCGCGTCTCGTCGCGGGAAGAGCTGATCGTGAGCCGGTCGCCGGGACGGACTTCCCGGTGCGGCTTGGCCCGGGCGCCGTTGACGTCGACCTTTCCCCCTTCGATCGCCGCCTTCGCCTGCGACCGGGTCGGGTAGACGCAGGCCACGTCGAGCCAGACGTCGAGGCGGACCGAAGGGAGAGGCTCAGGGTCCGTCAGAGGTCGAAGCTCTCTTCCGGATCGGCCGGCCGCTCCGGTTGCGGCGGTTGCGCGATCTCACCCGGGTCTTCTTCCTTCACGTCCTTCACGTTCTTCACGTCCGCCGGCAGGGCCGCGCCCTTACCGGCCAGCCAGTCGAGGAATTCGGGGGACGCCGCGGTGGGCTCCTCGGCCGGACGGCCGAGGAAGTAGCCCTGGGCGGCGAAGACTCCTTCCGCCAGGCAGACGTCCAGGTCGGCTGCGGTTTCGATTCCTTCCGCGATCAATCCGACCGAAGCGTCGCGCGCGACCTGGGCGAGGAGCCTCAGAACCGACCGCCGTGGCCCGTCGCTCGAGACGCCGCGGGTGATCTCGCTGTCGACCTTGATCCAGCGCGGCGAGAGCCCGGAGCAGTATCGAATGGTTTCGTAGCTCGACGTGATGTCGTCGAGCGCGATCGACACCCCGAGGTCGTGCGGCACGGCGAGCGCGGCGCCCAGCTGCTCGAGCGATTCCACCCGCTCGACCTCCACGAGATCCAGGGCGAGGCGCGTATACGGAAACTGGACGCGCTCCGCCTCGACGCCGAGTCCCGAGAGACCGCCGTCGGCGGAGAGGAGACGCGGATTGACGTTCAGGAAGAGCATGGCGTCCGCCGGCAGCCGCCGCGCGGCCTCGAGGACATGGATCCAGGAGATCCGCTCGAACGCGAGCGCGATGCCCAGCCGATGTGCCGCGGGGAAGATCTCCGCCGCGAGGCGGGTCGCTCCCTCCGGCGTTCGGACACGCAGAAGGCCCTCGAACCCCACGGTCTCACCCGTTCGCAGGTCGAAGATCGGCTGGAACTCCACGAAGAGCGCAGACGCCGACAGCGCGTCGACGAGCCACAGCGCTCCGACCTGGCGGGCGGCCGCCGGAAGGGGGACGAGGTTCCCGATCGCGTCCCACTTCGTCTGGGCGGGATCCTCGGGGGCGACGCGGACGTGCTCCGAGAGCGGTCCTAATGCTTCCTGCATTTTCGCTAGGAGCTCGGTTGCGGTGCGCTCGACCCCGATCCGCCGGGAACGCCCATAGATCTGTCCGCGCGACCAGACCTTCCCGAGCGCGGAGGAAAGCGCGCGCTCCGCATCCGGCCCGTCCGGGCGGACGAAGAGAGCCCGAGCTTTGCGCCAGCGCTCGAGACGGCCGAGAGTCCGAGCGTCCAGAATCCCGCCGGAGAAGGAGAGCACTGTATTGATTGTAAGCGAGTCGGGGGTTTGAGCTGTCAGCTCTCAGCTGTCAGCTGTCAGCCACGGATCCGTCCCGGGCGCTCCCGCGGACTAGTCGGAAGGATCTGTGACAGACGATAGGCCACGTCCGCCCGCTTTACGTGCCTCGTTGCGCGACCAGGCGTCACCCCGAGCTCGGGCCAGTCGCCGCCTCTCGA
>JBBRDK010000046.1:0-27514 GCA_038203955.1 Thermoanaerobaculia bacterium | reverse complement strand
CGAGAAAGAGGCGGAGATCGTGGCGCAGGCCGGCCGGCCGGGCTCCGTCACCATCGCGACCAACATGGCGGGCCGCGGGACGGACATCGTGCTCGGCGGCAACCCGGAGGCGATGGGCGAGCAGCAGCGCAACCAGCTCGGCAGCGAAGAGGAGTTCCAGAAGCTCCTGACGAGCCTGCGGGACGCGGCGGCGAAGGACAAGGAGAAAGTCCTCGCCGAGGGCGGGCTTTTCATCGTGGGCACCGAGCGCCACGAGTCCCGCCGCGTCGACAACCAGCTGCGCGGCCGCAGTGGACGGCAGGGCGACCCGGGCGCGTCCCGTTTCTACCTGTCGCTCGAGGACGACCTGATGCGGATCTTCGGGAGCGACCGGCTCCAGAACATCATGCGCAAGCTCGGGATGGAGGAGGGCGTTCCGATCGAGCACGGGATGGTCAGCCGCGCCATCGAGCGCGCGCAGAAGCAGGTCGAGGGGCGCAACTTCGAGACCCGCAAGCACCTCCTCGAGTACGACGACGTGATGAACCGGCAGCGCGAGGAGATCTACACGCTTCGCCGGGAGATCCTCCAGGGCCATCAGGGAAAAGACGACGTCCTGCGGCTCGCGGAGACCATCTTCGACGCCAGCTTCAACCGGCATCTCGATCCGGAAAAGGGCGCCGACGAATGGGACCTGACGGGTTTCGGGATGGACTTGAAGGAGTTCTTCGGGCTCGACGCGCCCGACCTCGCCGGTAAGGACCGCGACGCCATCCGGGAGGAGCTGCTCGAGCTGATCTCCATCCGGTACCACGACAAGGAGTCCCTGCTCGGCGACGAGACGATGCGCCTCCATGAAAAGTTCGTGATGCTGCAGGTCGTCGACCAGCAGTGGAAGGACCATCTCCTCGCGATCGACCACTTAAAAGAGGGGATTGGACTCCGCGGCTATGGCCAGCGCGATCCTCTCGTCGAGTACAAGAAGGAGTCGTTCGAGCTCTTCACGGTGATGAAGGAGCGCATCGAGGACCAGATCGTTCAGTACCTCTTCCGTCTTCAGCCCGTCATGCGGGAAGCGGAGGGCGAGATCGCCGAGCCGCGTCACGACCCGGTTCCGTTGCCGCCCCGGCGGCCGGCGGCCAACGTGAACTACTCGTACGGCGCCGCGGCGTCGGGCGGCCAGGACGCGAAGGTCGAGACGGTCCAGCGCCAGGCGCCGAAGGTCGGAAGAAACGACCCCTGCCCGTGCGGATCCGGCAAGAAGTACAAGAAATGCCATGGCGCGGAAGGCGGCCCCGCGGGCGGCGGAGGCGCGAAGGGAGGCGCCAAGCGGCCCGGAGCAGAAGCGGAGGCGGGCGCCTGATGGCGGTCCAAAAGAAGACCCGGGCCGCTGGCAGCCCCGCCCGGTCTCCTCTGGACCGCGAAATTCCTCTCGCGCTCACCTTCGACGACGTCCTCCTCCTTCCCGCCCATTCGAGGGTTCACCCCCGCGAGGTGGATCTCTCGACGCGCTTGACCGAAGAGATCGGGCTGAATGTCCCCATCATCTCCGCGGCCATGGACACCGTCACGGAGTCCCGGCTCGCGATCGCGATGGCGCAGCAGGGCGGCCTCGGGATCATCCACAAGAACCTGACGATCGAATCCCAGGCGGCCGAGGTGGACAAGGTCAAGCGCTCTGAATCGGGCATGATCGTCGACCCCGTGACCTGCCGGCCCGAGCAGAAAATCGCCGAGGCTCTTCTCGTCATGTCGCGCTTCAAGATCTCGGGAGTTCCGGTCGTCGACGATCGCGGGAAGCTCGTCGGCATTCTGACCAACCGGGACCTGCGTTTCGAGACGCGGATGGACCTTCCGATCTCGACGCGCATGACCAAGGACCACCTGATCACGACTCCCGTCGGGACGACTCTCGAGCAGGCGAAGGAGCTTCTTCACGAGCACCGCATCGAAAAGCTTCTCGTGGTCGACCGGGCAGGAAACCTGAAAGGGTTGATTACGGTCAAGGACATCCAGAAGGCGATCAAGTATCCGAACGCCGCGAAGGATCCGCTGGGGCGCCTTCGCGTGGGCGCCGCGGTGGGAGTCTCGCGGGACATGCTGGATCGCGCGCGGGCCCTCGTCCAGGCGAAGGTCGACGTGCTCGTCCTCGACTCGTCCCACGGCCACAGCCAGGGGGTCCTCGACGCCCTGAAGCTCTTGAAGAGCAAGCTTCCCTCGACGCCGGTCATCGCCGGCAACGTCGCGACCGAGTCCGGCGCCCGCGACCTGGTGCGGCGCGGCGCCGATGCGGTCAAAGTGGGCATCGGACCGGGCTCGATCTGCACGACGCGGGTCGTCACGGGAGCCGGAGTTCCGCAGATCCACGCGATTCGCGAATGCGCCCGGGCGACCCGTAACGGCCGCATCCCCCTGATCGCCGACGGGGGAATCAAGTTCTCCGGTGACGTCACGAAGGCGATCGCCGCCGGCGCGCACCTGGTGATGGTGGGCTCTCTGCTCGCGGGAACGGAGGAGTCTCCCGGAGAGACGATCCTGTACCAGGGAAGGACCTTCAAGGCCTATCGGGGGATGGGCTCCCTGGGCGCGATGAAGGCAGGCTCGTCCGACCGCTACTTCCAGGAATCTGTGGAGACCGACACCGCCGCCATCGGCGCGAACGGAAACGGATCCTCCCTGTCGAAGCTCGTCCCCGAGGGAATCGAAGGGATGGTGCCTTACAAGGGAAGCGTCGAGGCGCTCGTGCACCAGATGACCGGGGGAATCCGGAGCGGGATGGGCCTCGCCGGTTGCGCCACCATCGACGAGCTGCGCACGCAGGCCCGGATGATCCGGATCACGTCGGCGGGACTCAAGGAATCCCACGCGCACGACGTGATCATCACGAAGGAAGCGCCGAACTACAGCGGCGAAAAGGCCTGACGGCCGCCTTCGAACGCGAGCGGACTCCGGCCGAGAGCCTCGCCGCCGGCTGAGATCACCGGACCGCTTCCGCTCGATCAGTCCGAAGGATCGCGGTCTTTGGCCGCCTTTCGCTTCCGGCGCGCCTCTTCGCTTGCGCCCTCTTCCTTCGCCCACTTCTCCTGCCGCTTCTTCATGATGTGCTCGAGCCGGCGCGCGAGATCCGCTTCCTCGCCGGACGATCGGGGGCGGTAGTACCGGCGGCCCTTGAGCGTCTCGGGAAGGCACTCGATCCCTCCGACGCCTTCCGGCTCCGCGTGCGCGTACCGGTACCCTTTTCCGTAGCCGACTTCCTTCATGAGGCGCGTCACCGCGTTGCGGATCACCGGAGGCACGGGCTCGGCGGGCTTCTCGGCGACGTCCCGTTTGGCCTCGTTTTCCGCCTCGTACAGCGCGTTGGACTTCGGAGCCATGGCGCAATAGACCGCCGCCTGCGCGAGCGCCAGAGAGCCCTCCGGCAGCCCGAGGAACTCGAACGCCTCCTTCGCATCCAGGGCGACGCGCAGCGCGCGGCTGTCGGCGAGGCCGACGTCCTCCGAGGCGAACCGGACGATGCGGCGCGCGAGGTAAAGCGGCTCCTCGCCCGCCTCCAGCATCCGGACCAGCCAGTAGATCGTGGCGTCGGGGTCGGACTCCCTCATGGACTTGTGCAGCGCGGAGATGAGGTTGTAGTGCTCCTCCCCCGCCTTGTCGTAGAGGAGCACCTTGCGCTGGAGAAGCTCGCGAAGTCGCGCGGCCTCGATGCGCTTGGTCTTTCCGGCCTCCGCGTCGGCGGCCGCGGCTTCCAGAAGATTCAGCGCCCTTCGCGCATCGCCGCCCGACGTCTGCGCGATGAACGAGAGGGCCTCGTCGTCCATCCGGAAGTCGCGTGCGCCAAGGCCGCGCGAGAGGTCCCGCAGCGCCCGGTTCGCGATGCGCGCGACCGCCTCCGGCGAAAGAGGGTCGAGCACGACGACCTTGCAGCGGGAGAGAAGAGCGCCGTTCAATTCGAAGGAGGGATTCTCCGTCGTGGCGCCGATCAGGACGATCTCGCCCGATTCGATGAAGGGAAGGAACACGTCCTGCTGGGCCCGGTTGAACCGGTGGATTTCATCCAGGAACAGAATCGTCCGCTGGCCCGTGGCCGCCCGAAGCTTCCGGGCGCCCTCGAGCACTTCGCGCATCTCCTTGACGCCGGTCGCCACCGCCGAGTACGAAAGAAAGGCGGAGGACGTGTGCGCCGCGATCAGCCGGGCGAGCGTGGTCTTGCCGACTCCCGGCGGGCCCCAGAATATGAGGGGGGGGATGCGGTCCTCGGCGAGAGCGCGCCGGAGGAATCCGTTGGAGCCGACGACCTCCTCGGGACCCTCGACCTCGTCCAGAGACCGTGGGCGCATCCGATCGGCCAGAGGCGAATCGGCGGCCGCGACTGCGGCCTTTCGCCGCGGCGGCTCGGCGTCGAAGAGGTCGCTCATGCCGACTCGAGCTCGCGGCGGCATTTCTCCGAGCAAACGGGCAGCCACTCGCTCCCCCGCCGCCCGGCGATCGCGAGCCTCCGGTCGATCCACGTCCCGCACACGGGATCCCGCACCATCTCCCCCTCGACCGGCGGCCCTCCCGAAACCGGGCGGGAAGAGAGCGACCGGAGAACGAATCCGATCAGCCGCAGCGCGAGGAGTATCGCGAACAGAAGGAACAGGAAGATCGCGACGCGGGCCATGACTATCCCGCCCGCAGCCGGGAGATCTGCTCCTGGATACGGTCGGTGTTGGGAATGTCGGGATACCGGCGCTTCAGCTCGTCGAGCGCCCGCTGCGCGGCCGGGGCGTCCTTCTCGTCGAACGCGTGAATCAGAACGAGGTTCAGGAGAGCCTGCCAGTGCGCCGGGTCCGCGGCCCGCGCGCGCTCGAAGGTCGCGATCGCCCGGCGAAACTCTCCTCGATTCCGGTACGCGGCCGCGAGGTCCGACAGCAGCGCGACATCCTTCGGTGCCTTGCGAAGCGCCTTCTCGTAGGCTTCGACCGCGTGATCCCAGTCTTCGGCGTCGTAGTACGCGTTGCCGAGCGCCGTCCAGAGGCGCGGGTTTTCCGGATCGCGGGCGATCTCCGCCCGGAGAGCGTTCGCCGGTCCGCCCGGCGCGGCGCTGGATGCGGCGGGCGCGCCGGCGCCCGCCGGATGGCCGCCCCCCCCGGCGAAATAGCCGCCGATGAACCCGAGCAGAAGCCCCACGAAGAGCGGCGCAAAGGCCGACGCGACCGGCGGCCTCGGGGCCGCCGCGAGAGGCGTCGAAGTCCCTGGGTCGCTCATGGGCTCTCGTCCGCCGCGTTTTCCTCCCGGATCGCGCTCCACCGTCCCGCGCCGGGGCCGCCGGTCCCGAACGTCGTGCTCTCCCAGGTCCCCGCGATCGTATGGCCGTCCCGCGCGACCCGGCCGTAATAGACGGTCGAGAAACCCAGTTTCGAATCGACGCGTTCGACTTTCAGCCGGTCGTTGATGAGCGTGCCGCGCAGCGAGCCCGAGTACCCGCCCTCGAGCGTGTAATCGCCGGTCACCAGGGTCCCGTCGAGCGCCATCCGAAAGGAGCCCTTCTGTTCCCCGGGATCGAGGAGGATGGTCCATCTCCCCGTCACGCCATCGGGCTTTCGAGGCGCGAGCTCAGTTTCCAGCACGGCCACCGACCGGCGCCGCTCCATCACCCGGTCGGCGAGAATCCGGCGGCGCTCGAGAAGCATCCGGGCCTCCTGCTCCGTGGAGTTCAAGGTGTCCTCCCGCCGGGCCACCTCCTCCGCGGCGATGTCGGACCGGGTCGCGCCCTCCGCGACCGCGCGCGCCGCGGCCGAAAGCTGCGCCAGCGCCGTCTCGAGCCGGCGAGTCGTGTCGGTCAGTGTGCGGGCATCCGTCGCCAGCCGCCGGCGCTCCCGCGCGAGATCGGCGCGCAGCCCTTCGGAAACGGCGTCCGCGGAGGCTGACGCTGCGCCGCCGACCAAAAGAAATAGCGCCATGAGGGTCTTCCCCATGGCGCTATTTTAGTTCCTCGGCGCGATCGCCGCTCGGGCGCCTCGCGGCGCCCCGTCTCAGTGGGCCGCCAACTTCGACGCCGCCGACTTGGTCAGAGCGCGGTCGACCTGGCGCTCGACCTCCTGCTCATCGAGTCCGTTGATCACCGCGATCTCCGAGACGATCAGATACTTGGCCCGCTCGTACATCTTTTTCTCACGGAACGAGAGCGTCTTGCGCGAGCTGATGAAATTGAGCGTCTTCAAGACGTCCGCGATGTCGTAGAGCTTTCCGCTCTTCATCTTGTCGAGGTTCTGCTTGTAGCGCCCCTTCCAGTCGCCGGACGCCGAGAACCGGCTGTCCGCCAGCCGCTTCATCAGTCCGGTGATGTCCTTGCGCTGGGTCAGACGCCTCAGACCGATCAGATCCGTGTTCCCGATGGGCACCATCACCCTGGAATTGTTCGACAGAAGACGGAGGTGATAGAAGCTCCGGGGCGAAACGGGCCCCGTTGCGAAGCCCTCGCCGATCTTTTCCACGACCGAGACGCCGTGGTTGGGGTAAACCACCTTCTCTCCCACTCGGAAGCTCACAGAGTCCTCCTGTTCAATAAAATACAGAAGCTGTCGAACCGCCGATTATAGGGCCAAACCTAGGAAAATGCAACGTTTAGAGGCGCGGCGCCGGCCGGATCGGTCCCCGCTTCGTCGGACAAAACGCCTGTTACGAGTCGTTTAGCCGTCCGGGTGCGGCGCCCGAAGCGGCCGGATGAGACCGCCTCCGGACTGCCGCCGGTGTCGGGGGGTCTCCGTCCTCTCGGGGGGACCGGCTCGAGGGCCGCGTTCCCAACCCGGGGCCCCTCCGGCTATCATCGGCGGCCCGCCGGAGTGGTGGAATGGCAGACACAGGGGACTCAAAATCCCCCGCTCGCAAGGGCATGAGGGTTCGAATCCCTCCTCCGGCACCACCCCCGGTCGCGGTCCGGAGTCACGATTCCGCAGGGAGAAAACGGGGTTGCGGCGGCCCGGAAGGACCAGGAAGAAAACGGGAGGCGGACCCGACGGATCCGCCTCCCCTGCCGACTGCCTAGAACCGGACCCCGACGGATGCCCGGAAGGTCCGCGGGAGCTGGTAGCCGCCGGGCGCGATCGCCTTGCCGAAGTTCGGACCGGGGCTGTAATTGGCGCCGCTGCCCGCCGGCCCCTGCACCGGCGTGTCCGTCCGCGGGTTGAAGGGGCTGTAGGCCGCCGTTCCCGCGGTGTTGGCGGTGTTGACCGTGAGATCGGAGTCGATGCCGAGCCGGCCGCCCGTGAAGGCCTTCTCGTTGAACACGTTCAAGATCTCCGGGCGGACGCAGAGCTCGAGGCTCTTGAACAGCTTGACCGCGACGTTCATGGCGAGGTCCGTCCGCTTCACCGCGTCGGTGCGCAGAGCGCCGCGAGCGGTGAAGTAATAGAGCTCGTTGGTGGGCGGCGCCTGGTAGCCCGGGTTCGCGACGTAGAACTGCGCCGCGGCGTTGCGCGTGTTGACCAGCGCGTTGGCGTCATAAGCCCGCCCCGAGTCGACCGTCTCGAGAGCCGTGAGCGTGAAGCTCGCGAAGGACGTCTTGAAGTCGTATCCCGCCCAGACCTTCGCGCGGTGCCGCTGGTCGCCCGCCAGGTATCCGGAAGAGTTGTTGGCGCTGCGCCCGAAGTCGAGGTATTCCGGGTAGTCAAAAGAGCCGGTGATGGGACCGCTGCCGAAGTTTTCCCCGTCGAAGTTCCCCGTCAGCCGCGACCACGTATATCCGCCGCCCGCGAAGAGAGGGAACGCGAAGCGGTAGTTGTACTGGACTGCACCGCCTCGTACTTGCGGTCGAGCTTGTTCGTGTTCTCGATCACACCCTTGTCGAAGACCAGGCCGAACTGGTAGGGCGCGACGCCGGTGGTCAAATCGGTGCGCGTGGCGTTGAAGTCGTCCCAGTCGCGGTAGATGAAGTCGATCTTGGCGACGCCGCGCGAACCGATGGCGGAGCCGAACCCTACCGTGTACTCCTTGACGTTGGGACTCTTGAGCGACCCCTCGGGAATGACGGCGGTGAGGCCGGGCACCGTCGGATTGCCGCGCGTCGGTCTCACGGTGGTCCCTCCGACGCTGTTGAACCACGCGAACACGTCGTCGATGGCCTGCGCGTTCGTCGGGAGTGATCCGGTCGAGCCGCGGGGTCGCAGTTGATGCAAGGGCCGCGGTAGAAGTAGTCGAAGTTGGCGGGCTGCCCCGCGGGAGAAGCGGAGTCGCCGATCGAATCGGAGAGCTGCGCGACGTACTGGGCGTATCCCGCGTTCACGACGAACCGTCCGTCGGCCAGGATGTCGAACTGCGCGGCGAGCCTCGGCGAGAACGCATGATCGTTCGAGACCGTGAATCCACGGCTGTCCCGGCCGTTGTTCCTGTCGTACCGCACGCCCAGGTTGAAGCTCCAGTGCTTGTTCAGAGCGATCTTGTCGTTGATGAAGACCGAGTCCGTCTGAAAGTCGGTGCCGGACGTCTCCTGGAAGAGCGGGGTCCAGCGGATGAATGTGGACGTGTCGCTCTGGAACACGGGGAAGACGTCCGATCCGCGAATGTAGGCGCCCGTGCCAAAGATCCGGAAGTCGCTTCCCGACTGGTGGTTGTTGGCGAATCGGAAGTCCTTGAAATGCTCGTAGCCCACGCGGACGTCGTGGCTGCCCGCGGCGGCGGTCGAGAGAAAATAGGATCCTTTCGCGCTCCACGACTGGTTGTCCCGCCGCTCCGGAGTCGCGTTGGAGAAGGTGGCGAAGTTGTACCGGGCGTTGTTGCGCGAGCGGTCCAGAAGCAGCGTCCCGCGCTCCAGATCGGTGAACGCGCACCCGCCGCCCTCGAAAGTGAACTTCTTCTTCGAGTATTGCGCTTCGACGAACACCTTGCTCGCCAGGACGCCGTTGTAATTCGCGGAGAGGAGCGTGTTGGGCGGGTCGCGGTCGGCCAAGCTGTTCAAATCCAGGATGTTCGTCGTGAAGCGGTTGTTCGACTCGTGGTTCTTGATGTCGATGTAGTTGACGACGACGTTGTGCTGCGGCGTGATGGCGCCGGTAAGCTTGCCCTCGTACCGCTTTTCGTCGGTGGCGTGCGTGTACGCCTGCGGAGTCGGATTCACGCTCCCGGGCCCGGCGGTCAAGCGCGTCTGGTTGCTGTCCGTCAGCTTCGCCTGCCGGCCCGCCGCGAAAAACCAGAGTCGGTCCCGGAAGATCGGCCCTCCCAGCGTCTCTTCATACGTCTCGTTGACTTTCTCGACGCGCGGATCCGAGAGCGATGTGGAGACGCCCCGCCGCCCGGCCCCGCTGTTGTAGGGATCGTTCTCGGTCCACTTGTCATTCGTGAACGTCGTCTGGAAGGATCCCGACAGCGTGTTGCCGCCGGACTTCGTGATCGCGTTGACGACCCCGCCGCTGAATCGCCCGTACTCGGCGGAGATGCTTCCGGTGAGAACCGTGGTCTCCTGGGATCGCGTCTTCGATGAAGAGGTCGTGGGGTTGGCCGCGGAGGTTCTCGTTTGCGACGACTCCGTCGACGGTGAACAGGTTCTCGAACGACTGACCGCCGGAGATCGTGATCGCGACGTTGGCGGCGCGGTCGTTTCCGGAGGGACCGTTGTTGTTCACGCCCGGCGCGAGCTGCGTGATCGCGGTCAGGGTCCTCCCGACCGGCAGACTCTCGATGAGCGGCTTCTTGTAGTTCGCCGCCACCTGGGTGTCTTCGAGAATCGCGGCGGGATTCGCCTCGGAGCCGGACACCGTCACGGCTTCCGCCACGGACGAGGGGCGGATGTCCTGATCGACGCGCGAGGTCCGGGACGCGGAGAGAGCCACTTTCTGTTCCGCCGGCTGCATGCCCTGGAGCTCGAAGGTCACGGCGTAGTCCCCCGCCGGAAGGAGGTTGAAGATGTAGTCGCCGTTCGCGTTGGTGACGGTCGTGCGCCTGCCCTGCAGCGCGGGCGAGGACACCGCCACCGTAACGCCGGCTACCCCGCCCCCCGGTCCCGTCACCTTCCCCGTCAGCGTCGCCGTCGGGATCCCCTGACCTGCCAGCGGCGCGACGGCAGCCGCGGCCAGAAGCGCGCACAGGAGCGCGCGGGAAAAATGGCCTCGATTCCCGAAGAAACTTCGCCGCCGGGCATCGGTTGCGCTTCCCATCATCGATGACCTCCCGCTCTCTCGGAGCGCGTTTTGAAAACGTGGACTCAGGCGCGCAGAGAGCAACGCAAGTGCCACGAGGAGCGGAAGAAACGGCGGGACGACACGCCTTTGCGGGCGTGCGGGAGCGCGTTTTTCGGGGACGAACGATCGGGACGAAATCCACGCTTCCGCTTTTTGAATTCGCGGTCAGATTTGTGAAGACGGGCGGGCGAAGTTTCAGGCCGTCGTCTCAGCTAAACGCTCGACCGTTTTTCGGTCGGAAGGCGCGGTTCTTGCGCGAAGCGGCACGGGCCCACTCCGCCGGATGGACCGGCGCGGGGGCGGGGCACCGACTCAAAGAGAAGGGGAACTCATGGGCAGCAGAACGAAATCTACCGCGACTCTGGCGCTCGCCTTCAGCCTCGCGGCCGGCATCGCGTGGGGGCAGACCGGCTCGGGAACCACGGGCAGCGGCACCGCCGGCTCCAGGGCGACGGGCGCGCCGGGGACAGCCGGCGCGCGCGGAACGAGCGCGACGAACCCGAGCGGGACGGGCGGCACGGGAGCGGGAACGGGGACGGCCGGCTCGGGAACCGCCTACGGAACCGGTCAGGGCCAGACAGGCGCGCCGGGCAGCGCGGGCACGGCCGGGACGGCCGGCTCGACCGGGACGACGGGCGGGACGTATGGAAGCGGAAGCGGAAGCGCCAGCGGAACAGCGACCGGGTCGACCGCGACCGGAGCTGGCACCACGGCGGGGACGGCGGGCGCCGGCAACACCG
Organism: Thermoanaerobaculia bacterium; assembly: GCA_038203955.1. GTDB lineage: Bacteria > Acidobacteriota > Thermoanaerobaculia > UBA5066 > Gp7-AA6 > JALYUA01. The sequence goes on along the minus strand of JBBRDK010000046.1, from coordinate 16,641 downwards.
GCAGCGATGCAACCGCCGGAACCGGGACCGGGTCCGGCACCGCCCCGGCGGCGGGCACGACGACCACGTCCAGCACCGACACCGAGCATCGGGGTTCGAACTGGGGCTGGCTCGGCCTTCTCGGGCTGACCGGTCTTCTCGGGCTGCGGCGCAAACAGGATGCGGACGTCCGCGTGGAAAGCCGGCAGACCTCGGCGGCCCGCTGAGCGCCCGTCGGGAACGGCGGGGATTGCCCTCGCCGTTCCCTCGTCTTCGGCCATTCCGCGCCGGCGGCTGGCTCCGCTCGCCGGTCGCGAAGGCGCGGAGCCGCCGCGTCAGCTACCCGTTCGGGTCGGACGGTCACGGACCAGCTGACGGATCAGGTCGGTCTGGATCTCCTGGATCTCCAGAAGCCTCTGCCATTGCTTCTTGAGGAGGTGTTCCATTCGCTCGTTCAAGACCCGGATCTCGAGCTCCGACTTCAGGTTGACGCGATAGTCGTTCTCGGACCGGAGGCGGTCCTTCGTCTCCTGGCGGTTCTGGCTCATCATGATCACGGGAGCCTGAAGCGCCGCGACGCACGAGAGCACGAGGTTCAGGAGGATGTAGGGGAACGGATCGAAGGGACGGCGCGTCAGGACAATCGCGTTCAGGGCGATCCACGCGATGAGCACGCCGCAGAAGGACAGGATGAACCGCCAGCTTCCGCCGAACTCCGCGATCTTGTCGGACACGCGGTCGCCAAACGTGAGTCCCTGTTCGAACTCCTCGTTGATGTTTTCGGTCAGGATCTCTTCCTCGCGGATCGAACGGATCACCTGCTCCTCGAGCTCGGACAACTCTCCTTTCTCATCCTCCAGGAGCCGTTCCATGTGCGCCGCGCGGAAACGATTCAGATCCGTCGAACAGATCGAGTCCTTCGGTCCGAATCCGGGGTTTTCTTCCTGCACCGATTGAAAGATGTGCGGGCGCAACAACTCGCCCGACGTCAGCTGTCCCGCTCCCCGCGCTTTTCCGCAGATCCCGCAGAGAGATTTTGCCGAGTCGCTCAATTCCGCCTCCCGGCCGGGGAGCTCCCGGCGCCGTTTTCAAAACCATACCGCGAGGTCGGGAATCTTCAGAAGAAAGATCGTCGCGCTCCGAGGACGGCTGCGTGAGCGCCGCGCCCGGTGACACGGTCCTCGTCGTCGACGATGACGCGATCCTGCGCGATGCGCTTCGCGAGGCGCTGGCCGGAGAAGGCTTTCGCGTGGGCTGCGTCGACAACAGCCGCGAGGCGATCGACGTCCTGAGGGCGGGCGCCCGTCCCTCGGTGATCCTCTTAGACCTCCACACTCCCGAGATGGACGGACTCGAGTTCCGCCGCCTCCAGCGATCCGATCCCGCCATTGCGGACATTCCGGTCATCGTGCTGACGGGCGACCTCGACCGGGAGAGGGAGGCCCGGCGGCTCGGCGTGGCGTTCTACCTCACGAAGCCGATGCCCTTTCCCCAGCTGGTCGAGGTGGTGGCGCATTTTGCGGCCCCGCGGTTGACGGCGGGCGCAGGGCGGAAAACCGAGCACTGAGTGGGTCAGCCGCGCGCGGGGGGGTCGAGCCTAGCGCCGGCGGGTTTTGACCCGGCGCGTCAGCAGGAAGACGAGGACCGCCGCGACGAGCGCGAGCGCCAGCCAGAATCGCATCGCCGGCTCAGTGCTCGAGCCCGTATTCCTTGATCTTGTTGTAAATCGTCTTCAGAGAGAGCTTCAGCAGCTCCGCCGTCTTCGGCTTGCTTCCGCGAGCGAATTCGAGGGTCTTCTGGATCAGACGCCGCTCGACGTCCGCGAGCGAGGCGCCGACGGCGATCTTGACGACCGGCGGCTTCTTCCGCCGCGATCTGCGTCGCGCGCGCGGCCCCGCGAGGAGCGAAAGAACGAGAGTCGGGCCGACAACATCTCCGTCGGCGAGGGCGGCGGCGCGGCGGACGACGTCCTTCAGCTCGCGGACGTTGCCAGGCCAGTCGTGCGCGCGCAGCGCGTCCAGCGATTCGGGGTCGAAGGTGAGGGAGGGGTCCCGCTCCGCGAGGAAGCGGAAGGCCAGGAGATCGACGTCGTCGCCGCGCTCGCGCAGGGGCGGAAGGTTCACGGTGCCGTCGCGAAGAGCGTCATACAATTCCGGAAAGAGCTTCCCTGCCGCGAGCGCTTCCTCGGGGGACTCGTTGACCGCGAGCACCGCGCGGAACCGGCCGGGCCGCTCGATCCATTCGAGCAGCGCCTGCTGGTCCGGAATCGACCGCCGCTCGACGGAAGGGAGGAAGAGAGTCCCCTGCCCGGCCGTCGGAAGCGCACCCGTTCCCTCGAGATCGGCCATCTTGAGAAAGGTTCCCGAGCCGCGCGAGGAAAGGCCATGGAGGACGCGGGCGATCTCCTCCTGCTCCGTGCCCGCCTCGCCGGTCAGGAGGATCGGCGAGCCGCCGGCCGCGGCGTGCTCGATCGCGGCCAGCGCCGACTGCCAGCGCGGCGACTGTCCGACGAGCGCCGCGGCCATTTCGGCGCGCACCAGGGCCACGCGAATGCGCTCGGCGCGAGTCTCCCGGTCCCGGTCGCCCGCGAGCCGCGACAGGAGGAGCGCGATCCGGGCGTCTGAGACGGGACGCCAGAGAAAATCCTCCGCGCCGCGCTCCATCGCCGAGACGCCGCTCTCGAGCGCTTCCGAGTCGGCCATCGCGAACACGGACCGGTCCTCATGGCGGGACTGCTCCTCCAGGAATTCGAACGGGTCGCCCCCGGGAGAGTCGAGCGCCACGATCACGATGTCGGGGCCGAACTCCGGCAGCATCCTCTGCGCTTCCGCCAGATTTTCGACGCCCCGCACCTGTTCCCCCGCCGCAGACAGCGCCCGCCGCAGGGCGTCGCGTGACTCGGGGGCGGGGTCGATGACGAGAGTCCGCATGAACCTCGGATTGTAACCGGGATGAGCGCGACGGAGGCGGCCTGTCGAAAGGTTTCGGCAGGCGATGACCTTCGTTCCGTCAGCCGGAGCGGTTTTTCGTCCCTCGGTCCCCGGGGATTCCGAGGGACGGCCACAGGGCGTCGATCTTCGCGCGGACTTCGGGGCTCATCCGGATCTCGTCGGGCCACCGCCTCAGAAATCCCTCTTCCTTCCACTTCCGGGTCGCGTCGATGCCCATCTTGCTTCCGAGACACGGAATCGGCGAAGCGTGATCGAGCTCATCGACGGGGCCGTGCACGAATTCGATGTCCCGCTCGGGGTCGATCGCCGCCAGCGCCTTCCACACCAGGCGCCCCGGATCCCGCACGTCCACGTCGTGATCCACCACCACGATCACCTTCGTGAACATCATCTGCCCCGTGCCCCAGATCGCGTGCATCGTCTTGCGCGCGTGACCCGGAAATCGCTTGTCGATCGCGACGATCATCAGGTTGTGGAAGACGCCTTCCACGGGAAGATGCATGTCCACGATCTCGGGAATCGTCTTGCGCACGAGCGGAAGAAAAAGGCGCTCCACCGCTTCTCCAAGAAATCCGTCCTCCATCGGAGGAGGGCCCACGATGGTCGTCAGATAGACCGGAGACCGCCGCCGCGTCACGGCCGTGACGTGGAAGACCGGGAAATCGTCTTCGAGCGAGTAGTAACCCGTGTGATCTCCGAACGGTCCCTCCCGGCGCCGCTCTCCGGGATCGACGTAGCCCTCGAGCACGATTTCCGCTTCCGCGGGGACGAGCACGTCGACCGTCCGCGCGCGCACGAGGGGCACGGCTTCCCCGCGGAGGAAGCCCGAGAAGAGAAACTCGGAAACGCCGGGCGGGAGAGGCGCGATGGCCGAGAAGACCGTCGCGGGGTCGCAACCGATCGCCACCGCGACTTCCATCCGGCGGCCCTCGCGCTCGTACCCCCTCGCCTGCCCCGCTCCATCCTTGTGCTTCTGCCAGTGCATCCCCGTGGTGTTCCGGTCAAAGACCTGCATCCGGTACATGCCCACGTTCGTCTTTCCCGACGTCGGGTCGTTCGTGATGACGAGCGGCATCGTGACGAACGGCCCGCCGTCCTGGGGCCAGCACGTCAGGACCGGCAGGGTCGAGAGATCCACCTCGTCGCCGGTCTGGACGACCTCCTGCGAGGGGCCCGAACGCACCGTCTTCGGAAAGACCGAGGCGAGCTCCGTGACGCGGGGGATCGCCTTCAGCTTGTCGAAAATCCCCTCGGGGGCTCTGGGATCCAGGAAAAACTCGAGACGCTTCTCCCACTCCTCCCACGAGCCGATCTCCAGCGCTTCGAGCATCCGGCGCCGCGAGGCGAACAGATTGATGGCGACCGGCACGGACGACCCGCTGACGTTCTCGAAAAGGAGAGCCGGTCCGCCGACCTTGACCGCGCGGTCGGCGATCTCGGCGATCTCGAGATTCGGGGAGACGGGACGCGCGATACGCAACAGCTCTCCCGTCGACTCCAGCCGCTCGAGAAACGCGCCGAGGTTTCGAAATCCCACGCGTCAGCTCCCGGATCCGCCGAACAGGCCGAACCGCCGCCGTTGCCACTCGGCCACGCCGCCTTCCACGTGCGAGACGTAGAGGAAGCCCTGGCGGGCGAGAAACTCGCATGCGGACGCCGCGTCCGTTCCGTCGCGGCTGAAGATCACGATCGTCTCCTTCTTCCAGGCCCCGATCTCAGGAAACCGCCGCGGCAGCTCCGAGAGCGGTACTTCGCGGCAACGCTGCAGGTGCGGCAATTCCGCGGTGAACTCGTCCCGATGCCGGACGTCGAGCACGAGCGACCGCGGATTGTCCCGCATCATCTCGTTGGCGACGCCGGGCTGCACCTCGCGGCAGTTGGCGGTCAGAGACTCGACGACCCGGCGGCTCGTCGCGCAGCCGGACGGGGCGAGCCCGAGGCAGAGCGCCGCGGCCGCGAGCGCGCGCAGGAAGGGCATGGTCGGACAGTGTTCTCCGGGAGGATTATCCATCGGCGGTGAGGGAGACCTCGGCGCGGACCTCGCCGACCTCCTCGCCCCGGACGTTCCGGATCACCGGGTCTCGCCAGCGCGAGAGCCGCGACCGCGGCCCGGCGCCGAGCCTTCCGAGCCGCTCGAGAATGGCGAGGCAGACCGCGTCGCGGGAGCGCGAGGACCCGTCTTCGACCTTGAATGCGATCCCGATCGCCTTCTCATTTTTTCGCCGCGGCTTGAGACCGACGGCGTAGACGCCTTCCGCGCCCTCCTTGCCGATCCACCTGCCGCCGCCCGCTTCGAGAAAATCGGTCGTGAAGCGGTCCCTGCCGGCCACCATCCCGGGACTGGCCGTCATCGCCCGGACGGCCCTCGCCGCGGCGCTTCCCTCTCCCGGCCACCCGCGGGAGAGCAGACGCGCGTAGGAGAGAGCGAGCGCCGAAAGCGGCAGGAAGTAAACGGGCAGGCTGCACCCGTCCACGGCGAGCCCGATCTCCGCGGACGGCACGCCCGTGAACTCCGAGACCCGGGCCAGGATCTCGGCCTGGAGCGGGTGCCATGACTCCCAGTAGCCGCGAGGCGGCAGTCCCAGGAGGCGGCAGGTCAAGAGCAGACCCGCGTGCTTTCCGGAGCAGTTGTTGTGGAGAGCGGACGGCTTCTCGCCCGCGGCGATAAGGGCGCGCGCGGATGGCTCGTGCATCGGAAGATGGGCGCCGCAGCCGAGATCGCGGACTCCGAATTCCCCACGCTCCAGAATGCGCCGCGCGACGCGCACGTGCCGCGGCTCTCCGCCGTGCGAGGCACACATCAGCGCGATCTCCTGGTTGCCGAGCCGGAAGGCGCGTTCTCCCCCGGACGCCAGGAGCGGCATCACCTGGAAAGGCTTCGCGGCGGAGCGCAGATAGATGCCGCCGTCGGGCTGCCCGCAGGAACCGAGGTCGCGCCCGTCTTCGTCGACGACCGCGACGGAGCCCCGGTGCACGGACTCTGTTCTCCCGCCCCGCAGGACGCGGGCGAGGATCGCCGGAGCGGGGTCGGGCATGGGCCGCCTTCTATCACGCGGTCCCGAAGCCATCCCCCGGGCCGTCGCCGTCGTCGGAGAGGCGGGCCGGCTCGGCCGCAAATGCTCTCGGGCGGCGAACCGGCGAACCGGCTATCCTCGAGGCCCAGGGTTCGGCCCCGCCAGGGCAGCGGGGCGGCTGGCGTCCTGGGAAATAAGAACCGCGGAGACGTTGTTCCGGAGGTCCGATGCGATCCCTCCTTTCCGCCCTCCTTTTCGCGCTCTGCGCCGCGGGAGCGTCGGCCCAGGACCCACGCCCCTTCCCCGATCTCGAGTTCGCCGGCGCCGAGGGCGGTGCGGTACGCCTGTCGCAGTTGAAGGGCAACGTGGTGCTCGTCAACGTCTGGGCGACGTGGTGCGGGCCGTGCCGGCTCGAGCTGCCCGTGGTCCAGCGCATGTACGACCGCTACAGCGATCGCAACTTCGTGGTGGTCGCGGTCAACATCGACGCGGACCGCAAGCGCATCGAGCCCTTCATGAAGCGCTACAACATTTCCCTTCCCATCTACTACGCGTCGCCCGAAGACGCCGGCCAGATGACCGCGCTCGGCATTCCGTCCACGTTCCTGATCGGTCCGGACCGGACACTCCTCGACAACCAGGTGGGGTATTCGGCCGAGGTGGAAGGGAAATGGAAGCAGATCATCGAAAAGCACCTGAAGGCTCCGCGCAAGACCGCTCGCTAGCCATGGCTCCCAGTCGACAGGCGGCGGACTTCGAAGCGGGCGGTACGGCCTCCATTGACGGGCGTCCTCCCGCCCGGAGCCGCGCAATTTCCGCGCTCCTTTCACACCCACCGGAGGCCTCATGAAAACCCGAATCGCGTCCCTGTTCGTCCTCGTGCTGATCTTCTCCGCGGCGACGGGACTGGCCCAGTCCCGTTCGAACGTCGTCGAGATCAATCCCTTCGGAGGGTACCTGTTCGGCGGCAAGTTCTCGCGCGGCACCAATGCGCTATTCACTTCGGACGTCGACGTCGACGATCACGCGACGTTCGGCGGCCGCATCGGATTCCTGGTGACCCGGTCCTTCGAGCTGGAGCTGCAGTACTCCCACACGGAGACCTTCTTCGTGACGCACGACGGAGGAGCGCTCTTCGGCCCGGGATCGCGCCGGCTGGGCGACCTCGACATCGACTATTACCTGGGGTACATGACTTTCAACCTCGGCCACAACCGGCGCCTGACACCCTACGTGAGCCTGGGCGCCGGGGCCGCGCGTCTCGACCCCCACGTGGCGGGATCTTCGGCCGGCAGCGAGAACAAGTTCACGGCCAGCGCCGCCGTCGGCCTAAAGACGATGTTCACTCCGAATTTCGGAATGCGGTTCGACGGCCGCTACTACGGGACGCGTGTTCGGAACGGGAACGACGGGAACGACCGGAACGGCCGGAACGGCCGGTGCGATTCGTTCTTCGACGACTGCAACAGCGACCGCCGGGACTGGCTGACCAACGGCGACGTCAACGGCGGATTCGTCTTCGCGTTCTAAAGGCCCCCAGGCCGGCGACCGGGAGACGCGGAGTTCAGCGTCGGGTGATCCGGATCCGGCGCGATTCACCTCTGGCCCGCACGATCATCACCTCGATCGTGGGCGGCAGAAGACCGCGAATCGCCCGGCCGGGCCACTCGACCGCCACGGGCGCGCCGGAGAGCGCCTCCGGGACGCCGACCGCTTGAAGATCTGCCGTCCGATCTTCCAGCCGGTAGAGGTCGAGGTGCCGGAGCACGAGGCGGCCGTCGGGCGCGGCGTACTCGTGGACGATCGCGAACGTCGGGGAGGCGACCTGTCTGTCGGCGGCGCCCAGTCCCCGGGCCAGCCCGCGGGCGAAGCACGTCTTGCCGGCGCCGAGCTCCCCTTCGAGATAGAGGACGTCGAGGCTCCCGACCTCCCGCCCGAGACGGAGCCCCGCGTCTTCCGTCTCCTCCGGGGAGCCCGAGAGAACCTCGTCGGTCAAGCGCGCCGCGTTTCCGGCGGCGCCGAGAGGGCGAGCCGCGTTCCGGGCAGCGCGTCGGCGAGCTCCTCCGCGAGCATGCCCGCGTCGCCCAGAAGCGTCTCCAGCCGCTGTCCGGCGGCTCCGTGCAGGTACACCGCTGCGATGGCCGCGTCCTCCGCAGGGAGGCCGGCCGCCAGATAGGCGCCGATCATTCCGGCGAGCACGTCGCCGGATCCCGGAGCGGAGAGAAGGGGGGTCCCCGTCGCGTTCACCGTGACCCGCCCGGACGGCGCCGCGGTCAGCGTTCCTTCGCCTTTCAAGACCGCGATCGAGCGAGCCTCCTTCGCGAGGCGCGTCGCCGCGGCGAGCCGGTCGCCCTGGATCTGCCGCGCGGTCAGAGACAGCAGCCGGCCGGCCTCGCCGGGATGCGGCGTGAGGACCGTGGATGCCCGCCGCCGCGAAAATGCGGCAGGCTTTCCGGAAAACGCGTTCAGCGCGTCGGCATCGCAGACGAGCGGCAGCCGGAGCCGGAGAATCGCGGTCAACGACGCCCGCACTCCCTCCCCGCCCGAGAGCCCGGGACCCGCGACGGCGGCGTCGAAACCGGCGAGCGCCTCCGCGAGCATCGGCGCGGCTTCCCGGGCGAGAGCCCCGCCGCGTTCGGGAAGACCCCGCGTCATCGCCTCCGGAAGCCCGGAGACGGCGATGCTCTCGATCGATTCCGGACAGAAGATCGTCACCAGCCCCGCGCCCGCCCGGAGCGCGCCGCGGGCGGCGAGGACGGCGGCGCCCGCCTTTCCTCGCGACCCGGCGATGATCGCGAGGCGGCCGAAGTCCGCCTTGTTCGAGTCGAGCGGCCGCGGCGGAAGGAGTCGCTCGACGTCCTCGCGCTCGACGAGGCGAACGCGGCTTCGCTGGCGGTCGAGAGCGGATCGCGGAATTCCGATGTCGCGGATCACGACGCGTCCGCAGCGCCCGCGGGCGGGAGGCAGAACGTGGCAGAGCTTCGGCGCCGCAAAGGCGACCGTGCACGCGGCGGCGATCGAAGCGCCCGGCGGCTTGCCCGAATCGGCCGAGAGACCCGAGGGAACGTCCGCGGAGACGACGGCACGGGCGCTCCCGGCGATCGCGGCGACGGCGCGGGCCGCACGCCCGCGGAGCGCCCGCGACAATCCGGTTCCAAAGAGAGCATCGACGACGCCGTCCGACGCGGCGAGGGAATCTCGAAAGCGAGTCCATCCGCCGCGCGAAGCCAGAGAGACGATCTCGAGGCCCGCGTCCTCCGCGTGCCCGGCATTGGCCGCCGCGTCGCCGCGGTAGCCCGACGGCGGGTTCAGGGAAAACAGAGAGACGGACGCCCCTTCCGCCGAGAGGAGCCGGGCGGCGGCGAGTCCGTCTCCCCCGTTGTTGCCGGGGCCGCATGCCACGACGATCCGACTCCAGTCCGGAAAGCGCTCCCGGATCTCGTCGACGATCGCGGCCGCCGCGTTTTCCATCAGCACGGACGAGGGGATGCCGCCGCGGATGGCAGCCGCGTCCGCCGCGCGCATTCGCCGCGAGTCGAGGACAGGGATCACGGGAGCTCCGCCAGCGCGCGCGCCGTCGCGGCGGGGTAGTCGGCAGAGCGCGGATCGCGCGCGGAGAGGTCGCGCCTCAGGCGGTCCACGTCCTCAGGCCGGTCGACGTCGTACCCGGGCGCCAGCGTCGAGAGCTCGACCCCGCGCTCCGAGAGCCGCCGGCGTGTGACGCTCAGGACGGCGTCCGTCGACCACGGCACGTCGCGCAGCGCCTCTTTCCAAGGAGCGTGCGCCGAAAATGCGATGGCGCAATAGCCTCCATCTTCCGCCGGAATGACGGCGGCTCCGCCCCCCTCGACCCGGCCGAGCGCCTCGGAGAGCGCTCCACGGGCGAGCGCGGGATGGTCCGACCCGACGGCGATCGCCGCAGGCGCCCCGCGCCCAAACTCGCGGGAGAAAGCGGCCTCGAGCTTTTCGCCGAGACCGCCCTCCCCCTGTGGCTCGCGCCGCCAGGGCGGAGGAAAGAGCCGGGCGAGCTCGGGGGCGTCCGGGTCCGGCTCGGCGGCGAGCACCGGCTCCCAATTCCCCGCGGCGCCATAGAGCCGGGAGGCGTCTTCCAGAAAAGCGCGGTAGAGCCGCAGGGCGCCCTGGTCCGTCAGTCGAGGCGACAGGCGGGTTTTGACGCGGCCCGCCTCGGGCACCCGCGCGAAAAGGACGAGGGAGGGCAGCCGCGCCATCGCCGTATCGTAACGGGAGAAAGAGGCCCCCGAGCGCCGCCCCCCTGGCAAGGCCCCCGCTGACAGCTGAGAGCTGACAGCTAATTCGTCTTCGGCTTCTCTTCCTTCTTGGTCTCCCGGGGAAGCAGCGAGACGAAGAGATTCTTCTGGTAGTACGACGTCGTGCCGGTGCTGCCGTCGCGAACGGCGAAGGCGATCCGCTGGCTGCCCGGGCCGACCGTCATCGTGAAGTCGTAGAACCAGTCCTTCGCCTGGGCGACCGTCAGGTCCTTGGCGGGGACGGTCACGGCCTGCCTCTGAATGGCGAGCTCGGACTGTTTTTCGGCGGCGTCCCGCGCGATGACGTAGACGAAGAAAGTCCCCTCGTATCGGTCCCCGGTCGGAAGCAGCCCCAGTTTTCCGATCGGCACGGCGATGCGGACCGGAATCGCGAAGTTCTCGTCGTTGTAGGGCTTCTGTGCGCCGAGGGTCACGTGGATCCCGAGCGGGTTGTCGTCGCGCGGATAGAAGAGGCTCGCCTGCACCGCCTCGGCGGCCAGGGTCTCCGGGGTCTTTTCGAGGAAGCTCTTGCGGAAGCGGGTCCGCATTCCCTTGCGCTTGACGTTGACGGTCAGGGAATGCGGGCGGTCGACGGCCGATCGCGATGTGCGATACCCGAGCGAGTAGAAGCTCGAGAAGTCCTTGGCGAGCTCGTTCAAGCTCCGCTCCCAGCTGTTCGTGTTGACCGACGCCATGCCGCCGGTCTGCTCCGCCAACATCTGGAGCGGCGCCTGGGAGTTCTGACGCATGAGGAAGTCGCTCGGGCGGTTCTCGAAGCTGCGGTTCTCCGCGGTGATCATCTGGTCCACCGTGAGCCCCGACGCGTCGAGCGCCCAGATCGTGACCCCCTGCGCGTTGGCCGACTGGATCACGGCGGCGTACCGACCGTTCATGTCGAACTCGAAGGCTTCGAGGGTCGAAGTGGCCTGCTGATACTTCTTCTGGACCGCGTCGAAGAGCTCCATGCCCGCCGTGGCCGGCAGGCCCTCCGAGACGTAGACGAAGATCTTCCGCCCCTTGATCCCGGCGAGCGCGTTCAAAGTGCTCTTGAGCGCGTCGATGTCGAACTCCAGGTCGTTGCGCAGAGAGCGGGCGTATTGCCGCGCCGTCTGGAGCGCCTCGTCCGACGACCGCGACTCGTCGATCCGGTGGAGCGCATCGCGGCGCTCCCCCGCGAGCGAGGTCCCGCCGCCTGTCTCGCGCTCGATGTCTTCCAGAGCGGCCAGGATCTCCGTCGGGTCGGCGGTGAACTTGCGCTTCACCTTGAGCGAGCGGTTGAACGTGATCACCTCCGCCTCGGCGCGCGGCCCCACGTTCTTCGAAACGAAATCCTTCAGCTTTCCGAACATGCGGTTGCGGTTCTGCGGCTGGATGTTCAGGTTGTCGATGTAGAGAATGAACCGGGCCTTGATTTCGGTCGGAAGGTCGCCGCGCGCCTCGACCGCGTCGAGCGGCTCGCTCTTCCCGTCTCCGAACGTGACCTTGCCGTCGCCGACGGCGTAGAAATTCTCGATCGTCTGCGGCACGCCGTCCTGGAACACCTCGAAGTCGTTCCTGGTCAGGTCGGTCACCCGGTTGCCCTTGGAATCCGTGACTACCACCTCGACGTTGCTGATGTGGACCTCGACGCGCTCGCCGACGGGAGGCAGGGGCGCCGGCGCGGAAGGCGGCTGCTTGGGAGCCTGCGCCAGCGAGACCGCTGCGGAAAGAAGCCCGACCAGGGCGAAGGGTGTCTTCAAATGAGCCTCCTGCCGCACGACAAGCGCGCGTACTTCGATGATTATTCCCCCCGGGCCCGCCGCGACCGCGGCCAGGCAGGGGGCCAAAAAAACGATGTTGCTTTGTCCCCGGGAATTCAACAGAATTCGCGTCTCCGGAAGGTCCCTCAAAGGCCCGAAAAAGCGATGAAAAGCGAAAGAGCAGAGGAGCATCCCAGAATGCCAAGTCGACGTTTCCGCTCCGCCGCGGCCGCTCTTCTCCTCCTGGCGACGATCCCTTTCGCCGGGTGCAAGAAGATCCAGGCCAAGCAGGAAGTCAAGCGAGGCAACGAAGCCTTCAAGGCCGGCAACTACGCCTCCGCTCTGGGCAGCTATGAGAACGCGTCCCGGCTCGACCCCACCCAGTCGAAGCTTCAGAAGAACATCGGCCTGGCCTACATGGCCATGTACCAGCCGGGGTCCAAGCACCCGAAAGACCTCCAGTTCGCCGCCAAGGCCATCGAGAACCTGAAGGCGTACCTTGCGAAACACCCCGAGGACAAGCGAGCGAACGAATTCCTGGTTTCGATGTATCTCTCGACGGACCGCTACGACGACGCCATCGTTTTCTACAAGCAGAGACTTCAGTCCAACCCCAAGGACGTCAAGGCGATCCAGTCGCTGGCCGCCATGTACTTCAAGAAGGGGGACTTCAACCAGGGATTCGAATGGTTGAACAAGCGCACGGCTCTGGAGCCCGACAACCCGGAAGCCTACGTGATGATCGGGGTCCAGGCCTGGGACCGCTCCTACCATTATCCGGACGTCGATCCGGCGACGCGGACGCAGATCGTGGACACCGGGCTTCACGCGGTCGAGAAAGCTCTCCAGATCAAGCCGGACAATTTCGACGCGCTGACGTACATCAATCTGCTCTATCGAGAAAAGGCCAAGGTGGAAACCGACCCGGTCAAGCAGCAGGAAGACATCGCGGCGGCCGACCGGTACCGGCAACAGGCACTCGATTTGCGTAAGAAGGCCGCCGCCACCACGCCGACGCCGGAACCGGGCAGGTAGACCCGGTGTCTCTACCGTCGGGAGGAGTCACATGTTCGAAAATGTGCTGATCGAATCGTCCAACCGCAGCGGCGGGTCGAGGGCGGCGTTGACCCTGCCCGTCTCGATCGCCATTCATGCCATCGTCATAGGAGTTATCGTCGGCGCGTCCATCTGGTTCGTCGATGACGTGCCGGAGCCCCCGATTCCCGTGACCTTCTACGCCGCGGCTCCCCCACCCCCGCCGCCTCCCCCCGCGGCCCCCAAAGCGGCTCCCAAGGCGGTCGAGGTTCAGAAGTCGGTCCCTGTCCGTTCGTCCGAGATGGTGCAGCCGACCATCATTCCCGAGAAGATCCCGGTGGCACCCTCCGCCCCCGAACCGGCGAACACCGGCGGAGTCGAGGGAGGCGTCGAAGGCGGCGTCGAGGGAGGCGTTCCGGGGGGTGTCCTCGGAGGCGTCGTCGGCGGAACCGGCGGAGCGGGCGGAGGGGACGAGCCCCTGCGGGTCGGAGGCGAGGTCAAGGCCCCCGTCCTTCAGAGCAAGGTCGAGCCGACGTACCCCGAGGCCGCCCGGAAAGCCCGGATGGAGGGGGTCGTCATTCTGGAGGCCATCATCACGGCCAGCGGCAGCGTCGAAGAGGTGAAGGTCCTGAAATCCGTGAATCCGCTTCTGGACGCCTCGGCCGTCCGGGCCGTCCAGGGCTGGAGATACAAGCCGGCCACCCTCAACGGCCGGGCCGTCCGCGTGTACCTGACTGTCACCGTCACCTTCAACTTGCACTAGGATTGCAGATCGTCGTCGCGAGCTATCGGATAAAGATTACCGAACGACAAGGAGCGTTTCATGAGTTTTGATCCCGTCACCCTCTGGCAAACGATGACGCCGCTCGCGAAGGGGGTGAGCGTCCTGCTCATCCTCATGTCGGTCTACTCGTTGACCGTCGCGGTCGAGCGATTCATCTACTACAACAAGGCCAAGAAGCAGTCGCTCGCGTTCGCGCGCCTGGTGACCGGGTTCTTGAAGAACGACAGGCTCCAGGAGGCGATCGACTCTTCGAAGAAGTTCAAGAACAGCCACCTCGCGCGCGTCGTCGCGGCCGGACTCTACGAGTTCCACAACGACCTGTCTTCCGGCGCGGCGAACATTCAGGGCCACGACCCGATCGAAGCGGCCGAGCGGGCCATCGAAAGGGAAACACTCGTCACGACCGCCGACATGAAGAAGGGCCTCTCCGGCCTGGCGACGATCGGAACGACCGCGCCCTTCATCGGCCTCTTCGGCACGGTCATCGGGATCATCAATGCCTTCCGCGGAATGGCGCTGACCGGATCGGGCGGTATCGCGGCGGTGTCCACCGGCATCGCGGAAGCTCTCGTCACGACGGCGCTCGGGCTTTTCGTCGCGATCCCGGCCGTCTGGCTGTTCAACATCTTCATGAACAAGATCGAACGATTCCAGGTTGAAATGTCCAACTCGGCCTCCGAGCTTCTCGACTACTTCATCAAACGCCGCGGCGCCCAGACTCAGCGCACGGCGTAACCCAGGCAGGAGGTTTCCATGAGTATGGGAGTGGGAGGCGGCGGCGCCCGCAACAAGCTGCAGAGCGACATCAACGTCACACCCCTCGTGGACGTCTGCCTCGTGCTTCTGATCATTTTCATGGTGGTCACGCCGCTGCTCCAGAATGGGATCAGCGTGCAGCTGCCGGAAACGGTCAACCCGGACAAGAAGCCGGAAGGCGAGAAGCAGAAGGTGGTCACGGTGAACTACGCGACTCCCCCCGCCTACTTCCTGTCAGGCAATCAGCCGATGGGAAAGGTCGAGTTCCAGAAGGCGCTCGAAGAGATGTACCAGCGCGCCCCGCAGACCGACCTCGTCATCAAAGCCGACCAGCGCCTGAAGTACGGCGAGGTGAAGGAAGTCATGCGGATCACCAAGGACGCCGGGTTTCAGAACGTCGGCCTGATCGCTCAGAAGAAGCCGCAGGGAATGGCCGCCGCGGGAGCTCTCGGAGCGGCGGCACCGTCCTCGAAGTAGCGGCGAACCGAAACCCAAGGAGATTTCTCAATGTCTATGGCTGCGGGAGGCGTGGGGGAATACAAGAGCGACATCAACATAACGCCGTTGGTGGACGTCGTCCTCGTCCTCCTCATCATCTTCATGGTCATTACGCCCCTGCTGCAGATGGGGTACGACGTGAAGGTGCCGCCCAAGGCGCCGCCAACCAATATCGCGGACATTCCTCCCGACCAGCTGGTCGTGTCGCTCATGCCGAACAACAAGATCTTCCTGAATAAGCAGGAGCTGACGGCGCAGCAGCTCGCGACCCAGCTCGCGGACAATCTGAAGAATCGCCGCGACAAGACCGTGTTCTTCTCGGCCGATGACAGCGTCACGTATGGTGATGTGGCGAAAGTCATGGATGTCGTGCGCAACGCGGGCGCCAACAACCTCGGCATCGTCCTGGAAACCGTTCCCGTTCAATAACCGGATCGCTCCGATCCCCCGGGCCCCGCGCGGCTGTCCAGATCGGTCCCGATCGTCCCACCGCCCCCGGTCGAGCGTCGTCCCGTTCAACGGCGTCTCACGCTCACGTGGAACGAAGGGGGCGTAGGCGGCGCTCCTCGTTCCCCACGACCCGCCCCACCCCCCCGCGCCTCCGAACACCCTCGTCCCGATTCGTCGCGGGCTGAACAAGCAGTTCGAGCCCGAACCTCTGATATTCTTCCCCCCCTTTGCCCCTCGCTGGGGCCCCCGGTTCGACACTAAAAAGAGGGAGTCTGAATGCCGTATAGCAACGCCCTGCCCCTGATCCTGACGTTTTCCGTCGGATCGCTCTTCGTCGCCGGGTACCTCGCGAAATGGGTCCTGAAGCGGGACACCGGGACGGCCGCCATGCGGGAAATCTCCAACGCCATCAAGGAAGGCGCCGAGGCCTTTCTCCGCCGGCAGAACAGGACGATCGGCCTGCTCGCCCTCGTTCTCGCGGCCGTCATCTTCGTCCTGTACGCGTTTGTCCGCGCCCACCATTCGTTCGACCCGGTGCCGACGGCGCTGAACCTGGCATTCTGGACGACGCTGTCGTTCGTGCTCGGGGCCGCGTGCTCCGTGTTCGCCGGGTACGTCGGGATGTGGATCTCGATCCGCACGAACATCCGGACCGCGTCGGCCGCCCGGACCTCCTTGAACGACGCGCTCCGCACGGCACTGCGAGGCGGCGCGGTCTCGGGTCTTCTGGTCGTCTCGATGTCGCTCCTCGGCGTCGGCGGCCTCTACTTTCTCGTCAGCCGCCTGACCGCCGTTCCGCCCGCGCAGATTCCGCTGCTGATCGTGGGGTACGGCTTCGGCGCCTCGTTCGTGGCCCTCTTCGCCCAGCTGGGCGGCGGCATTTACACGAAGGCGGCGGACGTCGGCGCCGACCTCGTCGGCAAGGTCGAGGCCGGGATTCCGGAGGATGACCCGCGCAATCCCGCCGTCATCGCGGACCTCGTCGGCGACAACGTGGGCGACTGCGCCGGCCGCGGCGCGGACCTGTTCGAATCGACCGCCGCCGAGAACATCGGCGCCATGATTCTGGGCGCGACGCTTGCCACCGCGGCGCAGAGGGCCGACATGCCCTTCGCCGCGGGAATTGTCGGCGTCATGCTCTTCCCGCTCGTCGCCCGGGCTTTCGGC
>JBBRDK010000045.1:0-27788 GCA_038203955.1 Thermoanaerobaculia bacterium | reverse complement strand
ATCATCAGGTACGAGAGCAGGAACGTCACGATGAGGACGCCGGTCATCCACACGCGGTCGACGAGCGGCTCGGGAGTCGCGAGAACCAGCGTGCAGACGGTGCCGGCCGCGGCCGGGATCGGGAGGCCGACGAAATACTTCTTGTCCGCGATCTTCGTCTGAATGTTGAACCGCGCGAGGCGCATCGACCCGCAGACGACGAAGAAGAACGAGACCGCGAGCCCGAGGCGATGAAAATCCGCCAGGCCCCACGAGTACACGAGGATGGCGGGGGCGACCCCGAAAGAGACCAGGTCGGCCAGGGAGTCGTACTCCTCGCCGAACTCGGACGCGGAGTTGGTCAACCGCGCGATCCGCCCGTCCAGCATGTCGAGAATCGCGGCGAGGATGATCAGCAGCGCGGCCCGTTCGAAGGTGCCGTTGATCGAGCTCCAGAGGGAGAGATAGCCGCAGAACAGATTCCCGACCGTGAAGAGGGTGGGAAGGACGAAGAGGCCGCGCGAGAGCCGCTCTTTGGAAAGCCGGCGCCGCCGCGGCCGGAGGACTTCCGTGGCTTCCGGGTCGAGCGGGGTGTCGCTCACGCGCGCGCCGGAGGCCGGCCGCCGCGGCCGGGAGCGGGCGGCGGCCACTGCGCGAGGCCGGTGAGGCCGGCGCGCACCTTTTCTCCCTTTCGAACGAGCACGACGGCGCCATCCGGGACAAACAGATCGACGCGGGACCCGAACAGGATGATCCCGATCCTCTGCGCTCTCTCGAGCGGCTGGCCGGGCTTTGGATAGAAGACGATCCTGCGCGCGATGGCGCCCGCGATCTGCTTGAAGGCGACTTTTCCTCCGCTGGCTTCCATGGTGATCAGGTTCTGCTCATTCTCGTGAGACGCCTTCTCGGCGAAGGCCGCCAGCTTCTTACCCGGCGAGTAGGCGTAATCGGCGACGAGCCCCGAGACCGGCGCGCGGTTCACGTGGACGTTGAACACGGACATGAAGATCGAGATGCGTGTGCCCGCGCCGGGGGGAGCCTCCGCGGCGGCGCCGATCGAGAGGATGGTGCCGTCGGCGGGGGAGACGATGATTTCGGGGCCGGCGACGGGCCGGCGCTCCGGGTCCCGGAAAAAGGAAATGAGGAAGAGCGTGGGAGCCCCGAGCGCCACGGCCCAGATCGGATGCCCTGTCACGGCCGCCACGACTGTCAACAGAAGAGGGGGAAGGATGAACTTCCATCCCTCGGGAGCGAGGGGGAACCTCAGTGCGTGACCCCTTCGCGTCGAGTCCGCGCGATCGCCTCCATTCTGTCCTTCAGGGCGAGCTTTTCCTTCTTCAGGCGTTTCTCCTCGATTTCTTCGGCTTCCGAGAGGGAAGATCTTCCGGCGAGGTCCTGCAAGCGGTGCTCATGATCCTGGTGGGCGTCCTGGAGGCGGCGGTACTCTGCGTCGACTTCCGTCAAAGACTCCGTCGAGTATTCCATCGGCTCGAACCTCCTTTTTCTGTTTTGGGGTAGAGCAAAAGGAAGGCCAATTCCCCGAGTCTAACGGCCAAACACCGGGTGTTCAAGTGAGCTTCGGACGGATGACACGGCCGATTTCTAAGCTCCTGACGGGGAAGGGGAAACGGGAAACGGGAGCCGAGCGACCAGCGGGAGCGAGACAGCCACGGTACTCCGCGGTCAACTCGATCGGGAGCCGAGCGACCAGCGGGAGCGAGACGGCCGCGGTACTCCGCGGTCAACTCGATCGGGAATCGAGCGGCCAGCGGGAGCGAGACGGCCGCGGCACTCCGCGGTCAACTCGATCGAGAATCGAAGGTAAGGCCGCCGTCGGATGACACGAGATTATTTTCGAGGCAAGCCGCGGGACACCTCTGCGTCCGAGCTCTCAACTCTCAACTCTCGACTCTCGACTCTCAACTTCCCTCCAGCGCCAGGACCATCGCGTAGGCGTCCTCGCCATCCTGGTAGTAGGACTTTCTGCGATATGCCTCGCGAAAACCGTAGGAGCGATAGAACTCCCGCGCCGGCAGGTTCGAAAGACGGACCTCGAGGGTCACGGCGGTCGCTCCGACGCTCCGGGCCCGCGAGAGAGCGTCCTCGAGCAGCCGGCGCCCATGCCCCAGGTTGCGCAGCCGCGGATCGGTCGCGATCTTGTTGATATGGAACTCCTCGTACAACGACACGGCGAAGAGATAGCCGCCCACTCGCGGCTCGGAATCGCGCCCGCAGACTAAGACGCGCGCGTATCGATAAGGCTCTTCGAGCTCCGCCGCGAAGAATTCCCGCTTCCACGGCACGAGAAACGACTCCCGTTCGATCCGGGCGATCTCGTCTAAGTCTTCTACCCGCGCCGGCGCGACCGCGTAGGTGGAAGGGTTCGGGTTACGGAGCGCCACGCTTCTCCTCCGCGGCGCTCGGCCTCGAATAGATCGCGGCAAAGCTCGCCGCCTGACCGTCCGCCGGCCGGCGGGCCACCGCGAGCGCGAGCGCCCGGGAGACCGGCGCCTCGAGCGGCACCGATCCGGGGCCCGCTAGATCCGGTGGGACGGACGCATACGGGAGTCCGTTGAATGCCCGCTCGGCCGCACCGGACGCGGAGGCCCGCGCGGCCGGCGCGAGAGAGATCGCGCGCGGCCCCGTCATGTGGAACGCCTGCCAGACGATCTCCTGCCGCCCGGCGTCGAGCGCCGCCGCGAGACGCGGGCGGCCGGGAGCGCGGGCGGCTTCCGCGATCGCTTCGAGGGTCGAGACGGCTTCGACGGGACAGGCGAGAGCGCGCCCGAGTCCCCACGCGGTGGCGAGGCCGACGCGGACGCCGGTGAACGAGCCAGGACCGGCGCAGACTGCGATGCGCGCGCAATCCGACAGCGAGATCCCGGCCCGCGAGAAACACGATTCGATGCCGGCGAGGAGATGCTCCGACGCGTGCCGGTCCGACGGAAGGAGCTCGTCGAACGCCGTTTCGCCCACGAGAAGCGTCACGGCCGGCGAGGGGCTGGCCGTGTCGAGAGCGAGGATCGAAATCGTCCGCAAATGGATTCGCCGTTCCGAACCGGTATGCTAACCCCGATCATCCATGGGAACCCCCGGAAGACGAGCCCGCACGCCCTTTCTCCGCGAGCCGGCCGGGAGGCCGGTGCGATGAGCACGAGCACGACCACAAGCACGAACGCCCGCGAGACGCCGATGCTGCGCCAGTACTTCGAGATGAAGAGCCGGGCGCCGGACGCGATCCTCTTCTACCGGATGGGCGACTTCTACGAGATGTTCTTCGACGACGCGCGCGAGGCCGCGCCCATCCTCGGCATCGCGCTGACGGCGCGCAACCGCGATTCCGACATCGAAGCGCCCATGTGCGGTGTCCCGTGGCAAAGCGTCGACCACCACATCGCGCGGCTCGTCGCCTCCGGGCGGAAGGTCGCGGTCTGCGACCAGATGGAGGACGCGCGCGCCGCCAAGGGGCTCGTGCGCCGGGACATCACCCGGATCGTCACCCCGGGGACAGTTCTCGACGCGGAGTCTCTCGTCCCGGCCGCGGCCTCCTACCTCGCGGCCCTGCTGCCGCCGGAGGGCCCGTCCGCCTTGCGCGCCGAAGCCGAGTGGGAGGCCTCGTTCCTCGACCTCTCGACGGGGCGCTTCTTCGCCGGCCTTCTCCCCGCCGCCCGCCTCGCCGACGCGCTCGCGCTGTTTCGTCCCCGGGAGGTGCTGCTCCCCGAGGGGGCCTCCGCGCCGGTGCCGAGGGGCGCGGCGGAAAGCCGCCGGCCCGGGGCGTGGTTCGATGCTTCGGCCGCGAAGCGCGCAAAGCCGGAGGCGCCCGGAGGGGCCGCGGCCGCGGCCGCTCTCGCCTACGCCAGCGAGATGCGGCCACGGGGAGCGGAGCACATCGGAGCGCCGGAGCCGCTGCGCTTCGGCGAGCGGATGGGGCTCGACGCCTCCGCCATCGCGACCCTCGAGATCTTCGAGTCCTCCGACGGATCCACGGATCGCAGCCTCTGCGCGCTCCTCGACCGCACGCGGACTCCTCCCGGCGCGCGCGCTCTTCGCGACGCCCTCGCGCGGCCCTCGACGGACCCGGTCGAGATCGAGGCGCGGTGGGAGGCGGTCGAAGAGCTCGTGACTCACCCCGACGTTCGCCAGCGACTCCAAGCGGCGCTCGACGGCGTCGGAGACCTGGAGCGCCGCTTCGCCCGCATCTCGACGGAAACCGCGGGGCCTCGGGAAGTCGCGGCGTGGTCGGCCGGCCTCGAGGCGATCCCCCTTCTGAGAAAGGCCGGCGCTCCGCTCGTCTCGTCCCGCCTCCGCGGACTCGTGGACGGCCTGCCCGACGTCGGCGACCTGTCCGCCCGCGTGCGCGCCGCGCTCGCTCCCGAGCCTCCCGTTCTCGCGTCCGCGGGGGGCGCGATCCGCGACGGCGCCGACGCCGAGCTCGACGCTCTCCGCGGCCTCCGACGGGACGCCCAGGGCGCGCTGCTCGCGATCGAAGCGGAGGAGCGCCGCCGTTCCGGCATCTCCAATCTGCGCATCCGGTACAATCGCGTCTTCGGCTACTCCCTCGAGGTCGGGCACGCGCACCGCGAACGCGTCCCGGCCGACTGGATCCGGCGGCAGTCTCTCGCCAACGCGGAGCGCTTCGTCACGCCGGCGCTGAAGGACCTCGAAGAAAGAATCCTCGGAGCGGAGGAGCGGATCGGCGAGATCGAGAACCGTCTGTACGGCGAGCTTCTGCGCGAGCTCTCCGCCGGCGGACCGCGCGTCGCCGCCGCGGCCTCGGCGGTCGCGGCCATCGACGTCACCGCGAGCCTCGCGGAAACGGCCGCATCGGGGCGCTGGGTCCGCCCGAAGCTGTCGGCGCGCCCCCGCCTCTGTCTCGCCGACGCCCGCCATCCGATCGTCGAGGTTGTTCGCCGAGAGGAGCCGTTCATTCCGAACGACTGCGATCTCTCGTCGGAGAAACGGATCCTTCTCGTCACGGGACCGAACATGGGAGGCAAGTCCACGTACCTGCGACAGGTCGCGACCGCGGTTCTTCTGGCTCAGGCCGGCTCGTTCGTCCCCGCCTCGCGCGCCGAGCTGTCCATCTTCGACCGCATCTTCACCCGCGTGGGGGCGTCGGACCACCTTTCGCGCGGCGAATCGACGTTCATGGTGGAGATGCTCGAAGCGGCCGCGATCCTGCGGGGAGCGACCTCGAAGAGCCTGGTGATCCTGGACGAAGTCGGGCGCGGCACCTCGACCTTCGACGGGCTGTCGATCGCCTGGGCTCTCGTCGAGCACCTGCACGACGTTCCCGAGAAGAGCGGGTTCGTGCTCTTCGCCACGCACTACCACGAGCTCACCGAGATCGCGCTCGTCCGGCCGGGCGTCGCCAACGCGACGATGGCCGTCAAGGAGATCGACGGCAAGGTCGTCTTCCTCCGGAAGGTGATCCCGGGCGCCGCCGACCGCAGCTACGGGATCCAGGTGGCGGAGCTCGCCGGCATTCCGCGGGAAGTCATCGCCCGCGCGCGAGAGGTCCTCTCCAACCTCGAGAAGCAAGAGCTCGACGTTCAGGGGGCGCCCGTCATCGCGCGCCACGGGGGAGCGAGCGCCGGAGACGGTCAGATCCTACTGTTCTCGTCGGATGAAGGACTGGTGCTCGAAAAGCTGCGGGAAGTGGACGTCAATCGGCTGACCCCGATTGCCGCGCTGTCTCTTCTCGCCGCGCTGCAGGAGAGGTTGAAGGGGCCGCTTTCGTGACGGGGTTCGCCCCGGCCAGCCGGCTGTTCGGAGTCGGCATCGCGGGGACCGCGCTGACCGAGGAGGAACGGGGGATCCTCGAGCGTTTCCCTCCCTGGGGCGTGATTCTCTTCCGGCGCAACATCGAAACGCCGGAAGGAGTCCGGGCGCTCGCGCGCGAGATCTCCCGCCTGCCGGGCCCGCCGCTTCTGTGCGTTGACCAGGAGGGCGGGCCCGTGGACCGGTTCCGCGATCTCTTGGGGCGATCGATCTCCTTCCACGACGCCGCCCGCGCCGGACTCGCCCGCGAGGCGGGAGCGCTCGCGGGCGCAGCATGCCGCGCGCTGGGCTTCGACGTCGACCTGGCGCCCGTCATCGACCGGGATCTCCCGGGCGCTTCGGAGAGGTTTCTCGCGGGCCGGTGCGCCTCGGCGGAGCCGGAGGAGATCGTCGCCGCGGCGACGGCATTTCTCGAGGGTCTGCACGGCCAGGGAATCGCGGCATGTGTGAAGCATTTTCCGGGCCTCGGCCGGGGAGATCTGGACACCCATCAGGCCCTTCCCTTTCTCCGCGACGACCCGGAGGAGGAGGCGAAAGACCTCGCGCCGTTCGCCGCCACGATGGACCTCGCCGGAGCGGTGATGGTCTCCCACGCCGCCGGCCCCGAGGGCCTGCCGGCGACCCTTTCCCCCGGCCGCGCGACGGCGCTCCTCCGCGGCGCGATGGGATTCGCCGGGGCGGCTTTCTCGGACGACCTCGAGATGGGGGCCCTCGCCTCCTTCGGAGAGATGCCCGACCGCTGTGCCGAGGCGTCCCGCGCCGGATGCGACCTTCTCTTCGTCTGCAGCCGGATTCTGGAGTATCCCGATTGCGTCGAGCGCGTCGACCTCGAGGTTCGCGGAGACCGGCGAAGAGAAGCCGCCGAGCGGCTGGCCGCCTACGCGCGGAAGGCGGCGGAAGGAAGGGCCGCCGTCAGGCGCCCGACGCTGTCGATCGAAGCGCTGCGGGAAGCAACCCGAGAGCTGCACGAGCGCGCATCAAAAAGCGCAGCAGGATCTCCGCAAGCTTGACGGGGAGCTTAGCCAGCATCTTCGAAGGTAGCGTAGCTCCGCTCCCTCTTCCCGCGCGCCGGGGGAGAGGGCTGGGGTGAGGGGCGGCGCATCACGCCTGACAGGACTCGAGCGAGAGGGAGAAACCCCCTCACCCTGACCCTCTCCCCGAGCGCGGGGAGAGGGAACTAGGCCCGCTTTGCTCCCCTAAAACGGAACGTCGTCATCGTCGACGGGCGCTTCCGCGACCTCGCTGACTTCGCGCGGGGCGGGCGCCGGCGACGCGCCCCGGGCCCCGTCCGGCCGCGGCGACAGCATGACGACGTTGTTCGCCTTCACTTCCGTCTTGTACCGCTTCTGACCGTTCTGGTCTTCCCAGCTGCGGGTCTGAAGGCTGCCTTCGACGTAGACCATCTTGCCCTTGTGAAGGTACTCGCCGCAGATCTGCGCGAGCTTCTCCCAGGCCACCACGTCGTGCCACTCCGTCTTCTCCTGCCTCGCGCCCGAGCTGTCTTTCCAGTTCGTGGTCGTCGCGACCGAGAAGCGCGCGAGAGAGGTTCCCTGCGGGGTGGTTCGAATCTCCGGGTCTTTTCCGAGGTTTCCGATCAGGATCACTTTGTTGACGCTCGCCATGTGTTCTCCTCCTTCTCAGGTGCTCGGAACATTAATTCACTTTCCGCGGGACAGATGATGTCCGAGCGAAAAGAGTTTTTAGTTCTCAGTTCTCATTTTCCTGGTACCGGCGCCGCACCCTGAGGACTGAGGACTGAAATTCGCCCGGATTGCTCGCAATCCTTCTTCCGGTCTCCGTTTCTGGTCTGGTGGTTCTGCATTTCAGGCCCCGGGTCCGCTCGAAACTGACCACTGAAAACTGACAACTGATAACTTCTTTTCTTCATGTCCTCGGAGTCGTCGCAGGAGACCCGCGGGCGGATCGTCCGGTCCGCTTCCGTCATCACTCCCTTGACCCTGCTCTCCCGGATAACCGGGTATGTCCGCGACAAGGCGATCGCGCTGCTCCTTGGGGCCGGAACGCGCTCGGACGCCTTTCTCGTGGCGTTCCGGATCCCGAACATGCTGCGCGAGATCATCGGCGAGGGCGCGATGTCCTCCGCGTTCATCCCCGTCTACGCGGAGGTCGCGGAGACGCGGTCGGAGGAGGAGGCGCGGGTCTTCGTCGGACGCGCCATCGGCACCTTCTCCCTCATCCTCGCCGGGCTCACCGTCGCCGGAATCCTCTGTTCTCCCATCCTGGTGGACCTGCTCGCCCGCGACTACCGGAGGATCCCGGGGAAGTTCGAGCTGACCGTCGTCTTGAACCGCTGGATCTTCCCGTACGTGATGCTCGTCTCCCTCTCGGCGTTCTGCCAGGCCGTTTTGAACGCCCGGCACCGGTTCGGAGTGGCGGCCGCCGCGCCGATCTTCCTGAACGTCGCGATGATCTTCGGCGCCGCGGTGATCGCGCCCCGCCTCGCGGAGCCGACTTACGGGCTGGCCGCCGGGGTCCTCCTCGGAGGCGTCCTCCAGATCGCGGTCCAGGCGCCGTCGCTCCTCCGTCTGCGGGCGGTCGGACGCCCCGCGCTCGGCTGGAAGGACCCCGCGGTGCGCTCGGTCCTGCTGCTCATGACCCCCCGTCTCTTCGCCTACGGCATCAATACGATCAACGGGGTGATCTCGACCCGGTTCGCTTCCGGTCTCGGCAACGCGAGCGTCTCGCACCTCTACTACGCCAACCGCCTGAAGGAGCTCGTGCTCGGCGGGTTCGCCGTCTCCGTCGCGACCGCCATTCTTCCGCTTCTCGCCCGGCAGGCGCTCTCCGCGGATCGGGACCCCTTCAAGTCGAACCTCGCGTTCGCGCTGCGGCTCATCGCCTTCGTGACCGTCCCGGCAACGGTCGGGTTGATTTTCCTCCGCATCCCCATCGTGCGGGTCCTCTTCGAGGGCGGGCGGTTCGGGCCGGAGGACACCGCGCCTACCGCAGACGCGCTCGCCGCGCTCTCGGCCGGCCTCCTCTTTTTCGCCGGAGTCCGCGTGGTCGTCCCCGCGTTCTACGCCCTGAAGGACACGCGGCTCCCGGTCGTCGCCGCCCTCGCCGATTGCGGAGTGTTCGTCGTCCTCTGCACTCTATGGACGAAGGCCCTCGGGCTCGCCGGGATCGGGCTCGCCGCTTCCGTCGCCGCCTGCGTGAACGTCGTCATCCTTCTCGCGCTGCTCCGGCGGCGGGAGGGCCCGCTTCGGGGCCGGGAAGTCGGCGCGTCTCTCGCGCGGATCCTGCTCGCGGCCGCCGCGATGGGCGCCGCCCTGGCTCTCGCCGGCCGGTGGATTCCGTTCGACACCTGGCGCGGCCTTCGCGGCGCCGGCGCCCTGGCGGTCACGATCGGCGCCGCCGCACTCCTCTACTGGGCCGCCGCGGCGATCCTGGGCTCTCCGGAGCCGGCCGAGCTGCGCGCGGTCGCCGGCCGGCGGCGCGGAACTTCCCCGGGCGGGGGAGGAGGGGCATGATCCCGGCGCCCTCCGCTCTCCGATGAGACTGGTCCTCCAGCGGGTCTCGGAGGCCCGCGTCGACGTCGACGGCCGGACCGTGGGTCAGATCGGGCGCGGACTCGTGGTGCTCCTCGCCGCCGAGGAAGGCGACACGGCCGCCGAGGCGGAGGAAGCGGCCCGCCGGGTCGGCGGCCTGCGCATCTTCGAAGATCCCGCCGGGAAAATGAACCTGTCGATTGCGGATGTGGGCGGCGGGATCCTCGCCGTCTCCCAATTCACTCTGGTCGCGGATCTCTCGCGCGGGCGCCGTCCCGGGTTCGACAAAGCGCTGCGCCCGGACGCGGCGAAACCCCTCTACGAGCACTTCTGCGCGGCCGCCGAGATCGCGGGCATCCCCGTCGAGCGGGGCATCTTCGGCGCATACATGAAGGTTTCGCTGGTGAACGAGGGGCCCGCGACGTTCGTGGTTGAGGTGGGAGGGAAGTCGAGCGTCAAGCGTTGAGCGTCAGACCCTCGGCGTTCTCAGTTTTGTGTTTTCAGTTTTGAGTTGGCCGCGTCGGTTCCGCGGACTGATAACCGAGAACTGAGAACTGAGAACTGCGAACTGAGAACTACTTTCCCAGCTCTCCCAGCGGGACCAGGGTAACGCACAGAAGGAAGACGGCCAGGCAGACGAGGGCGATCGTCAGGCGTCCGGTCCCGATCGAGGCGTCATCGTCGTCGACCGGAGGATGCCGGACGCCGAAGACGGCGGCGACGATCGCCGCGAAGATCGCCCAGGAGTAGCCTCCCTTGAGCCCGGCGGCGAGCGCGAGCACGAGCGCCGCGAGCGAGAAGGCGGGCTGCCTCTTTCCGAGCACCGCCCGCGCGACGTGACCTCCATCGAGCTGGCCGATCGGGAGGAGGTTCAGCGCCGTCACGAAGAGACCGAGCCAGGCCGCCATGAACGTCGGATCTTCGTGGACGGTCGCGCTCGTGAACGGCGCGATGCCGCTCCACTGCTGCGCCAGCCGCACCGCATAGGGGTAGCCGAAGACCATCGTGTCCGCCGTCGGAGGAGTCGGGATGGGGATCGCGTGCCGTATCCCGTAGAAGAGAAACGGGAGCGTCATCAGAAATCCGGCGAGAGGACCCGCCGCTCCGACGTCGAGCAGGACGGCTTTGGTCCGGATGGGCTCCTTGATCCGAATCACCGCGCCGAGCGTTCCGAAGATCGTCGGCGCGGGAAGGAAGTACGGCTTCGTGGCGGCGAGCCCGTAGCGGCGGCACATCCAGTAGTGGCCCATCTCGTGGGTCCCCAGGATCAGCATCGCCGGAATGGAAAATCGCAGGGCGCCAGGGATCCGGGAGGCGAGCGTGGGGCCGGTCGTGAAAGAGAAGGCGGCCGCGAGCGTGGTCGTCGCGAAGGTCAGCAGCAGAAGCCCGAGGTGGACGAGCGGGTGCTCGGCGTGGCGGAACTGCCAGCGAAACCATCGCGGCGGGCGAACCGGCGGCGGTGCCTCTGCGGGCTCCGGCGCCGGCGCAGGAGTCTCATCCATCGAGAGCCTTTATCTCACGGCGCTGTCTCATGGCGCGGCGTGGCAACGATGGGGAACGCGCGGGCTGGTCCCCTTGCCCCCTGTCGCGGGGCGCTGGCTTTGAGCTAGGAGGAGACCGAGGAGCGCCGCTCGGGCCGCAGGACGAATCGGGAGAGAACGCTGGCGGCGGAGGCGGTCGCGCGCGCCACCATGGCGAAGTCTTCGTAGTGCATCGGCTCGCCCGCGCGATCCGCGTAGAGGAAAGCCGCGACGGAATCGAGGACGCGGATGGGAAAGATCGCGCAGTCCGGCGGGACGCGTCCGAAGAGCTCCTCGAACGCACGAGGCCATTCGGAGCGGTCGATCGTGCCGAAGTGAGGAACGCCCGATTCGTGGACCGCCGAGAAGATCGACAGCTCGGAAGAGGGAACGCGGATCGAGGAAACGACTTCCGCCGAGAGCCGCTCCCCGCGCCCTCGCCAGCCGGTCACACCGCCGGTGCCTGCGCCGAGAAGCATCACGCGGGGCAGGGGAAGAAGCGGGCCTTCGAGGATGTAGTCGGCGAGCTCTTCGCGGCTCCGGGCGAGGGCCGGGCCGTTGGCCGGCTCTTCCGGCGGGTCCGGACGCCACATGCCCGCGACGGCCTCGTCTTCCTCGTCGAACGCCGATGGAGCTTCGCCGAGCCACGGAAAGGGGATCGTCGGATCCGTCGCCCGCCGGAACGGGGGGATCGAGGACGGCACGTCGCGCGTGTGCGCCTCGGAGAGCGCGGGCTCGGATTCGACGGAGTGCGGGCGTCCCCGAAACGCGTTGGTCGGCGGCAGGTCCTCTACCCGAAACTCGATCGGCTCGGGGTCCGGATCGGAAGAGTCACGGCCGAAGATCGAGGGATTGGACACGCCGGCCGGCGAGTCGGGATCCAACTCCGATCTCGGGCGCGCTGCGAGCGCGGAGATGGCCTGCCCCACCCAGTCGCCCAGCGAATCGTCCCCGGAAAAGGGAGATCGCGGAAGAGCGGCGCCGCCGTCGCGCGATTTCGCGCCGCCCTCGGGCGCCCTTAGGGCGGCGGCCCCCTCCGGAAGGGACGGGCCTTCGGTCGCCGGAGACGCGGGCGGAAGCCTCTCCTCCCTCTCCCCGCTCGCCGGGGAGACGGCTCGAGGGAGAGGCGAGGCATCGAGCCCGGCAGGGGAAGCCGCCGCAACGCCCGGCGGCGGCGCGTCGACGGGGATCCGGACGGAGGAACCCGCTGTCGCCGGAGCGTCGTGAGGAGCGGAGAGAATCGGGGCGGCTCCCGCGCCGGGGCGCCCTCCCGGCATGGCCGTGGTCGTGCGGCGGTCGAGCTTCTGCAGGATCGTCCGGTATTCCATCGGGATGTGCCGGCCGTAGAACATCTGATGCGCCTGGAGCAGGCGCGCCTCCGTCGCCACACCAGGAGCCACGCTGCGCCCCGTCAACGCCGAGACCTCGTCGACGGCCGCGATGTTGGAAGGATTCACGAAGGCGACACGAAGCAGGCGCCTGTCGTCGGCGTACGGAAGGGCGCCGAGGCGCGCGGCGTGCGACGCGGACAGAAGGCGAACGAGCTGCGGGGGAGCGTCCTGAAGCGCCGCCCAGGTGACGCCGGGCAGTCTGTGGAGCTTCGCGAGTCCCACGAGCAGCGCCTCCTCGGAGAGGAGCTGCCAGTTCAGGAGGATGCTTCCGATTTTGACCTTCTCCAGGCTCGAGCGCTGGAAGCCGAGGGCGCGCTGGATCGAAGCCTCGGTCAGCAATCCTTCGGCGATGAGCAGCTCGCCGATGCGGTGCGTTGCCATGGCGAGTTTTCTGTGTTGCTGTTTCCTGGCCGCTGCGACGCTTCGTGCTCGAGGGGCGGGCGGTCTAGGGAAGGTCTCGGAGGTCTTTGCCTGGCTTGAATCGGATGGTATTTCCGGGGGGGATCGTAACTTCGACGCCGGTCTTCGGATTGCGGCCGATTCCGCGCTTCCTTCGCTTGACCTGAAAGACCCCGAAGCCGCGAAGCTCGATCCGATCTCCGGCTCCGAGAGCGGAACGCATCGACTCGATCACGGTCTCCACGGCGGTCGCCGCCTTGGCCCGCGGAATGTCCGCGAGGTCGACCACCAGATCGACGATGTCCGCTTTGATCATGATCTCCTCCGGGCGATTTGTGTCAATTATATCTCTTTCTTCTTCAAACGGATGGCCGCCGCAAACCCCGCCGAGGCCGCCGCCGAAAGCTCCCGCAGGAAGACCAGGTCGAGGGGGGTGATCCCATCGCGGGGGGACTCCACGTAAAAGAAGGCGACGGGCTTGTCCTGGATCAGAACCGGCTGGACCGCGCACTCCTCCGGCCACGCCCCCAGGGCGCCGGCCAGGGCCTCGTGCCAGGGCAGATTCAGGAGGGGTCCCAGGTAAAAAGAGCGGGACAGGCGGACGTTGAGGAAGACCGAGGGCTCCCACCAGGGGATCTTCAACACCTTCAATCGTTTCTGATCGCCTCCGTTGGCGTCGATGGCCGCCCAGCCGGCGACGCCGTCGGCGCGTGCGGCCAGAATCGCCGCGCGCGGAAACCGCGTCTGAAGGGACCGGAGAGCGGCGCCGGCGATCGCGTCGCGGTTCGAGGCGCCGGAGACCTCGGGAAAGTCGGCGACCGTCGGGATCGCGGAGCCGTGGGGCCGCGAAGCGGGCGCCGGGGGGACGACGCCGCGCGGGGCGGCCGCGGGTCGCGGCGCGGCGGGCGACGGAGGAGGAGCCGGGGGCGCGCCCGGGGCCTCTTCAACGTCCGGCGGCCGGATGGGGGGAACTCCCGGCTCCGGACTCCAGAGCGACGGGGAGGGCGGCATCTCCTCCCACGAGATGGCCTCGATCTCCGTCGAAAGGCGCGCGGATTTGGGAGACGAGGTGCCGGCCCACCCGCCGTGAGGATCGGGCACCTTCCAGGTCTGGATGATGGGCGGTCCCGCGGAGAGATCCGCGTCCGCACCGTCGCCCCAGATCTCGCGAGACCCCGGGAGCGGCGCCGGTACGCCCGCGCTCTCGCCGTAGAACTGCGGCGGAGGAGGAGCCGCGATCGCCTCTTTCGCGGCGCGCGCGGGCCGGGAGAGCTTTTCGGCGAGGATGGCGAACCGGGGCGTGCGCCGTTCTCCGTAGTACTTCTCGAGCGCCTGGTAGATCCGCACCTCGGGGGCGACGGCGGCGAGGATCTTGCGTCCCGTCACGAAGAAGAGTTCGTCTAAGATCCTCAGGTCCGCCGGGTCCCGCAGAACGCACCGCAGAGACCCCTCCATGCGGTCGTACGGGACGGCCGCATGCCGGATCGCGAACTTCGCCGGCAAGGCGCCGATGACGGTCCCGGGGATGTCCTCGAGAAGCTTCCACGATGCGTACTCGCATCCGTGCTGCTGGGCCAGCATCTTGCCCAGGTCATCTTCGGAAACGGATCCCCGCTCGAGCAGAAGGGTCCCGATCCGGCCCCCCGCGAACTGCTGGACGCCCAGGGCGCGGGCGAGGTCGTTTTCGGTCACGAGATCGGCGCGCAGGAGGAGCTGACCCAGGCGAGCCATCAGGGGCGGGACCCCTCCGAGGCAAGGTCCCGTGAGGCGCTCCCGGGCGCTCGAAGAGCGCGTGCCGCGCCTCTCGCGCCCCCCGGCGCTCCGCGGAATTGGAAATCGACCATCGCCCGCATGCTCCCGCCTCCTCTTCGATTATCGCGTAGATCGACCGTGGGGAAGAAGGAAGACGCCCGCGGGGGTTCTCCTCCTCGGGAGATGCCCGGGGAAGTCATCTCCTCCATCGAAAAGAGGTCGCATGCGGACGAACGGGACCGGCGGCGGCTCGCGAAACGGGCGCTGCCGCGAGGCGCCGGAGGGCGCGGAAGCGCCGGCGAGCCGCGTGCTAGATTCGAGATCATGAGGTCTTTTCTCCTCGTTTCCACGATTTTCACGGCGGCGATGGCCCCGTCTCCCGCGCCGGCCCCGACTCCGGCGGCGCCTGCCGCCGCGGCCGCGAAGGCGCCGGGCGAGCGCGACTCCCGCCGCATTTATCTGCAGGCCCGCGGCGCCGTTGCGGACGGGCAGTACCGCGAAGCGCTCGACCTCTACCGGAAGGTGATCGAGCGGATGCCCGACGACGCGGTCGTCCGCTACGAGTACGCGCAGCTCCTCCGCGACTTGAACGTCCAGGATGAGGCGATCCGGCAGGCGCGCGAGGCCGTGCGCCTCGATCCGAAGATGGCGGAGGGGCACCGGCTACTCGGGATGCTGGAGCTCTCGGCCGGCGAGAAGGAGCCTTCGCGGCTCGACCGCGGCATCGAGGAGCTTCGGACCGCCCGGAAGCTCACGCCGGACGATCTCGCGACCGCCGCTATTCTCGCCCGAGCCCTGCTCGCCCGCGGCCGGCCGGGAGAGGCGGCGTCCCTGCTCGACGAGCTCCCCGAGACCCGCACCCAGCCCGCTCTCCTTCGCATGGCCGCCGAGGCGCGGGCGAAGAGCGGCCGCTCGAAGGAGGCTGCCTCGCTCTATCAGAGGCTGCTCGATTCCGCGCCGGGAGACCGGGAGATCACGGCGGCGCTCGTCGACGTTTACGAGGACGACGACCGTTACGACGACGCCCTGAAGCTTCTCGCCACTCTCCAGGAGAAAGATGGGGAGAACCCGGCCGTCGAAGAGCGCATCACGCTCGACCTCGCGCGGGCGGGACACTTTGATGACGCGGAGAAGCGCGCCCGAGACCTCGCCACCCGCAGGCCGGAGAACCGCGACATCCGCAGGCTTCTCGCCCAGGTGCTCTTCGAAAAAGGGGACGTCGCCGGGGGAGAGAAAATCCTCCGCGATCTGCTTCAGACCGATCCCGCCGACGAAACGTCGCGGCGCGCCCTGGCGAGCGAGCTTCTCCGGGAGCGGCGGTTCGAGGAAGCCCGTCCTCTTTTCGAAGAGAGCCTGCGCCGCGCGGGCTCCGATCCCAAATCGGCGGACCAGAAGCTCTGGGCGACGCGCGAGCTCGCCTACGCCGCCTACCTCCAGAAGGATTACGCGGGCGCCCGCAAGACGCTCGAGCCGATCTCGATCTCCGGCAGGACGGTGGATGCCCGGGCGGTCCGGCTGCTCCTCGCAGTGGCGCGCGACGCCGAAGACTTTCCGTCGGGACTCGCCCGAGCGCGCGCCGCGCTGGCCTCGGAGCCCGCGAACGCGGAGTGGGAAGCCGCGGTGGCGGAGTTTCAATACCGCACCGGAGACCGGACGGGCGCGACGTCCGCCTTCACGAAGATGGCGGCCTCCTCCGAGCTGCAGCGGGTGATGTCGGCCGCGGACGCCCAGGCGCGCCTCAAGGACTACTCCGGCGCGGCGAAGGTGGCCCGCGAAGCGGCGAAGCGTTTTCCCGAAAGCACGGAGGTGCAGTTCCGCCTCGCCTCGAGCCTCGAGCGCGCCGGGACCTCCGCCGAGGCCGAGAAGATTTTTCTCCAGCTCCTCGAAGCCCGGCCCAACGACGCCGCCGCCCAGAACTACCTCGGTTACATGTGGGCAGACCGCGGCGTGCACCTCGAGCAGGCTCGGGACCTCCTGGAGAAGGCGGTCGCCCGGGAGCCGCGAAACGGCGCGTACCGGGACTCCCTCGGCTGGGCCTACTTCCGCCTCGGCAACTACGCGGCAGCCGAGAAGAACCTGCAGGAGGCGCAGCGCCGGGACCCGGACGACGCGACGATTGCCGAGCACCTCGGGGACCTCGCCGAGAGGCAGGGGCGGATCGAGGAGGCCGTGCGCCACTGGGAGCGCTCGCTCACGCTGAAGCCGGAGGAGCCCGAGAAGGTCCGCGCCAAATTGAAGAATGCCCGCCCGAGGCTCTCGGGAAAGGGCTGACCGGACCCTCGGAAAGGTCCGGATCCGTGCCTCGAACGCGCCGAGCGAGCGCGTGAAGGGAGTCGAGCGCATGACGCGGCGTCGCGCCGCCCTCGCGCTCGCCGGCCTTCTCATGCTGACCGGGTGCGCCTCCCGCGCCGCGAGGCCGCGGCAGTTCGCGCTTTCGGGTCCCGAGAAGGCGGTCCGGGCGGAGGCCGCCTGGCGCCAGGCCGTGGCGCGATCGGAAACCCTCGGGGCCGCCCGCCTTCTCTACGACGTCCGGATCCGGCAGGGGATAGGGTCGCTGTCGGGAACGCTCGCCGTTACGACGGACCCTGTCGCCGCCACGATGACGGGGCCCTTCGGCACGATTCTCGCGACCTACTCGGACGGAGCGCTCCGCGGAGAGAAGTTCCCTCCCGTCGCAATCGAGGCGGAGCCTCTGCTCTGGCTGCTCGCCGGCGTCTGGAAGGGGACCGCGCCGGACGTGAAGGGGTTCGACGGAGACGACGCTCTTCTCTCGTGGGAGGCCACGGTCCGCGCGGAGGCGGTCCTGAACGTCCCGGCCGCGCGGTTCACCTCGCTCCGGGTCGAACGGGGCGGCAAGGCCCTCGAGGCGACCTATCAGGGGACCGCCGACCCGTGGCCCTCGAAGCTGGAGATCAGGGACGTTTCGACCGGAAGCACCCTCCGCCTGACGCTCGTCGGGCGGGAGCCCTCCCGGTGAGCGATCACCCGCGAGACGGCGTTTTCCGCGCTCTCGCCCCCGCCAAGATCAACCGCGAGCTGCGGGTGGGAGGCCGCCGTCCCGACGGATTCCACGAGCTCCTCTCGCGTTTTGCCTCGATCGACCTCTGCGACGAGCTGGAGGCCGAGGCGGCGAGCGGCCTGGAGCTTTCGATCACGGGACGTGCCGTTCCGGGCGGAGAGGACAACCTCATCCTTCGCGCGGCGCGCGCGCTGGCGGAGGCGATCGGCGTCCCTCCGCGGGCAAAGATCCGGCTCCACAAGCGGATCCCGATCGGCGCGGGTCTCGGCGGGGGAAGCTCCGACGCCGTTTCGGCGCTTCGGCTGCTGCGCGCCCTCTGGTCGTCCGATCTGCCGGAGGCGTACCTTCGGGCGATCGGTCCCGCACTCGGCAGCGACGTGCCCTACTTCTTCTCGGGCGGCGAAGCGGACGTCTCCGGGCGCGGCGAACGCGTCGTCGAGCGCCCGGATGCGCCGCCCGCGGAGCTGCTTCTCGTGATTCCTCCGTTCGGCGTCTCGACCGCGGAGGTTTTCGCCGAGCACGCCCGCCAGAGCTCGAAACGTTCGAGAATCCCGGAGCGTCTGGAGATTGAAACCTCGGGCCGATTCTTCGGTCCCAATCAGCTGGCATCGCCCGTGCTAGCGATACAGGGTGCGATGAAGGCCTATCTGGAATCCGCCGCCGACGCCGCCGCCGAAGCGGCGATCACCGGCTCGGGATCCACGATCGTCCTCTTCGGCGCGGGAGCCGGAGCCGAAACGCAATTTGAGAAACAACACCCTGAGGCGAGCCTGCTGCGAACCCGGACTATCGGACGCCGGGAGTACGAAGAACGGACTCGCCCTGCCGGAGGTCCTCAATGGAGATCACCCAGGTAAAAGTCTTTCCCGTCGAGGAGGAGAAGCTCAAAGCTTACGTCTCCATCGTTCTCGACGACTGCTTCCTCGTCTCGGACTTAAAGGTCATCCACGGCCCGAACGGCCTCTTCATCTCGATGCCCTCCAAGCGGAAGAAAAACGGCGACTTCAAAGACATCGCGCACCCGCTGAACCGGGAGACGCGCGAAAGGATGGAGCGGCGGATCCTGGACGAATACGAGCGCGCGAAGCACGCCCCGCCGGCCGCCGAGCCCTCAGGCGACTACGCCGAAGCCAACGCCGACTTCGCGTCGCAGGGGATCCAGACCTTCGGAAGCTAGCTGACAGTTCTCAGCTCTCAGCTCTCCGCTGTCAGCTTCTGGTTCTCCCGGATTCGCGGGCGGTGAATCTTCCCCGGCATCATCGTGGAGAAGCTCGCCGTGGGAGGAGTCTCCCGACGAAGGAGGGAGGAGCCTCCCGCGGCGGGAGCGAGCGCGGAGCGAGGGACGAGGCAAGCGGTCGAGGCCGCATCCGGCCGAGCCGCTCGCCGGTCGCGAAGCGACGTCCCTCGCTCCCCGCGAGCGACGGAGCTGGGGCGGAAGGACTCGAACCTTCAGATGCCGGCTCCAAAGGCCGGTGCCTTACCAGTTTGGCGACGCCCCAATCGGTGGACCTCGCCAGTTTACTTCGTGAGGGCGGCCGGGGCCCCACGACAGGTAAACGGCCGCCGCTCCCGGACAATCTCCGCCCGTCTGCCGGTTTTCCGGGATAATGCTGCCGCAAAGGAGGCTCGAACGATGGCCGTCACCGTCCAGAAAGCGTTGTGGGTCGTGCTCAAGGCGAAGCCCGGAAAAGAGAAGGACGTCGCCGACTTTCTGAAAGGCGGGCTGGCGATCGTCCAGGAGGAGCCGGGGACGGCCAGCTGGTACGCGATCCGGATCGGGCCCTCCACCTTTGGAATCTTCGACACCTTTGCCGACGACGCGGGGCGCGAGGCGCACCTGTCCGGAAAAGTGGCGGCGGCTCTCATGGCGAAAGCGCCGGACCTGCTCTCGGAGCCGCCGAAGATCGAAAAGATCGACGTCCTCGCCGCCAAGATGCCGGGGGCGCGGTAGCGGCGGCCAACGCCGTGAGCCGCGAGCCCGCCGCGGAGATCAGTGCGCGGTCTTCGGGTCCGGCGTCGCCTTCGGATCGAGGGTGGAGTACTCGAGAAGCGGCTCTCCTCCCGTCATCGGGTTGGAGCGAAGGCGCCACCAGTAGCGGTGGTTGTCGGTCCCGCGGACCGCGCTCGACGCGCAATCGGCGGAACGCCACGCGTCCCTGTCGAGGGGACCCGAAAACGCTTTTTCCTTCCCGCAGACGGGACAGACGAGGACGACCGCCGGCTCGACGTTCATGGAACCAGTCTACCTGCGCCGTCCTCCTGAGAGGGGGCCAGGGAAACGTCGAATCGCGAGCGCCGAAAGTTCGCGCGCCCCGCGCGCCTTGGAGCTGACAGCTGACAGCTGACAGCCTAGGCAGTACAGTAGCCGCCGTCTTCCGACCATCCATGCAGACGCCTGAAGAGCTCACGCGAACGCGGCCCGCTGAAGAGCCTCGAGCGACGCGCGTGGCCCGGGAAACCCCTCCCGGGGGGTCCGCGCACGAGCATCCCCACCCGCTGGTCGCGCTCGACTATCGCGTCCGGGTGCCCGCGATGCTCATCGTGGCGCTCATCGGCATCGCCCACTTCGTCGACAAGCCCCAGGGCGCCGTTCTCTGGATCGCGATCGTTTTCACGGGCCTCGTGTGGCCCCAGCTCGCCTACCTGATCGCGAGCCGCGCCCGCGACAGCAAGCGCGCGGAGCTCGCAAACCTGCTGTTCGATTCGCTGCTGGTCGGATGCTGGACCGCCGCGACCGGCTTCTCGGTCCTGCCGTCGCTCATGATGACCTCCGCGATCATCACGGCCTGCCTCTCGGTGGGAGGCGTGCGCTTCACGGTCTGGGCGGTCGCGTCGATCATGGCCGGGATGCTCGCCGTCGGCGCCCTGACGGGATTCCGCGTCGTCCACGAAGCCAGCCTTCTGACGACGTGCCTCTCTGTGCTCGGAACGCTCGCCTTCACGTCCATCTTCGGTTTTCACTCACACATCCAGACGCGCCGGGTCGTGAAGGCGCGGCGCGAACTGACCGATCAGCACCGGCAGATCCAGGACCAGTACACGATCATTGAACGCGCCCTGCAGTCCGCTCTCGACTCGAACGACGCCGTGCGCCAGGCCAACCAGGCCAAGAGCGTTTTCCTGGCGAACATGAGCCACGAGCTGCGGACCCCTCTGAACGCGATCCTCGGGTACAGCGAGATGCTCATGGAGGACGCGGACGCGAAAGGGGACACCGAGGTCGTCTCCGACCTGAAGAAGATCCAGTCCGCCGGCAAGCATCTCCTCGGGCTGATCAACGGCGTCCTGGATTTTTCGAAGGTCGAGGCCGGGAAGATGAAGCTCTTCCTGGAGACTTTCGAAGTCTCCAAGGTCATTGAGGAAGCGCTCAACACGGCCCGTCCGCTCATCGAGAACAACGGAAATCGCCTGGAAGTGCGCTGTCCGGCCGACATCGGGCCGATGAGAGAGGACATGACGAAGGTCCGGCAGGTCCTCCTGAACCTCCTCTCGAACGCGGCGAAGTTCACGCAGGGCGGCGTCGTCACGCTCGACGTCTGGAGAGAAAACCGGGTCGACGGCAACTGGGTCTACCTCAAGGTCTCCGACAACGGAATCGGCATGACCCCGGAACAGGTCGGACGGCTGTTTCAGCCCTTCACTCAGGCGGACGCGGCGACGTCGCGGAAGTACGGCGGGACCGGGCTCGGCCTCGCTCTGACCCAGAAGTTCTGCACGATGATGGGGGGCGACATCGAGGTCGAGTCGGCGCAGGGAAAGGGCTCGGCATTCACCATCCGCCTGCCCGGGGAAATCGAGAACTTCGACGGAGAAGCGAGCTCGGTGCGGGTGTCGACGCTGCCCGGGATGAAACTGACCGATATCGCCGGCCCGATCCCTCTTCCGGGGGGGCAGCCCAAAGTCGTACTCGTGATCGACGACGACCCGGCGGTGCTCGATCTCATGCAGCGCATCTGCTCGAAGGCCGGATATCGCGTCATCGCGACGCGCAGCGGAGACGAAGGGCTGCGCCTCGCGCGGGAGAAGAGCCCGGATCTCATCACGCTCGACGTCGTGATGCCGGGGATGGATGGCTGGGACGTGCTCGCGGCGCTCAAGAAGGACGAGACCGTCTGCCGGATCCCGGTCGTGGTCGTGACGATCGCCGACGAGCGCGATCGGGGCATCGCCCTCGGCGCGTCGGATTATTTCGTGAAACCGGTCGATCACGAGAAACTCATGGCGGCCCTGAGCCGGATTCGCAGGGATCGGGTGGCGTGATCGTAAGAGTCCCGGGAGGTCGCCTTGTCGAAGATCTTGATCGTGGAAGACAACGAGTTGAACCGCGACATGCTGTCCCGCCGGCTGTCGCGCAGCGGTTACGACGTCGTGCTCGCCGTGGAAGGACAGGAAGGCATCGCGATGGCGGAGTCGGAAGGGCCGGACCTGATCCTGATGGACCTCTCGCTTCCCGTCATCGACGGTTGGGAGGCGACGCGGCAGATCAAGGCACGCACCAGCACGGCGTCCATCCCGGTGATCGCGCTGTCGGCTCACGCGCTCGCCGACGACGAGGATCGAGCGCGGAAAGTGGGCTGCGACGACTACGACACCAAGCCGATCGAGATGCCGCGCCTCCTGGGAAAAATCGAAGCCCTGCTGCGGCGGAGACCTTCGCTCTGACGGACGCCGGCGCCACCCCGCCGAACGCCTGGCAGGGTGAAGCGAGCTCCGGGAATCTCGCGAGCGTGCGCGAGTTCGTCGGCGAGCAGTGTCTTCGCGCGGGAGCGGATCCCCAGGCCTGCTTCGACCTGAAGCTCGCGGTGGACGAGGCGTGCACCAACATCGTCGTGCACGGGTTCGCGGGAAAGCCGCCCGGGAGAATGACGGTCTCCTTCGCGTGCGAAGGCGGCCGCATGACCGTCGTCATCGAAGACCGCGGCCGCCCTTTCGATCCGGATCGGATTCCGGCGCCTGACCTCGAGGCGCCCGTCGAGGAGCGGGAGCCCGGGGGCCTCGGCTGGCACCTGATCCGGCATACCGTCGATCATTTCCGCTATGAATCGGATTCCGCCGGCAACCGTCTGACCCTCGTCAAGTCGGCTCGCGCGCGGCAGTAAGGCTGAACAGGGGAGAAGGACATGGAAATCACCGTCGACCGGCGCGACAGCGTCACGATCGTTTTCGTTTCGGGAAGCGTGGATGGGCTGACGTCGGCCGACCTCAGCGCCGCGTTTCGCAAGGAAGTCCAGAGCGGGCAGGCGCATCTCGTGGGCGATTTCGCGGGCGTGGACTATACGAGCAGCGCGGGGCTTCGAGCGCTCCTCGAGACCGTCAAGGAGGCGCGGCGCCAGGGGGGAGATCTCCGGCTCGCCTCGGTCCGGCCCGAAGTGCTCCGGGTCCTGGAGCTCTCGGGCTTCACCGGCATCCTCAAGATCTTCCCGGACGTGTCCTCGGCCGCCGCAAGCTTTGCCGGATGAGCGCGACATCGGAGCCTTCCGGGCCCGCTTCGCCCCATCGCCGTCCGCGCCTCGCCGTCGTCATCGGCTCCGGAAGCGTGAAATGCGCGGCAGCCCTCGGGCTCCTGAAGGTCCTGAAGCGGGAGGGGATCGGGATCGACCTCTTCGTCGGATGCAGCGGAGGCAGCCTCTATGCCGCGATGATGGCGCTCGGGACCGAGCCCGCGAGGGCCGAGGAGATGACGCGGGCGCTGTGGACGAAAGAGCTGACGGCGCGCCGCAACCGCGTCGCCTTGCTTCGCGCGTTCGTGCCGTTTCTGGAGTTCCCGAAACGGTTCGGACTGGTCGACGATCGGCTCATCATGCAGCGGCTCCGCTCGGCGTTCGGCGATGCCACCTTCGAGCAGGCCCGGATCCCTCTCTTCCTGACCGCGACCGACTTCGGAAACGGCGAGCAGGTCGTCTTCCGGTCCGGGCCCATCGTCGACGCCGTTCGGGCGTCGATCGCCATTCCATACGTCTTCGAGCCGTGGCCCGTCGGCGACCGGCTGTTCGTCGACGGGTTCCTGTCCGACCCGATGCCCGTCGGGGTCGCAATCAAGGAGGGCGCCGACATCATCGTGACCATGGGGTTCGAGAGCCCGTATCAGCCGCGCGTGACCTCTCTTCTGCGGTTCGCATTCCAGCTCTCGAGCATCACGTCGAACAACCTCCTCCGCGCGAATTTCTCGTTTCATAATCTCGCGCATCACAACGAGATCATTCCGATCGTTCCTCAGTTCAAGGAGCGGATCGGGCTCTTCGACACGCACAGGATTCCGTACGTGATCGAAGAGGGCGAGCGCGCCACCGAACAGCAGCTCCCGTATCTGCGGCGCCTGCTCGCGGCGCCGGGCGCCTGACCGCTCCGTGAGCTCGGAGCGAGGACGGCTCCTCGTCGTCGACGACGTCGAGGCGAATCGCGACCTGCTGGCGAGGCGTCTGCGCCAGCTCGGGCACTCGGTGACCTCGGTGGCGAGCGGCCGCGGCGCGCTCGATCTCGTCGAGACGCAGGAGTTCGACCTCATCCTCCTGGACATCATGATGCCCGAGATGGACGGGTACGAGGTCCTGGCGCGGCTCCAGGCGAACCCGGAACGCAAGCACATCCCGATCATCATGATTTCCGCCGTCGACGAGATCGAAAGCGTCGTCAAGTGCGTCGAGCTCGGCGCGACGGATTACCTCCCGAAGCCGTTCAACGCCGTGCTGCTCAAAGCGCGGGTCCACGCCACTCTCGAGAAAAAGCGGCTGAGAGACCGGGAGCAGCTTCACGCGAAGAGTCTGGAGCGGGAGATGGAAATCGGCCGCCAGATCCAGGCGAGCTTCCTTCCGGAGAAGCTGCCGTCCCCGGAAGGCTGGGAAGTCGCGGCCTTCTTCCGTCCCGCCCGGCAGGTCGCGGGGGACTTCTACGACGCCTTCACCCTCGCGAGCGGCCGGATCGGTCTCGTCATTGCGGACGTCTGCGACAAGGGGGTCGGGGCGGCGCTCTTCATGGCGCTGTTCCGGACGCTGATCCGGGCGTCGAGCGAGCTCGTCGAGCCGGCCCTGGCCGGAATGACGGACCCGGCTGAGCGGGCCGCCGCCCGCGTGACCAACGCCGTCGCTTTGACGAACGACTACATCGCGCGAACTCACGGCGACGCCAACATGTTCGCGACGCTCTTCTTCGCGGTGCTCGACCCGAAGACCGGCCTCCTGACGTACATCAACGGAGGCCACGAGCCCCCGATACTCGTCTCGGCGGGAGGGAGCGTCGCGCGGCTGTCGCCGTCCGGCCCCGCGGTGGGACTTCTGCCGGGCCAGCGGTTCGAGGTCCGGCGGGCCCAGTTGTTTCCCGGGGACGTCTTTCTCGGGTTTACCGACGGAGTGACCGAGTCCCGTTCCCCGTCGCGCCAGATCTTCGGGGAGGACCGGCTCCTGGCGCTGCTCGAGCCGATTCCTCTTTCGGGGTCGTCGCTGCTCGCCCGGATCGACGGCGCGCTCGCCGCGCACACGGCGGGGGAGGAGTCCTTCGACGACGTCACGATGCTCGCGGTTCGCCGGCAGGCGTAGAATTCCGGGATGAAAAAGCGGCTTTCGGCCCTCGCGCTTCTCGCGCTTTCGATCTCCTGCCAGAGCTCCGGAGGGACGGCCGTCAGCGGCAGCGGAGCCACAGGAGAGCCGGCGACTCCCTACGGGCTCCCGCGAGAGACCCCGATCGGCGGCGACGTCCCGCGCCCGACCGTGACGTTGCCACCGTCGAACATCCCGCCAACGGCCCGGCGCTGAGTGGCAGCGTAGCGGACGTCTGAGGGTTGCCCTGGCGCCGAACTCGGCCCTCGCTCAACCCAACCCTCCCGCCGGGAGAGGCGCCAGAACCTCCGAACCGACACCTCCGCTCGCGACGGGAGGAGTCTCCCGACCGGACGGAGGGAGGAGCCTCCCGTTGCGGGAGGCGCCAGGCGGCGCCGACGGATAGAATCCGCTCGCTTGGTGCCCAACTTCTCCTACGGCGATCTGAAAATATTCTCGGGCCGCGCGCACCCCGCGCTCGCCCGCGAGATCTGCGCGTACCTGGAGATCCCTCTCGGACAGCTGACGCTCTACAACTTCTCCGACGGCGAGAACTACTGCCAGATCGACGAGAACGTCCGGGGCGCGGACGTCTTCATCGTCCAGCCGACGAGCTCCCCGGTCAACGACCACGTCATGGAGCTTCTGATCCTCCTCGACGCGTTCCGCCGTTCCTCCGCCTCCCGGATCACGGCGGTGATGCCGTACTTCGGATACTCGCGGCAGGACAAGAAGGACAAGCCGCGCGTTCCGATCGCCGCCAAGCTGATGGCGGATCTGCTGACGGCGTCGGGCGCTGATAGGATTTTGACGATGGACCTGCACGCGGCGCAGATCCAGGGCTTCTTCGACATCCCGGTGGACCATCTCTTCGCCGCTCCCGTTCTGCTCGACGCGATCCGGAAGATGGAGCTCGAAGACCTGGTGATCGTGTCCCCGGACGTGGGCGGCGTGGCGCGCGCCCGGGCTATCGGCAAGCGGCTCGGCGCCTCGCTCGCCATCATCGACAAGCGGCGGACGGGCAAAAACGAGACGGAAGTGTTGAACGTCGTCGGCGACGTCGAGGGAAAGGACGTCCTCATCCTGGACGACATCATCGATACGGCGGGGACGATGGTGCAGGCCGAGGCGGCTCTGCGGGAGCAGGGCGCCCGGCGGACCTACGCGGCGGCGGTCCACCCCGTCCTGTCCGGGCCGGCCATCGAAAGGATCGAAAGCTCCCAGCTTCAGTCGCTTCTGGTGACCAACACGGTCTCCGTCGAGGCCGCGCTCGCCCGGTGCGCCCGGATCCGGCCGCTGTCGATCGCCCCCATCCTCGGAGAGGCGATCCAGCGGATCCACGACGGGACGTCCGTCTCGTCGCTTTTCGTCTGAAATCTCTTCTTTTCCCTCATTTTTTCTGTAGAATCGCGGCCCTTTTTCGCCTTTCGCTTTTCGCGTTTCGCCAGTTTTTCGTATAAGATCCAACGTTTTGCGCGGAGTTTCGCGCGGGGAACAGCATGAAAACCATCGAATTGAACGTCGAACGGCGCTCCGAACGGGGCAAGAACGAGGCCCGGCGAACGCGCGCCGCCGGCCGCATCCCGGCCATCGTGTACGGTGCCGGCAAGGCGACGGTCCCGATCTCGGTCGATCGCAAGTCTCTCTCCGACGCCTTCCGGGGCGGCGCGGGGGAGAACGCGATTTTTCTGCTCAAGCTCGCGGGCTCCGAGCAGAGCCGCCACGCCATGATCAAGGAGCTCCAGAAGGATCCGCTGTCCCGCAAGGCTCTGCACATCGACTTCGTGCGCGTCATGATGGACGCCAAGATCCGGGTCAAGGTCTCGATCGAGGTCGTCGGCATCGCCCGCGGCGTCAAAACGGACGGCGGGATCCTCGACATGGTCACGCGTGAGGTCGAAGTCGAGTCGCTTCCCGGCAACATCCCGCCTCATCTTCCGGTGGACGTGTCCGATCTCGGCATCGGCGACGCGATCCGGATCAAGGATCTCAAGGCCTTCGAGGGCGTCGAGATCGTCGACGACCCGGAGAAGGTGATCGTGCACGTGGCGCAGCCGACGCTGGAAGCCGAACCGGTCGT
This sequence comes from Thermoanaerobaculia bacterium, assembly GCA_038203955.1. Classification (GTDB taxonomy): domain Bacteria; phylum Acidobacteriota; class Thermoanaerobaculia; order UBA5066; family Gp7-AA6; genus JALYUA01. The sequence goes on along the minus strand of JBBRDK010000045.1, from coordinate 826 downwards.
CGCCGCCGAGGCTGCCGAGACGACGGAGCCCGAGGTCCTGAAGAAGGGCAAGGTCGCGACGGACGAAGAGGGCGCCGCCGGCGACGAGAAGAAGCCCGAGAAGAAGGCGGAAAAGAAGGAGAAGTAGCGCCTGCGCGCGATCGTCGGCCTCGGCAACCCCGGGGAACGTTACGACGACACGCGGCACAACGCGGGGTTCCGCGTCGTGGAGGCGCTCGCCGCCGCGGAAGGGATCCGGATCCGGTCTCGGGAGGGTCGGTCGCGGGTTGGTCGCGGAAACGTGGAGGGCTCGCCGGTTTTACTGGCGCTCCCCCAGACGTACATGAACGCCTCGGGCGAGGCGGTCTCGGCTCTTTGCAAGAAGAACGGCATCGATCCCTCGGAGGTCTGCGTCGTCTCGGACGACATCGACCTGCCTCTCGGGACCCTGCGTATGCGCGCGCGGGGCTCCGCGGGGGGGCAGAAGGGGATCGCTTCCATCGTTTCGGCCCTCGGGAGGAGCGACTTTCCGCGACTGCGCGTGGGCATTCGAGGGGAGCGCTACTCCCGGGAGCGCGACCTCGCCGATTACGTGCTCGAACCCTTCGCGAAAGGGGAGCGCGAGATCTTCGAGGACGCGATCGGCCGCGCGGTCGAAGCGCTCCGCGTCTGGCTCGTCGAAGGAATCGCCGCCGCCATGAGAAGCGCGAATCCCAAACCTTCCTCTCCGGCTCCCGCCTCGGAGCCGGATTGACATCCATGAGGAGGAACGCATGAGGCTGTACGACATCGTCATCCTGGTGACTCCGGATCTCTCCGAAGAGGACGCGGCGAAGCTGACGTCCGA
>JBBRDK010000044.1:0-28092 GCA_038203955.1 Thermoanaerobaculia bacterium | reverse complement strand
GTTCGGTCTCCCCGAAGAATCCGTGAACGAGGAGAAGCAGCGCCGGATCCACCGCGCCGCCGAGGCGTGGCTCCAGAGGGCCCGACCGGCTCCCGGCCTGCGGCGCTTCGACGTCGTCTCCATCCTCGAACAGAACGGCGCGGTATCGATCCGTCTTTTCCGCGGCGCGTTCGAAGCGCCGTCTCGCCCTCTCGCGTTGCCCCGCCGACGCTAGAAGCGCCGCCCTTCGACGATTCGAGCGCACGAGGCTCCGCGACGGCCCGGTTGCCTCATGCTAAGATTTTCTCTCCTCGGAGAAATTCATTGGCAGATTCCGACCTCAGTTACACCTTCACCTGCCCCAGCTGCGCCGGAAGCTTTTCCATCCTGCTCGAGCGCATTCCGCCCGTCCAGGCCCGGTTCCGGTGTCCGCACTGCAAGCAGCCGATGGACTTTCCCTCCCGCGATGAAGCCAGGGTGTACGCGCGTCTCCAGGAGAAGCCTCCGGCTTCTGCCGCCGCGGATCCGGCACCGGCGTCGATGCCGCGTTCCGCGGCCGCCTCTTCCGCCCCGCCGCGCGCGCCGTCCCCTCCTCCGCCCGCCGCCGCCCCTGCCCGCGAATCGCCCTCGATGCCGGCGCTGACCCTCGAGGAGGGCACCGGCGCGGGCTCCGAGAACGTGCGCTTTCGGGTGGAGAAGCCGGGCTTCGAAGCGGACGTGTTCGACAGGCGCTCCATGCGAAACCTGATCCGCAGCGGAGAGGTGGACGAGAAGGACAGAGTCCGCATGGACGAGGCCGAGCCCGTTCCCGCCGTCGACCTGCCGTTCTTGAAGTCCCTTTTCGCCCTCCGCAAGACCTCCCGTGTGATGCCGCCGACCTGCTGCCGGACCCACACCGAACGGGTCGCGCACTTCCGCTGCCGCGACAGCTCCCGACCCCTCTGCGAGGAATGCTCTCCCGAGAAAAAATTCGGGGCGACCATCATCCGGGTCTGCAGCCACTGCGGCGGAACCGCAACGGAGCTGGTCGCCCCGACCGCTTGACCGTCGCCCGGGCTCCCGGTATTCTTCGCGTCCCCGAGCGGGAATAGCTCAGTGGTAGAGCGCCACCTTGCCAAGGTGGATGTCGCCGGTTCGACCCCGGTTTCCCGCTCCAACTACACGACTTCTCCTTGGACGCTCTCCGGTCCTCGCCTGCGGCCAAAGGGAGCCCGGCGCGACATCCGCGCCCTTGTTGACGTACCATTGAACGAAATTCCGAGTCGAGTCCCCGGATCGCCACTTTTCCGTCCAGAAACGCCGGAGAAAAGCCGATGCTCACCGCGCCCTCTGACTCTGCGTCGGTTCTTCAGAATCGCTCTCTGGAGAGACGGGCGCGCGCGGGCCGCCTTTCCGGCGCCAGGAGACTGTCTCTCTGCCTGACCGTGACGTTCGCTCTCGTCCTTCCGCGCACGTTCCTGGCGCAGACGGTGACGCGGGGGCCCTATCTGCAGCTGCAGACTCCCGGCAGCGCCGTCCTGTGCTGGAGAACAGATGTCGCCACGGACAGCCGGGTCCGTTACGGGACGGTCGCATCCGCCCTGAGCTCTTCCGCCTCCGATCCGGCGTCGACGACCGATCACCGGATAACCGTATCGGGTCTCTCGGCGGCGACGCGCTACTACTACTCCGTCGGGACGAGCTCGATCACGCTCGCCGGCGCGGACGCGACACACTCTTTCGTCACCGCGCCTTCGCCCGGATCGTCGAAGCCCGTGCGGATCTGGGTGACGGGAGATTCGGGGACCGCTGACGCGAACGCGCGCGCGGTGCGCGACTCGTATCTCGCCTTCGCGGCGGGCCGCGCAACCGACGTCTGGCTGATGCTCGGCGACAACGCCTATGACAACGGCACCGACGCGGAGTATCAGGCCGCGGTCTTCGACGTCTTTCCCGGGATACTGCGCAACACGTTCCTGTGGCCGACGCTCGGCAATCATGACGGATACAGCGCGAGCTCCGCGACGCAGACGGGTCCCTACTACGACATCTTCACGCTCCCCGGGGCGGGCCAGGCCGGAGGGGTAGCGTCCGGCACGGAGGCGTACTACTCCTTCGACTACGCCAACATCCACTTCGTCTGCCTCGACTCCTATGGAAGTCCGCGCGGAGCGGCGGATCCGATGCTGACGTGGCTCGCGTCCGATCTGGCCGCCAACACGAGCGCCTGGAAAGTCGCCTTCTGGCACCATCCGCCCTATTCCAAGGGGTCGCACGACTCCGACGTCGAGGGCGAGCTCGTCGAGATGCGACAGTCGGCTCTTCCCGTCCTCGAGGCGGGAGGGGTCGACCTCGTGCTCACCGGCCACAGCCATGCGTACGAGCGATCGTTTCTCCTGGACGGTCACTACGGTGTCTCGACCACTCTGGCTCCGTCCATGAAAAAGGATGGCGGCAGCGGCCGGCAATCGGGCACGGGCGCCTACCGAAAGAGAGCCGGGGTCCACCCGCACGAAGGAACGGTATACGTGGTCGCGGGGACCGCGGGCCGGCTCGGGGGAGGCACGCTCGATCACCCCGCGATGTACTTCTCGGCTGCGCAACTCGGATCTGTCGTCCTCGACGTCGACGGAGGCCGCCTCGACGCCCGTTTTCTGACTTCGACGGGCGCCGTCGCGGACGACTTCACGATCCTGCGTTTCCAGCCATTGAAGAGCGACTTCGACTCCAACGGCCGGACGGACATCCTGTGGCGCAACGCGGGGACGGGCCAGAACACGGTGTGGCTGGTCGACGCGCAGGGCGGGGTGACGACCGCCGGGCTCCCGCCCGTGGCCGACGGAAGCTGGAGGATCGGCGCGGCGGGCGACTTCGACGGGGACCAGAAGACCGACATTCTCTGGCGCAACGTCTCGACGGGAGAGAACGTGATCTGGCGGATGAACGGGACGTCCGTGATCGCGCAGGTCGCGCTGCCGCCGGTGTTCGACCTGAACTGGCAGATCCGGGGGGCGGCGGACTTCGATGGCGACGGAAAGCTCGACATTCTGTGGCGCAACACGGCGAGCGGCGCCGACGTGATCTGGCGGATGGCGGGGACCTACGTCGCGACCGCGATCGGAATCCCTTCGGTTCCGGATCTCAACTGGGAGATCGGGGCGGCGGCGGATTTCGACGGAGACGGGAAGCCCGACATCCTCTGGCGCAACGGGGCGACGGGGCAGAACACGATCTGGCGGATGAATGGAACCACCGTCGCGGGGCTGATCGCCCTGCCGTCCGTGTCCGACCTCGCGTGGCAGATCACCGGCGCCGGGGACTTCACGGGCGACGGGCAGACGGACATCCTCTGGCGCCACGGCTCGACGGGCGCCGATACGGTCTGGCAGATGAGCGGGACGGCTCCCACGCGCGCGTTTGCGCTGCCGGCGGTCCCCGACCTCGGCTGGAGAATCTCGGGTCCCCGGTGAGGGGGGCCCCGTCCGTTCCGGGGCCGTAACCGCGCCCGCTCCTCTCCTCCGGCCCTCCGGACCGCTTCCGCCCTTCCGCGCGGCCCGGGAGGTGTCCTGTAATGTAGAATCCGGCCAGGACGAAATCCTCAGATGTTCGAGCAGCCTGTCGTCGAGTGGCTGGAATCGGATTGCCTGCCCTATCTCCGCCGGGTCGCCCGGCGGGTCGCCTTCGCCCACGGTATTTCCGACGCGGATGGCGCGGACCTCTACCAGGAGCTCTGCCTGGCCCTCTGGAAGGCGGGCCCCGACCGCCGCGTCAACGCCACGTGGATCTTCCACACCGCCAGCCACCTCGCGGTCGACATCTTCAAGCGCTGCCGGCGCGCCCAGCGGATCTCGGCGGCCGTGGGCGCCGAATTGACCCGTTTTCCGGTATCCCCGACGCGCGAGACCCTCCTTCTCGTCCGGGCGAGAGCGGGACAGTTGCCCCGGCCGCTCCGAAGGTTCTACCGTCTGCGCTTCGAAGAGGGCTACACGCAACGGGAGCTGATGCAGACCGCGCACATGACGCGCGGCGGCGTCCGGGAGATCGAGAGGAAGTGCCTGAAGCGGCTGGCGGGCCCCCGGGCGTAGTCCGCTCCCTTCTTTTCTCAGCCAAAAACCGATTCGGCGGGGATCGTACTTGTGGACGCTTTGCGTTCGAAGTGGATGTGTGTCCAACGAGAGAACCGGTGACCGCGGGGAGCCGCCGTCGGAGCGGCTTTCGCGCTCGGAGACTTCTCGGTCGGACCCCTGGGATGCGGGAGACGCGAAGCGTCCAGGGCCGGCCTTCCGCCATCTCTCCGCGGGATGGCGCGCGATGGTGACCGAGTCGAGCGAGCTGAAGCGGGAGTTCCTGCTGGCCCGCGAAGACACGACCGTTGCCGAGCTGCGCGAGAAGCTCCAGGCCCTCGGTGATCTCTGGCTGTACGTTGCGGTGCTCTTGAACGGGCGCGGCTACGCCGTTTTCCGGCTGGGCGAGCTGATCGAAACGCTCAAATCGACCGAGCCGACGTTCCGGCCGGAGTTGCTGTCGCGGCCGCTCAAGGACGTGCGAAGCCTGCTGGCGGAACGCAGCGCGCGCCCGGTGGAAGAACAGGCGCTTTCGCCCGGCGAAGTGCGAAGACTGTTCCGCGACGCGCCGCGAGGACGCTGGGTCGTGCTGAAGGACGGCGAGGTGACGGGCGTCCTGGTGGGGGAGACGCGCAGCGCTTCCACGGGTCTGGATCTCGACTGGCTCCACGCCGCGCCGCCTCGCGCGGAGGGGGCCACTCGCGGTCCTAGGCGCGCCGCGCCGCCTCCTCCGCCTCTCGCCGCCGCGCCGCCTCCTCCGGCTTTCACGCCCCCGCCTCGACCCCGGGTCCTCTCCGGCGCGGATCGTCCTCCCGCTCCGGCCCCCCCGCCCCCGCCCGCCCCCGCGCAAAGGGCGGCGAAGCCGCGGCCGACTCAGGGCGAGCCGAAAATGGATGCCGCCGACGCCGAGACCGAGCCTCTTGAGGAATCGCGCTTTATCAACGCTCAGCTCGAAGGGCGCGATCCGGCCGAACCGCTGCACGTCGATGAGCTGTGCACGATCGCGTTCGACGTCGACGTCCGCGCCCGCCCCGAATCGCTCGTCAAGAACACGATTCTCCAGTACGGGTTTTCCCCCGACGAGGCGATGCTCGAGCTGACCGTGCAGCTCTCGAGCGAGGACTTCGAGGTCCTGACCGAGCCTCAGAAGCTCCGCGTTCCCCGGCGCGGGAAGTCCCTGAACAAGGCGCGCTTCGACATCCGCCCGAAGCGGGAAGGGGACGGAGTGCTCCAGGCGGTCTTTCTGAAGGACGGCAATTTCGTCCAGCTGGTGACGGTGCGGCTGCCGGTCGGAGGACCGATCCACGCCGCGTCGCCTTCGCCGACCAGCCTCGGGCGCGGACTCGACGCGAGCTTCGCGTTGCAGCCGCGCGACGTGACGCTCGTCCTTACCAACACGGGCGCCGGTTTCCAGGCGATCCTGGCGGGACCCGTTTACGCGAACGCCACGCTCCCGATCACCCTCGCGGAACTGGATCAGATGATCGGGCAGGCGAGAAACGATCTCCAGGGCATCGTGGATCTCGAGTCGGGCGCCGGCGGGTCCCCGAGCTACCAGGCCGGCATCGACATCCCGCCCGCCGTCGCCGACGCCGCGTTGCGCGTGGTGGCGAAGGCCGGCTTCCGGCTCTTCCAGCGGGTTTTCTTCGGGCCGGCCTCGGACGCGCAATCGAAATTGCTCGGCTCTCGACTGAGGGAGATGGCGCAGAAAGATCGGCTCAAGATCCAGATCCTCTCGGAGCGATTCCCCCTCCCGTGGGGGATTCTCTACATGGCCGACCGCTTCGACCCGGATCACATCGACCCCGAGATGTTCCTCGGATTCAAGCACGTCATCGAGCACATCCCGCTTCAACCCGCGATGCAGGTCCTCGCGAACCGGATCGACGGCCGGCCGCTTCTCTCGGTGAGCCTCAACGTCAACGCCGACATCGACGCGCAGATGGGGATTCCCGTGATCGCGGAGCAGCTCGAGTACTGGAGCCAGACGTCGAAGCGCGTGGGGACGAAGCTCGTCGTCCGCAAGACCCAGGAGGAAGTCAAGCGGGCTCTCGCCGATATCTCGTCTTCCGATCAGCTCCTCTACTTCTACTGTCACGCGGTGTCGAAATCTCTCTCGGAAGGAGGCGGGCCGGACGCCTCCGCTCTCGTTCTGACCGGAGACGGCCGGCTGACGCTCGGCGATCTCTCCATCTTCGCTCCGATCGGGAGCTCGCTCGCGGGCGCGCCGCTCGTCTTCATCAACGCGTGCGAGTCCGCGGAGATGTCGCCGCTCTTCTACGACGGATTCGTCCCGTATTTCATGGGGAAGGGCGCCCGCGGCGTGATCGGGACCGAGTGCCAGACCCCGGCCATCTTCGCCGCCGAGTGGGCGCGGCGGTTCTTCGATTCGTTCCTGGAAGGCAAGAGCGTCGGCGACGTCTTCCTGGAGCTGCGGCGGGAGTTCTACGAGAAGCACAACAACCTGCTGGGACTGCTCTACGCCCTGTATTGCGACGGGGACACGCGGCTCGTTTCCGCGGCGGCATGAAGTGAGGAACGCATGACCAACGACTCAAGGCCCGGCGAAGCTCCCTCGGAGCCCACGATGGGCCGGTTTCGGGAGCAGGTGGCGGCTGGGATCGCCCTTCTCGTGATCGTCGCCGGGCTGGGAATGATGCTGTGGTCGTTCCGGTACCTCGACGACAAGGAGAAATTCGGGAGGGCCAAAGACCTCCTGCTCATCATCAATCCGGTCCTCGGCCTCGTGATCGGCTACTACTTCAACAAGGTCAGCACGGAGGCCCGCGCGGAGAACGCGGAAAAGACCGCGCGCACCGCCTCGGCGGACGCGCGCCAGGCGTCCGAGTCGCGCGACAAGGCGCAGGAGCTCGCCGACGCCGCCCGGACGGGCGCGCAGGAGATGGGGGTGCATCTTGAAGAAGTCAGCGAGGCCGCCGAGAAAGTGCTGGCCCAGACGCCGGCGCGGGCACCCGGGACGCTGGCCGCGGGAGAGGCGGCCGCGAAGACTGCCGGCGATCCGCGGTGGGAGCTGGAAAACGCGCTCGCCCGGGCCAGAAAAGTCCGTGGCGCGCCCTGGATCGCCATGACCCGGCAGGTGGGCTAGCCGTGCCCCGCAAGAAGAGGGCCGGCAGGATCGGCCTCGCCGCGCGGGTACGATTCGGGTCTTTCTGCCTTCTCCTCGCCGCGTCGGCGGCCATCGCGCAGGATCGCGTGACGTTTTTCGGCTTCGCGCCGGACGCGGAGTACAAGCAGGCCGACTCGAAGCTCTGCTCCTACCTCCAGGGCGCGACGCACGCGATCGTCGAGCGCCGTCTGCCCGACAGCTACGTCGACGCGATCAGCGGCGTCGTCGACTGGAACAGAAGGGACGGCGCGTATCTCGCGCGGCTGACGCCCTACGCGTACGTCGCCGCGGAGATGCTCGGAGCGGACTTCGAGATCCTCGCGACCTATCAGAGCCGCGCGACGTCGAGCCGCACGTACCACTCCTATTTCGTCGTCAACCGGGACAAGTACCGGGAGGCGATGCAGGTCTCGGGCGAGGCGAAGCCGAACCTCGCCGACCTGAGGGAGTACCTCCGGAGGCGCCAGACGCCCTCGCCGGCCAAGTTCGTGTACCACGACAAGTTCAGCACCTCGAGCTACTTCCTCCCGTCGCTCTACTTTCGCGCGCAGCGGATCTTCGCGATGGCCGCCGCGGCGGAAAACCTGATCGCGATCGACATCGAGAAGCTCGCCGCGAAGAGCAGCTCCGCCCTCGTGGAGGAGGTCGCGCAGGGAAACGCGGATCTCGCCGCCGTCTGGGACGGAACCAAGACGAAGTACGAAAAGACCCCGGACCTCCTGGAGAAGTTCGCCGGACGGGTCTACTTCATCCAGTTGCCGGAAGTCCTGCCCAACGACCTGCTCGTCGCTTCGAGCTGGATGGAGCCGGCGCTCAAGGAAAAGATTCGGGGAGCGATCCGGGGGATGAAGGGCAACGCCGCGAACCAGATCAACGTCGGAGACTTCGCGTGGTGGGACGACATCGCGGACGCGAGCGATGCGCGCGAAGCGCTGGCGGGTCTGCGCCGGGAGGCGGCCGCTGCGCCCGCGCCGGTCCCCGTGCGCGTCGAAGAGGCGAAGGACCCCGTCCTCCAGAAGTACGTTCAGGCGGCGCGGCAGGCCGTCCGGCTGTCGGGCACCGAGTTCGTCCTCTTCGATCCCGATTTCCACAAACACGTCGACGTCATCTGGACTCTGAAGCTCGTTCATGACGGCGCCGTCGATCTGACCAGCGACTTCCGGCATTCGGGAATCCCCTCGCAGAGATTCTCGATCAGCTTCACGAGCCCGGAGGACCTCACGGTGCGGATCGGCGCGTTGATTCACAGCCGGATTCACCGCATCCGCTATGTCTGGCCGTACGAGGATCGGATCCCCACGGTGATCCGCGACGTGGACTTCGCGATCCCGGCGTCGAGCCGGGTGAAGGCGCAGAAGATCAGCTGGATCGACCCGGGGAGAAACGAGTTCACCGAGGGCGGCATCTTCGACGTCGAGGTGCGCAGCGCCGATTTCTACAAGTTCCAGCTGAAAGACACGTCGTTCGCCAAAACGCCGAACGGCGTCACGCTCGACTTCGAGCCCATGAGCAACATCGCATACCGCGTGATCCTCGTCCGCCCGTCGCTCGAGAGCCTCTGGCTGAAGGTGCTCACGGGAGCGTTCGTGGCGCTGCTGGCCCTGGCCGCCGCGGCCGCCGTCTTCGCGCTGCGAAAGAAAGCCTCGGCGGATTCGATCGCGGCGGCGGCGGCGGGCGGAGCCGTCTCGGGATGAATTACGTCGATTTCGACCTCTCGCTCGAGCCCTCGGAGGGGAAGTACCGCGCGTGCGTGTGCTCGCCGGGGGGGGAGGGCGAATCGCAATTCACGTCGCCGTTCTCCGAACAGGACCTGAGGATCTTTCGCCTGGAAGCGACCCGCGCGAGGACCGACCTGCGGCGGATGGAATCGACGGGGATGAAGGCGGCTCGCGAGTTCGGCGAAAAGCTCTTCCAGGCCGTTTTCACGGGACTCGTTCGGGAGTGCCTGACGCGGAGTCTCGCCGGCGTGGTCCCCGGAGAGACGGGACTCCGCATCCGGGTCGATCTTTCGAAGACGCCCGAGCTCGTCAACCTCCCCTGGGAGTACCTCTACGAGCCGTCGCAGAAGCGCTTTCTCGCGCTGTCAGAGGACACGCCCGTGGTGCGGTACCTGGAGCTTCCCGAGCGCATCAAACCGGTCCCGGTCAAGCCGCCCGTGCGGGTGCTCGTCGTCATCGCGAGCCCGAAGGACAAGGCGCCGCTCGACTCGGCCCGGGAGTTCCAGAAGCTGAAAGGCTCCCTCGAAGCCCTCGTCCAGAACGGCATGGTCGAAGTGGATCTGCTCGAGAAACCCACGTTCAAGGTCCTGCTGAGAGCGTTGAAGCGCAAGCCGTACCACATCTTCCATTTCGTGGGCCACGGTCAGTTCGACGACGAGTGCCACGAGGGTCTGCTCCTTTTCGAGGACGAGGAGGGCAACGGCGATCCCGTTTCGGCGCAGGCGCTCGGAGTCCTGTTGCGCGACGAGCCCTCGCTCCGGCTCGCCGTTCTGAACGCGTGCGAGGGCGCGCGCGTGTCGAGCTGCGACCTCTTCGGCGGAACGGCGCAGACGCTGATCCAGCAGGGGATTCCCGCCGTGATCGCGATGCAGGCGGAGATCAGCGACGAGAGCGCGCAGAACTTCGCAGAGACGTTCTACAGCGCGCTCGCGACCGGATCCGCGGTGGACGCGGCTCTGGCGGACGTGCGCAAGATCATCTACGGCGAGGGCAGCGTCGAATGGGGAACGCCCGTTCTCTACATGCGCTCGGCGGACGGCCGGGTCTTCGACGTCGACCGGATGAGCGTCGAGATCCGCCGGCGGGACCGCATCGCGGAGCTCTCGAGGGAGGCCGAGGAAGCCGTGACCGCCATCCACTGGCCTACCGCCATCCGGAATCTCAAGGACCTCGTCGCACTCGATCCTTCGAATCACAAGGCGATCGAGCGCCTCCGATTCGTGGAGCAGCAGGCGGCGAAACCCGCACCCGGCTCCGCCCTGACGGTCCCCGTCGCGGCGGTGGAGGTTGCCGGGCCCACGCCGGCGCCGGCGGCGGCTCCGGCACGCACCGACTCCGGCACGGCGCCGGACAGGCGCGCGGGCGCCGAGCCACTCGAGACCCCGGCGGTTGCATCCGCATGGCGCGGGCCGGCCATTCTCCTGGCGATCGTCTTCCTGGCCAATCTCGTGGAGACCTCGGCGGAGACGTGGCTCCAGACGAGGTACGACGTCGGGCTGGGCTCTTCCCATCGGATCGCATACGCCGTCCATTCCCTCGAAGGCCGGGTGAGCTTCGAGAACCACGACCTCGCAAATCCCATCGCGGTCTACGGCTACTCGATCGCGTACTTCTTCCTCTTCCCGCTTCTCGGCCTCGCGGTCGCCTTCGCTCTGGCTCGGCGGAAGGATCCCCGCGCCTTCCGGCTTTTCGCCGTCGCCGTCGCCATCGACTACGTGATCAGCCTGCCGTTCTTTCTCTTCTTCCCCGTCCCCGAGCGATGGGCATTCCCGGACTCGGGGGCCATGCTGCTCTCGGATCGCTGGTCCAGCCGGTTGATCGAGATGATCCGGCCGATCAGCGGCCTGGACAACTGCTTCCCGAGCTCCCACGTGTCTCTCACGGTCGTCGTGATCGCGTTCTGCTATCTCTATCGATTCCGTTTCCGCGCGACCGTTCTGGCGTTGGGGATCGCGGTCATCCTCTCGACATTCGTCCTGGGGATCCACTGGATCGCCGACATCCTGGCCGGCGTTTCGGTGGGCGTTCTCAGTGTTTCGCTGGCCAGGCTCGCGGAGCGCCGCAACGTGCTCGCCCGCGATCCGCGGACGCGGATCGGCCTTCGCCTCGCCCGCCTCTCCGAGACGGTGAAGGCAAGGTTGTCCGGCCCCGTCCGGCGCCGCAGCGCTTAACGGGCGCTCAGCGCCCCTCGGCGACGATCAGGCCGGCAATGCGCTCCGCCAGGGCGCCGATGGTCCGCGAGGGATTGACGCCGAGCGCCTCCGGAATGATCGCGCCGTCGGCGACGTAGAGGTTCCGGTACCCGAAGACTTCGCCCGTGTGGTCGACGACGCCTCTCGCCGGGTCGCCCCCCATGTTGCAGCCCCCAAGAGGATGGGGCGTGATCAGGTCGTGGGCGAAGAACCAGGCCGGCGGCACCATCGGAATTCCGCCGGTCGCCGCGGCGAGCCGCAGATGCATCTTCACGACCTCGTCGACGGCGCGCCTCGATTGCGCCACGTCCCACGCGAGATCGAGGCTGTGGCGGCCGCCGACCTGTTTCAACCGGAGCTGCCCGTTGGCGGCGTCGACCGCCTGAGCGAACCAGGGCATCACCCCGTGGAAGGACTCCGGGCCGCGGAGCAGCGTCCGGAGCGAATCGATCAGCAGCCGGGCCCGCACGCCGTTTGCGGGATCGTCCGCGCACCGCCTGCCATAGTCCAGCAGGAGGTCCGGGAAACCGCCATCCTCGATCCAGAAGGACTCTCCTCCCTGGCTGCGGTCCAGAAAATCGATGGCGCTCGAGATCGTGGGTCCCCGCGTTGGCGACAGGGGCCGGCCGATGTGCAACGCCGGCGTCAGGAAGTCTCCGTTGCTGCTCCAGTCGTGGCCGAGACGCGGCGAGATCGCCGGAAGGCTTCCGGTCACCTCACGGCACTTGAGCAGCAGCTCGGTCGACCCGAGCGACCCGGCGGAGACGATCACGATCCGCGCCCTCTCCCGGCCGGGGACCCGGGCCCCGCCCTTCAGCTCGTGGTAGAAAACGTCGTAACCGCCCTCGACGGGAAGGATGTTCGTGACGAGGTGGAGCGGGCGCACCTCCGCGCCTTTCTTTTCCGCCCGGGGGATGTAGTTCATGTCGAGAGTGTTCCGGGCGTCGACGTCGCAGCCGATGTCGCAGTTGCCGAGGTGGACGCACGTGCCCTGCTCGACCCCCTGCGCGTTGACGAACCGCTTCGACCGGCCCGCGTCGTGAGGGTCGTCGAGCTCGTAGCTCCATTCGGGGTCGAAGGAAACCGCCAGCTCGAGAGGCCGGAAGCGATCTCCGTGCCCGGTCGCCTCGGCCGCCTCCTTCATGAGCTTCGTCCGGGACGTCCACTGGGAGGGGGGAACCTTCTGGACGTTCATGAACGAGGCGACGCGATCGTAGTGGGGCTTCAGCTCCGCGTACGTGATCTCGGCGGGCCACCCCGCGGCGAAGATGCCCGGCGGCGCCTCGCACGAGATGTTCGCGTAGATGAGGGAGCCGCCGCCGACGGCCGCCCCCTGAGCGACGGTCATGTGGGGGAAGCACCGCAGGTCGAGCCATCCATTTTCACGCTCCGGGTGCGCGTCGTTCCACGTCCAGGGGTCTTCCGGAGCCCGGGGATAGCTCGTCTTGTCCCACCGGCGCCCGCGCTCGAGAATCAGGACCCTGTACCCCGCCTCCGCGAGGCGGCACGCCGTGACGGCGCCCCCGAAGCCGCTTCCGATGACGATCGCGTCGAAGGTCATGGAGCGAGCGGGACGCTCACGCGCCGGGGCCCGGACGTCTCGCCTCTTCGGGAGGACCCGGCTTCAGATAGGAGTCCGCGAGCTCGCCTAAGAAGAAGCGGGTGAAATCCGCGATCGCGGCCGTCTTCTCGACGATGTCCCTGGCGTTCGTCGCTCGAATCGTCGACGCGAGCTTCACGAGGTCGCCCGGACCCAGAGTCAGGACCCCGGCCCCGACCACCGCGCCGGTCTTGTCGCGCCCCTCGTGAAGGCGCGTAAAGAGCGTCGTCGTGTCGGTCCAGAGGTCGAGCCCGGAGTCGCGGCGCACCTCTTTCTTCCCCGCGAGGTAGTAGCTCTTTCTCTCCCGCTCGAACCCGAGCTCGTAGATCATCAGCTTCAACTTCGGCTGGTCGCTCGGCGAGAACAGGTTGAAGACGCCGTCCCGTCCCGGGATTTGTCCGCCGAACGGCGGAAACTCGACCTGGCCCGTCAGCCGCCCGGCGTGAGCGGGCTCGCTCGTGAAACGCCGCACGTCGTCGATGGCCACGTCCGCGTGCAGCGAAAGGATCGTGCCCCCGGCCGTGCCTCGCCGGGCTCCTTCGGCCGGGTCCGACTCGCCCATCGCGAAACCGCCCGACATCGTTTCCTTGAAAGTGATTCCGACCCTGCCCTCGTTCATGGTGGTCCTCCGGTTCAATGGGAGCGCCCTGCCCGGTCGCCCGGGTGCCGCCGTCGTCCCTCGCAGATCAAGGAGGCGATCTCGGGTTCGGGCTTTTCGGCCGGGGAATCCCGGGGGGCGGCAGCCACTGCTCGCCGAGGCCCAGTCGCACGACCGACTCGAGACCCTCCGGAGCCGACGCCGGCGGCTCCCGGAAGCTTACGAACCAGCTTTCACAATGATCGTCGAGGATCCCGTTGGCCTCGGGCACGAAGGCGGTGAAGAGGGGATCGGGCTCGATCCGCAGCTCCTTCAGCGCGGTGAGGCGCGGATGGTTTCCGAGGGTCAGCCGCGCCGAGCCCTTCCGGAGGACCGAGACGCCGACCTTTCCCCGGAAATGCACGAAAGACTTCATGAGCATGCCGCGAAACTCGGCGTAGTTGGCGGCCGCCGCCGAAAAAGGCAGCGTTGCCGAGGCGGGCCGGTCGATCTCGATGCGCATGCAGAGCTGCCCGTCGAGGTCGTACTGGCTGCTCACCGTTTTGTCGTCGATGACGTAGTCGAGGTTGGCCTGATGCTTCGGCATCCCCCAGATCCCCCTGCCGCCCTTGACCGAGATCTCGGTGCTGACGGGCAGGTCGAAGACGAACTGCCCCGTCCCCCACGGCTTCCACAGGAGGGCGGGAAGAAGCGGGGGAGCGGGCCGGCTCCCGCGGGTGCAGGCGATCGCGATGGAAAACTCGATGTACTTGCCGATGTCGGTGACCCGGTAGTCGATGACGCTGACGACGAGCAGGCCCTTCTTCCAGAGCCGCAGGGGATGGATCTCGTTTCCGGGCAGCAGGGCCTTCGCCCTCTCCGCGTCGATCGGAAACACGGCGAAGAGCGCCGGCGAGCGGGCGCAATTGACGGGCAGCGCGAACGGGATTCCGTCCACGAGCGCGAACCGTCCCTCCTGCCGTCCGAGCCGTCCGGGAATCGCCATCTCCTGCCGCTTTCCTCCTGGCCCTTTCTCAGGCGGCTTCGTTCAACGCCGCGAGAATGATGGGAAACGTGTCGCGCGCGGCGTTCTGCCCCAGGAACACGTCGAGATGGCTGTACGCCGGCAGGATGTGGAGCGCGCAACGATCCGGAACGTGCCGGGACAGGTAGCGGAACGTGTCCACCTGGCTCTTCGGCAGGAAACACAGGTTCCGGTCCCCCGCGAGAAGGGTGATGCGGGCCTCCGTCCGGGGCGGCCCCGCGGCAAAATCTTCCGGCAGATTGCGATGGCCGTCGACCGCGACCAGATTTCCCCTCGCGACGCACCGCGCCATCTGCTCGAAGAAGGTCAGGGGGACGCTCGCGAACTCCTGTTTCAGCCATTCGTGCGTCGCGTCGTTCAGGTTCTCGTGGCGCCAGAGAGCCGGGAACCCGCTGCCGTACGTGAAGCTCACCTGCTTGCAGACGGCGTTGTCGCACTCGTGGTGGGTCAGCGCCACGAGGAGGGAAACCAGCTTCGCCGGCAGCGTCGGCGCGTCGATGCCCCACCGGGGGTTGAGCTCTTTCGTCAGGAGGCGGAGGAAAGGCAGGGTGAATCGCAGCTTGAATTCGGAAAACGAAGGCACCACGGGATGCAGGGAGACCGCGTTGCTGACGATCGCGGTCACCTGGGGGACGAGCCCCGCGACGGCGGACATCATGAAGCTGGTCGAGCCCTGGCAGTGGATCAACGCCTTGATCTCTTTCGCGCCCGTCTCGGCCACGACCGTCCTGACCGCCTCCGGGTGATCGTACAGGGCCGCCTGGTCCAGGGTCCACGGGTTCGGAGGCAGGTCGATGCTCGCCCGCCAGTTCTCGAGCCAGACGTCGTAGCCGTTGTCGATCAAAAAGTCGACGAGGGTCGTCTCGACCGGCGGACGGAAGATGTTTGCTCGGACTCCGGCGCCGTGGACGAGCAGGACCGGTCCGCGCGGAGCGCGTCCCGTCCGCTCGACGTGAATCAGATTGCAGCCGAACCCGTCCCCGGCTGTGAACGGGATGATTCGCTCGCTCCGGCGCGCTCCCGCCGATTTCGCTGCCGGATCGCCGGGCGCCGTGCCCCCGGGACGTGAGGTCGCCATGTCTTCGATTCTCCCTCGGGCTGTCAGCTTGCCGCGATGGCGGCGGAGGCGAGATCGGCGATCGCCATCACAGTCCAGTGGGGATTGACGCCGAGGCTCGTCGGAAAGACGCTGGCATCGGCCACGAAGACGCCCCGCGTCCCATGGACTCGAAAGTCGGGCGCCACGACCGCGGCGTCGCCTGCGGGGCCCGGCCGGGCCGCAAGACAGTTGCCTCCCTGCGGATGGCCGGTGCCGATCTGGATCTGGTCGAAGCTCGACAGCCGGGCGATGCGGTCCTTGTAGTTGGCGGCCGTGAGCTCCCAGCCGTCTAGAGCGCCGATCAGGACCCGCCGCGGCGGCGGATCGGAATGGAAGAAGAGATCGCACGTCGTTAGAAGGCCCGAGCGCAGCCGCTCGAAGTCCGCGGGCTCGAGCTCGACGTGGATGTCCTCGCCGTCGCCGATCCAATGGGCGTCCACCCAGGACTTCGACGTCGCTCCGACGAGCGGCGCCGCGCAGGCGTAGTGCCGGTAGCGGTCCACGTTGCGCTGGAGGTCGTCCATCCAGCCGGGCAGCGCCAGTGTCTGGGTGGCCGGAGGGTTGAACCACGTCTCGATCACGAACCCGTCGTCGGTCTCCGGGCGGTAGTAGTGCGCGATCTGGAGCCCGTCGAACGCGCGGATCTCGCCGTCGTAGTCGGCGTGGACCGGGCTTCCGAAGTTGAACGAAAAACGCTTTCCCAGGGGAAGGCCCAGCGCGTTGATGAAAGCCGTGCGCTCCAGGATCGCGCTGCTGCCGATCGCGCCCGCGGAGACGACGACCTTGCGGGCCCGCAGCGTCTCTTCCGGAAAGCGTCTGGTCCGCGAACGAAGGACGACGCCTTCGGCCTCGAACGAGCCGCCTCTCATGGTGCCGCAGAGGCGGACCGCCTGGCGGCCGGTGAAGATCGTGAGCCGTCCTCGTCCCGCCTTCGCGCTCTTCGCCGCCGCCGGAAGCATCGTCTGGAGCACGGAGTTCTTTCGCAAGTAGGCGCAGACCATGTTGCAATAACCGCATCCGAGGCACGCGGGGTCGTGCGAAAGGTTGACGTCGCACGGCCGGAGGCTCCCCCCGACTCCGAGCTTGACGGCGCCGCTTCGCAGGAACTGCCCGGTCGGATTCAGAAACCCGGACAGCACGACCCGATCGACGCCGCCGATTCCGACGTCCCGGGCGATGCGGTCGTAAGCCCGGTCCAGCTCCGCGCCCGTCCACGGCACGCCGAATTCGTCGCGCCACCGCGCCCGGACCCGATCCGGCATGCGAAAGCAGACCGCGTTATTGACGACGCTGCTTCCGCCGAGGCATTGCCCCTGGAACACGAACATCGCGTGGCCGAGCGTCAGCTGAAGGCCTCCATGCTTGTAATAGCGGGCCAGCGTCTCGATCTCATCCCACGGGATCGGGCGGCGCTCGCCGTGGGGCCCGACCGACGGGCCCCCTTCCGGAACGTAGTCGCCCGCCTCGAGAAGCGCCACGTCCATTCCGTGGTCTTCGACGAGCCGCCGTGTCACGACCGCGCCGCCGGACCCCGACCCGATGACCACCGCGTCGAAGACATGATCGGGAAGAGGAGCGTCCGCCCCGATGAGGATCTCCCGGGAAAGCAGCGGTTCGGCCGGGACCGTCGCGAGCTGCCCGCGAGGCCGGTCCGGAAAGATTTCGTAGCCGAGGGCGACGCCGGCCGGCGGCCGGTTCGAAGAATCGAGCGTCCCGTAGATGAGGATGAAGGCGAGCCGTTGCGCGAATCGGGCGAGATCCCGCGCCACCTTGGGAAGCAGCCCGAACGCGCCGCTGCCGTTCTCGAGCTCGGTCAGCCGTCCCCGCACCTCCGCCCGATCCGACCGGTCGATGAAATTCAGCGTCGCGTCCAGAACGGCCAGGGTCAGGCGGATCTGGTCGACGCGGTCAGACCCGGAGGCGGCCAGCTCCTCGACGAAACGCACGCCCCGGGCGGCGATCTGCTCGGAGGAGAGACTCAGTTGGGGGGACCGGAAAGCATCGATCAGGGCGCGGATCAAATCTCGTTCGTTCGGTGACAGGGACGTCATCTTTCCTCGATTCTCTCCCGCGGGCGAGGACGCCGTACGGGTACAGAACGACCCTGCGGCTCTCGTCCTGACCCATTACGATCGGGCGGGTGTCGTCTTTTGGTTCCCGATTTCGAGCCGATTGTCCGGATCCGGCATTTTTTTCAAACCCGAATCCCCTCCGATTCGGATCATATGGATGGACAGGGCGCACCGAACGATTCACGCTCCGAAGGATTCACGCACGGAACGGTTCCAGCACGCCTGGATCTCCAGGCGACGGAGCTCGGCCGGGCCGTGGATTGGTGTTCGTGGCCGGGGGGCTGGAGGAAAAGAATGTTCATCTCGGTGATCAACCACACGAAGGACATCCCCGACGAGGAGATCCACCACGCGCTGAGGGCCATCAACCGGCAGATCGAGTTCGACTTCAGGCCGTATTGGAGCCTGGGCGCCACGTTGCGCCTGGAGGGCAAGAGCGGGAGCCGGCCGAACCGCGAGACTCTGTCCGACATGCGCGGCGACGCCGTGCTCTACCTCTGGGACGACGTGGACGTCGATGACGCCCTCGGATACCACGAACGAAATCACCGGGGGATTCCCTTCAGCTTCGTCTTCACCAAGCTGGCCAAGGAGTTGAAGGAGAGCTGGACGGTCACGCTCTCGCACGAGGCGATCGAGCTGATCGGGGACCCGGAGGTCAACCTGCTCGTCCAGGGGCCTCACCCGAGAACGGGCCACGAAGTGTTCCACTGGTACGAGCTCTGCGACGCCGTCCAGGCGGAGTCCTACAGGATCGACGAGGTGGACGTTTCCAACTTCGTGCTTCCCCTCTACTTCACGTCCACCGAAGAGCGCGCCGGCCGGAACGACTTCCTGGGCCGGCCGGGGGCCCACGGGAAGACGCTGGAATCCTTCAAGGTCAAAGAGGGGGGCTATATCGGGTTCTTCGACCCGGAAAAGAAGGACAACGACACCTTCGCGATGGCCGGCGACAGGGAGGCGGAGAGGCGCAAGGAGGCGAAGGAGAAACTCCAGAAGGCGCGCCGGGCGGGCCGGCACGGCCGAAACCGGGGCGTGGCCGACGCCCCGACCATGCGCCTCGAGCGGCGGATGTAGTCAGGCCACGCTTCTCGCGAAGTCAGAACGGATCGAAGGGGCCCTGGCCGGGCCCGCGGAGGTGTGAGGATGGGACAGCGGAATCCCTCCCCGGGGCAGGGCAGCGTCCTGCCGTCCCGGGACGTCCTGCGGTCGAGCATCGAGGGAGCGCTCGAGGAGCTTCGCGGTCCGAAGCATCGCGCCGCCGTCCTCTCGGCCTCTCAGGCCGCGGGCGGCCGCAGCCTGGTCCTTTCCGCCGTCCAGGAGGGCCGGCCGGTCCCGAAGGACGAGCATCCCGCCCTCGCCGCGGACGTCCTGGACCGCGCGCGGAAGGAGCTCGACAGGCTTCCGCCCGACCCCATCGCCGTCGCCGGGTTCGTCAACACCGACGACATCGCGCTGTCGCTCGTCCTGACCCAGATCGCCGAGAAGCATGCGGCGCCTTTGCCGCCGCCTCGCCCGGGCGTCCTGAAGGACATCACGGGCGTCAAGCGTTACGAGCTCCTCGACCCGGGCTGGTGGGGATCGCTCGCCAATCGGCTCGTGCACAAGCGCGTGGGGTTCATCGCTCATTCGTCTCCCCTGGATTTCCGGGTCGAGATCGCCGAGGAGAGGCTTTCCCTGGCGCTCGTCGGGGACTGGGGCACCGGACTGCCGAGCTCGCAGGCCATCGCCCGCCACATGACGGCGCTGAACCCGGCGTTCACGATCCACCTCGGCGACGTGTATTACTCGGGCACGACCGGCGAGGTGAAGAGCCGCTTTCTTCCCGACTGGCCGGCCGGCGCGATCGGGACCTTCGCGATCAACTCGAACCACGAGATGTACGCCGGTGGCGAGGGCTATTTCGGCATCACGCTGAAGCAGGCCCCTTTCCGTCTCCAGAAGGCGAGCTACTTCTGCCTCTCGACGCCCGGGTGGCAGATCATCGGGCTCGATTCCGCTTATGAGGCCTCGGACCTTCTCTACCAGAAGGGACGTCTGTCCGAGGCGCAGATCGGCTGGTTGAAGGCGCAGCTCGCCGAGGGCGCCCGGCGCGGGCAACGGTCGATCGTGCTCACCCACCACAACCCCCTTCCGGCGCACGAGGGCGCCCGGGACGACGGTCTCCTCAATCAGATGCTCGAAGCCGCGAACCCGAACCCGTTCGACTTCTGGTACTGGGCGCACGAGCACGTCGCCGCGCGGTTTGCGCCCTACGGCGCTGCGGGACGCCAGTTCCTCGGCCGGTGCGTCGGCCACGGCGGCGTGCCCTACGCGCCGGAGACCGCGGGCAAGAAGAAAGACGGGGGAGAAGTCGAGTGGACCGAGACCGAGCTCGCCGGGGATCCCGATGAGCCCCGGCGGGCGAAGAACGGGTTCGTGTCGCTGGTCCTCGACTCGGGCACGCGGAAGGCCGAAGAAGCGTTCATCGACGAGTTCGGCGTGGAGAAGAAGCGCGGCTCGTTCTAGGAGTCGTCGGCCGCGGAAAGGATGAGGACCCGATGAAGAAGTCGAAGTCGGAAAAGAAGACGCCGCCGCGCATCTGTATCGATCGCGTGATCCCCCTGAAGTGGAAGGCAGACGCGGCCGCCCTGGCGGTCAAGGAGAACCCCGCCAACGGACCCCGGGGCCTGCGCATGATGCTGGGGGCTTCCGCCCACCCCGTGAAGATGGCGCTCTACACGGGAAAGCGGTGGAAGCCCGGCCGGAAGCTCGGCATCCGATTCCTGGACGGGAGCGAGACGCAGCGCTCTCTCACGGAGCATTTCGCGACGATGTGGCTCAAATACGCCAACATCGGGATAGCGTTCGGGTCGGACCCGAAGGCGGAGGTGCGGGTCTCGTTCCAGGCAGATCCCGGCTCGTGGTCGGCGGTGGGAACGGACTGCCTGCTGCGAGACGCCTTTCCGCTGGCGGAGCCCACGATGAATTTCGGCTGGCTGCGGGACGACACCGAGGAGGAAGAGTACCGGCGCGTGGTTCTTCACGAGTTCGGTCACGCGCTTGCCGCGATTCACGAGCATCAGAACCCGCGCGGAGGCCTCCGCTGGAACACGAAAGCCGTTTACGACACCTTCAGCGGGCCGCCGAACAACTGGAGCAAGGAAGAGATCGACTTCAACATCCTTCAGAAGTACAAGCTCGACCAGTTGAACGCGACGGCCTTCGACCCCAAATCGATCATGCTTTACTCCTTCCCGCCGGAGCTGATCCTGGGCGGTAAGGGAACGCGGAACAACAACGACCTCTCAACCGGCGACAGAAAATTCATCGCCCGGATGTACGCCAGGGCGTAACCGCACGCTGTAAGCCCCGACCTCTCCTCGCGACTTCCCCGGATACGACGCACGCGGCGCCGGCGCGTGCGCTATCTTGGAGTCCGAGCGAGAGGAGATCCAGCTGGAGGATTCCGGGCCCGTTTCCGTCGATCGAGATTCCTTCGCCTCCTGGGAGACGGGGGGAAGCGAGCACTACGTCAACCTGACCGGCGGTCTCGAAGACCGGTGGGTCGAGGCGTTCGTTCTGGTCCGGCGCCGGTCCACGCGGTTTTCCCGCTTTCACCTGAACCGCGCGCGCAACCGGGTTTCTTTCCTCTGCCGGAACGCCGACGATCCATCGGCGGCCCGGGCCGTCCTCGGCGATCTCGAGCTCCTGGTGACGCTCGCCAACCAGCGCGCGGTTCTTTCCGAAGCCGCCGACCTCGACGAGACCCTGCCGGGCGCCACGGAGCCGGCGGCGGCGGCTCCGCCTCCGGATCCCGATCCGGGGCCGACGGCCCAGGTTCCGGAGGACGCGGCGGGCCTCGCGGCCCGCGTGGGCGGCGTCATTCAGTATTCGCTCGAGACCCTCGCGCCGTCCTCCCCGGGGCCCGAAACCGCGCCGCTCGCCCAGATTCTCGGAACGGCTTTTCTGGTCATCGAGGACGGCGGCAGCGAAGACGAAGCGATCGCTGCGCTCCTGCCGCTCGACGACGGCGACGCGGTTGCCGAATCGACCTACCACGACATCGGCGACCGGTTCGGCGATCGGGTGGCGCTCCTGGCGCGCGGATGTCAGGAGGCGCAGTCGGCGCTCCGACCCGGTGAGGACCCGAGGCTCTACTCGCTCTTTTTCCGCCACAGCTCGCCCGCGATCCGGCGCCTCGTGTGCGCTTCCAAGCTTCGAAGCGCGCGCTCTCTGCTCTGTGCCTACCGAAAGCTCGATTTCGGAGCTCGATTGCACTTTCGAGACCAGAACGACGGTACGCTGCAGTACTACCGATCCCTGATCGAGGCCGTCCTCGAGGCTGGACAGATGAGCCACCTCGTCAACGAGCTCGACGGGGTCGTGCTGGAGATGGAGCTCGCCGCCGGGCCTGCGGCGGCCGAGCGCCAGGTGAAGCGCCCCATCGATCGCCTGACCGACGAGGTCGCGGACAAAGTGGACCTCCGGCTCGACGACTGATCGGGCGTCGACACGCCGCGGCCCGGAAGCCGCCTGGAGAGGATCTCTCGAGGTGAAATCGGTGCGAAAAAGTGAGTGCTTGCGTGACGACCCCTTTGTTATTCTCCGGGCATGTTGGGTCGCCCAAGAGTCGAGATCGCCGTGGACCGCCGGAGCCCGGAGCAGATCCGGATTCTGCTCGGGCCGCCCGAGGCGAGCGTCCTGATCCGGACCTGTGCCACGTCGGAAGACGTCTTCGAATACCTCTGGCTGGTCTTGAGAGTGCCGCCGGAGCTCGCGGCCGTGAAGGTGGCGGACTTGAAACGCGAGGGAGGATCGATCGCCTTCGAGTTCGACAGGGTTCCCGAGCTGGAAAGCCCGGCGGCGGCGCGGCGGAGACAGAGCCAGGACGCGTAGCGCGGTAGACGGTAGGCGAGCTTCGGTCGCAATCACCGCCCGGGTTCCCGAATTCCATTCGATTCCCGATTCCCGATTCCCGATTCCCGATTCCCGATTCCCGATTCCCGTTTTCCCGCCCGCTCCCTACAGCCCGTCGTATTTCGAGTAGCCGCGCTCGTTCCAGTAGTCCTCGGGCTCCTCGTCGCTGAACTCGATGGACGTGATGGCCTTGATGTTCTTCAGGCCGAGCTTCATCGGGGCCAAGAGGCGCAGGGGCGCGCCATGCTCGACGGGAAGAGGCCTTCCCGAGAAGTGGGTCGCGAGAAGAGTCTGTGGGTGTCGGGCGGTGTCGAGGTCGATCGAGACGTAGTAGGGATCGGGACGGCCGGCTCCGTCGAGGTTGACCGCCGATTCGAGCTTCACCCATCGCGCGCCCGCGGCCGGCGGATAGGCGTGGAGGAAATCGGCGAAGCGCAAACCTCCCCACCAGGCGACCGCGCTCCACCCTTCGACGCAGCAGAGGCGCGTGACCTGGTCCCGGCGGGGGAAGCGCCGCAGCAGGTCGGACAGACTCAGCCGCTCCGTCCTCTCAGACGCGAGGCCGGTCACGGTCAGGCTCCAGCCGGCGATGTAGGACGGACCGGGCGTGGCGCCGTTGTAGTTGTTGCGCAGCGGCGTCGTTTGTGACCGCGAGTAGGTTCGGACGGACCGATCCCTGGAATAGAGCGCTTCGGCCACGTCGTCGTCGAAAGTCAGCGCGCGGTCCAGAAACTTCTCGCGCCTTTCCGAGGTGGCGCCGAGACGCGCCTGGAGGGAATCGATTCGCTCGCGCAGCGCCGGAGTCAGGTGCTGCGCCCGCGTCTCGTCGGGGAGGAGCCACCACAGCCCTCCTGCTGCGGCGAGGGCCCCCGCGCCGAAGAGGAGAAAGTCGCGGCGGGTGCGGGAACGCACCGCGGCCGCGGGGAGAGAGACGGAGCGCTCCTCCGGCTCCCGGAGACGCTCACCGAGGGACCGCCGTCGGAACGGCGGGGAGGGTCTGCTCGGGGGAGCCGGAGGCGGCGGTTCGACGCGAGCCCGCGGGGTCGTGTCCGCGGACGCCGGTTCGGCCGGCGGGGAAGGAGCGGAATCGCGACGCGTTTCCGCCGGTGCGTCGGCGGCCGTCGCCTGTGCGGGTGCGGGTGCGGGAGTGGAAGCGGAAGCGGCGGCCTCGCCCGCCGCCGCCTCCGCTCCGGCGGATGAAAGACGCTCCGCCGGCGCCTCATCCGGCGAGTCGCTTCGCGGGACCTCCCGCCCGGTGCCGTCAGCGTCCTTCATGGCTTCCTCCGGGCCGCCGCTCCGACCAGCCCACGATCATCGAGCGAAAGGTGTCCCACCCGTCGCCGATCACGAGCACGACGTGCGGGACGATGAACGAGGCGAAGGCGAGCATGACGGCGAAGTGGACGATCCGCGCGCCGTCGTAATTCACGAAGAGGCGCTCCAGCCACTGCAGCTGCACGGGCTTGTGCATCGCCCATCCGCTCGCGACCGCGAGGATTCCGAGGACCGGCATCGAGAAGTACGCCGCGCGCTGCAGGGCGTTGTACTTGGATCGGACGACCGGATGAAGCCAGGGACGGCGGAGGAGCTTCGCGGGGACCAGTCCCGCGTAGTAGCGGACCATCCGCAGCGCATCGCCCGGATCCGTCCGCCGGGGGAGAAGCGCCTTGTATCCTCCGCCGGCGAGAAGCCCTGCGAAATAGAGGACGCCGGTCGCCATGAACAGGTAGGCGAAGAGCCAGTGGATCCGGAGAGCCTGCGCGAGGCGGAACGTCCCGAGCCCCAGGCGGTCGTAGACCAGTCTTCCGGGATTCTGCGTGCCGCGAAATCCGGGGACGTGCCGGACGATCCAGGCGCCGGCGTCCGCGACGTAGTCGATGCTCCGGGTCGCGGGATCGGGCGCGTGGACGAACACCGGCGAGGCCCAGTAGATCGACAGGCCGCTCGCGATCAGGCCGAGCAGGAGCGGCACGTTGACCCAGTGAGACAGGCGCACGAGGGCGTGATGCTTCGGGACGACCTCGACAGTCGCCGCGGCGCGCGTGCGCGTGGGTCCGTCCGATGCGATCGCGGGTGCGGCCATGCCCTTCCCCTTTTTCGGGCGTGCGCCCGGCGGAAGCCTGAAGCTCCGACTCGCTATGAGATGCCGGATTGTAGATCGGGGTTACAGCGGGCGGCCCCCGCGGTCAGGCTGACGAGGAGAGGCGGGAAAGTCCTGGGCGTGAAGGCGGTGCTTCGTTCGGTTCCAGGAGCAGACGCCGCAGAGCCTCGCCGTCCGCCGCCTCGCTCGAACAGGAAGCTCCGCCCCGCAGGAGGAGCAGGACGAATGGCCCTCGGCCGGCCGCCCGAACCCGCGCAGCAACAATCGGTGCGCCTCACTCGCACGGACGGGCCCGCCCGCCTCGAGTCGGCCATGCAGAACCGCCCGGGCGATCGCGAGAGGGCGCGTCGGCCCGCTGCCCGTCGAAAGCCGCCCGCCTCTCCCCGCCGCCCCTCGCCAGAGGGTGCAGTACCACTGCCCGTCGACGGCCTCGACGGTCGACGTGATCCCGTCCATCGCGAGCCGCCGAAGAAGTCGGCCTGCGGCCGTGTCGCTCGTCGAATAAGGAGCGGGCCGGGGCTTGACGTCCCCATTCAGTTTGCGGGCGATCTCGCGATCGAGCTCGAGTCCGGCGTCCAGCATGAGGGACGGAAAGTAGCAGCCGCGTGTTCACCGGGGACCGTTTGTCCAGGTCTGGCCGACAGGCGGTAGGCGGGAGCTATACGGATCTTTCGATTCCCGATCGAGTTGACCGCGGAGTACCGCGGCCGTCTCGCTCCCGTTGGTCGCTCGGCTCCCGTTTCCCGTCCCCGGCTCTCCGGGTGTACCCTTCCGGCCTCCGCACCGCGCGGGGAGGCTCGCCATGCAGGCCTCGCCAACTGGACATCGCATCGGAGAAGTCGCTCGCCTGACGGGGCTGAGCGTTGACACTCTCCGCGTCTGGGAACGCCGCTACGGGTTTCCGAGCCCGTCCCGCGCCCACTCCGGTGTCCGGCTCTTCGGAGACGAGGACGTCAGGCGCCTCATGCTGATCCAGCGCGCGCTCCTGAGAGGCTTCCGGCCCGGCGAAGTGGTTTCCAAGACCGCGGAAGAGCTCGCCCGCATCCTCGAAGCGGCGCCCGAATCGGCCGCTCCCGTCCGGAGGGATGTCTCTCCGCGCGTCGCCGTCCTGCTCAAAGAGCTGACGCACTACCGCCTGGGCCGCCTCCGTGAGTGCCTCGCCGAAGCGGCGGAGAGTCTGGGGCCCGGCCCCTTCGTCCGAGAGGTCGCGGGCCCGCTCCTCGAGGAGGTGGGGGAGGCGTGGGCGTGCGGGACCATCGACGTCCGGCAGGAGCATCTCGCCTCGGAGGAGCTCTCGCTGCGGCTCGCCATCCTGCTCGCGGCGGCGGAGCCTCCGCCCGCCGAGGCGCCATCCGTTCTTCTCGCGACGCTTTCGGGAGAGCGCCACGGGCTCGGCATCGAGATGGCGGCGGTCGACCTCGCCAGCCGGCGCGTCGTTCCGCGGCTGCTCGGGACGGACATCCCGCCGCGCGAGATCGTCGAGGCGGCGCTCGCCCTCGGAGTGGACGCGGTCGGGATTTCTCTCCCGACGGGGACGGACCCCCGCGCCGCGGTACCCGCGCTCCGATGGATCTCGGAGTGGCTCCCGGGGTCCATCGCGCTCTGGCTCGGAGGGAAAGCCTGCGATCGGGTTCCCGCGGTAGCCACGAGAGGGGTGTTCCTGCGCGAATGGGCGCAGGTCGACAGCGCGGTGGCCGAGTTGCGGTCGAGCGTCGAGCGTTGAGGGTCAAGCGTTTGATTTTTTCGCCTTTCGCTTGCGGCAGAATTTGAAGCGGGCGGTTCGGCCGCCTTTGGACGGCCGCCTCCCGCCCGGAGCCGCGCGGTGGGCGCGCTCCTTCCCGCCTCCTGCCCGGTTGCTACACTTCTCCCGTGGTTGCCAGGCCTCCCAAAGATGACAGTCCGGCCCGCCGCCCTCGGCGAGCCCGTTCGAGCACTCCGCCGCCCGGCTCTCTCTTCTCCGACGACGACCTTCACCTCTTTCACGAGGGCAGCCACTTTCACCTGCAGAATCATCTCGGGTCGCACCCGCTGACCCGCGGCGGCGCGGCCGGGTGTCACTTCGCGGTGTTCGCCCCCAATGCCAAGACGGTGACGGTGACGGGAGACTTCAACGGCTGGGACAGGCAGAGCCATCCGCTTTCGCGCCGCGGCGGCGGAGGCGTCTGGGAAGGCTTCGTCCCGGGGGTCGGCGAGGGGGACGTCTACAAGTACCACCTCGTCTCGGAGTACGGCGGATACCGCGTCGACAAGGCCGATCCCTTCGCCTTCCGCCAGGAGCGGCCGCCGCGCACCGCCTCCGTCGTCGCGGCGCTCCCCTTCGTGTGGGGCGACCAGGAGTGGATGGCCGGGCGCACCTCCCTCCAGAAGCCGACGTCGCCCCTCTCGATCTACGAGGTGCATCTGGGATCCTGGATGCGGGGGCCGGCGGGGCGGTTCCTGACCTATCGGGAGATCGCCGCGCCGCTCGCGGACTACGCCCGCGAGATGGCCTACACGCACGTCGAGTTTCTTCCCGTGATGGAGCATCCCTACTACGCCTCATGGGGATACCAGGTCACGGGCTTCTTCGCGCCTTCGTCGCGCCAGGGCGCACCCGAGGACTTCCAGTACCTGATCGACCAGCTGCATCAGGCAGGCGTCGGCGTAATCCTCGACTGGGTGCCGTCCCACTTTCCGACGGACGAGCACGGGCTCGGGTATTTCGACGGGACGCATCTCTACGAGCACGCCGACCCGCGTCAGGGATTCCACCCCGACTGGAAGAGCGCCATCTTCAACTACGGCAGGCCGGAGGTGAAGGCCTTCCTCATCTCGAGCGCGCTTTTCTGGATCGAGGCGTACCACGCCGACGGGCTGCGCGTCGACGGCGTCGCTTCGATGCTCCACCTCGACTACTCGCGCAACCCCGGCGAGTGGGTCGCCAACGAGTACGGCGGCCCGGAGAACCTCGACGCGATCGCGTTCCTGCGCCGAATGAACGAGCACGTCCTGCGCGCCCACCCCGACGTCCTGACGATCGCCGAGGAGTCCACGTCCTGGCCGATGGTCACGCGGCCGACGTCGGTCGGCGGGCTCGGGTTCCGCATGAAGTGGGACATGGGGTGGATGAACGACACGCTCGAGTACCTCGAGCTCGATCCCGTGCACCGCGCGTTCAACCACGGGCTCCTGACCTTCCGGCCCATGTACGCCTACTCGGAAAACTTCCTGCTGCCGCTCTCGCACGACGAGGTCGTCCACATGAAGGGGTCGCTCCTGAACACGATGCCGGGCGACGACTGGAAGAAGTTCGCGAACTTGCGGCTTCTCCTCGCCTACCAGGCCGCGGTCCCCGGCAAGAAGCTCCTCTTCATGGGCGGCGACATCGGGCAGTGGGCGGAGTGGGACCACGATTCGAGCGTGCAGTGGCACCTGCTCGGGCAGCCCTTGCACGCGGGGATCCGGCGCTGGTCGGCGCGGCTGAACCACCTCCATGCCTCGGAGCTCGCCCTGCACGAGCTCGACTTCGAGCCCGCCGGGTTCGAGTGGGTCGACTTCCGGGACAGCCCGCAGAGCGTCCTCGCCTTCCTGCGCCTGGCGTCGAATGAGGACGCGATCCTCGCCGCGTTCAACTTCACGCCGGTTCCGCGTCACGGATACC
>JBBRDK010000043.1:0-29197 GCA_038203955.1 Thermoanaerobaculia bacterium | reverse complement strand
GCGCCGGGCGGCGTGCTCCACGAGATCTTCGGGAAGCGAGGCGCCGTCGAGAAACGAAAAGGCGGACGCCGCGCGAAGCTCCGCGTACGGGCGCGGGCCGGGCGCCGCCGCCGGGCGCCAGTCTCTCCGGCGGAGGCCTTCTTTGCGCGCGCCGGCGGCGACGATCTGCCCGACCAGCGGCCCGCCCAGGTCCCGCGACGGAGGGCCCTCCGCGGCGGCGCCGCGCGGGAGGCGGGAGGCGGGAGGGGAACCGGAGGGACGGGAGCGCTTATCCACAGGATCAGCGTAAGGCGTTAAAAGGGCGCAAGTCAACCCGGGTGGGGTCAAGCATTCAGCGTTCAGCCGTTCAGCCGTTCAGCCGTTCAGCCGTTCAGCGGGACGAAAGGCCGGGAAGGAGCCGCTTTAACCCGCGGGCTCCAGTTTTCCTCTCCGGACCGCCTCGATGAAATCGGTGTAGGCGGGCTCGTTGCCGGCTTCCCGGAGGACGAGCGCGATCTGGCCGCGGTGATAGGCCGAGTGAATCACGACGTGCATCAGGATGTCGGCGACCACGCTCGTCCACGGCTCGCCCTTGCTGTTGGTGTACGACGCGACACGGGAAAGCTCGCCGGGGCCGGAGTCCCGCAGGAGGGCGGACCACCGGGCGGCCAGGTCCTCCAGCCCCGATGCGGACTCGTCGACGGAGAGATCGGGCCAGACCACTGCCTTTTCCGTCCCCTGGATGCGGGAGAGCCAGAGCCTTCCCGTTCCGACGAGATGCGCGAGGACCTTCCGCGCCTTTTGGGGAGGGCCGCCGGCGGCCGCCCGGAGCGACGCGACGGCCTGCCGGTTCGCCCAGGTCTCGTAAGCAAAAAGACGGTGGAAATCCGTCATCGTGGTCAGCTATCAGCTATCAGCTGATTTTCCCTCTCAACCCTCAACTCCTAACTCTCAACTCTCAACTCTCAACGCTCAACGCTCCACTCCCCGCTCTGGCTGCCGACGGCATACGCCTCGCGAATCCAACCCTCGAATTCTTCGTCGAGCTCGTCCTGCCGCTCCAGACAGAAATGGTGCACGACGTTTTGTGGCGAGATCGTGTCGATCTTCTGGAACCGCGGATTCGGGACGCGCCGCGCGAAGACGAAGTGACCGATCAGATGCATCTGCCGCGGCGCCACTGCCATGAACGACATGCGGACCTGAAACGCGATCCGGGTCTTCTCGGGAATGACGGTGACCGGCCCGCACCGGCGGACCATTTTCTCGAGCGACTGGAAGAGCGCGAAGATCGCGGGATCGCGGCCCGCGAAAAGCGCCGACAGGTCATGGCGGCCGCACGCGTGCGTCTGATTGCGGTTCGCGAAGAGCCGGGCGCATCGGGGGCACCGCCAGAACGGCTTCTCCGGAAGAGAGACCGCGGGCGGATTCACGCGCCCTCGCGGGAGTCGAGCCACCGCGCCAGCTCCTCGTGCCCTTTCGCCCGCGCCATCTCGGCGGCCGTTCGCCCATCCTCGGCACGCACATCGGTGCGGGCGCCGTGAGCGACCAGCAGCGATGCCATGGCCGTATCTCCATTGCCGGCGGCCTCGTGCAGCGCCACGTAGCCGGCCTGCTGCACCGCATTCGCATCCGCCCCCGCTTCGAGAAGCAGGCGGATCGACTCGGGATCATGCGCCGCGGCCGCGGCGTGCAGGGCCTGCACCCGCATTGCGTTTCTCGCCGTCGCACCCACGTCGGCGCCCGCGTCGAGCAGAACCCGGACCGCCTCGGGATGCCCGAAGAATGCCGCGAGCCCGAGCGGGAAGAAGCCGTCGGGAGACCAGGCATTCGCGCGCGACCCGTCCTCCTTCAGCAACTGGCGCAGACGGTCCGTTTTTCCGAACGCGCTCGCCTCGAAGACGTCGAGCGGCGCGCCGCGAGCGAGGAACGAGTCGGCGATTTCGGGGTGCCGGTAATAGGCCGCGAGCAGAATCGCCGACGGACCCTCCGGGACGCGGGCGGAGAGAAGCTCGGGCTGGCGATCGAGCAGCGCCTCGACGTCCGGCCGGCGGCCGGTCTTGACCGCCTCGAAGAGCTCCAGTTCCGAGTCGGCCATGCGTTCTCCATCGAGCGAGCGACGGAGCGGATTATCTCAGAGCGGGTGGCGGCCGCCGGGAGACGGGTGAAGCCGGTCCGCGGAGGCTCCCGTCAAGGTCAAGCGTCAATCGAACTCGAATCGTGGCGGCTTCTGCTCGGCTCCCAGCCGGCCGGCGGCGATGTCGGCCTTGAAGTAGCTCTCGCCTCGCACCGGACTGCCCGCCATGCGCCGCAGGATCGTGATCTGTCCCACGTGCGTGAGCGCGTCGGCGATCGGGCCCTGGAACAGCTTCTCGGGACTGTTCCCGAGCGGCTCCGCCGACGCGAGGATCCGGTCGAGCTCTTCTAAGCCCCGAAAAAACCGGGCAACGTCGCCGTCCCAGTCCGCCGGCGGC
This sequence comes from Thermoanaerobaculia bacterium, assembly GCA_038203955.1. GTDB lineage: Bacteria > Acidobacteriota > Thermoanaerobaculia > UBA5066 > Gp7-AA6 > JALYUA01. Next base: position 26,744 of record JBBRDK010000043.1, on the reverse strand, counting down.
GTCTCTTTCCAGGCGGTCGCGCCGCGGGCGATCGTCGCTCCCCAGTCGAGGAGGTCCCCGATGTGGGCGAGGATCTGACCGGGAGTCCGGACGCCTTCGCGCGACTGGAATCGCGAAAATTCGGGCGGCGTGCCCCGGACCGCCTTGGCTCCGCGGTACGCGAGCGTCGCGAGGGTGTGGCGGAGAAACTGGCGCACAGTATCCGTGTCCGTCATCTCGAGACCTCCCGGGCGGCTTCGCGTATGCGCGGCCGCAGCGCCGCGTCGCAACGTCAGCGCGTGTACTCCTCCGCGCCCAGAAAATGGAGGGACACATACGGCTGCCACCCGACGACCCAGCTGTCGTGCGGAACGTCGGGGATGGAAAACAGGCCGCCCGCCACGAGCTCGACGATGTGCCCGTCGTCGAACGCCGCGACAGCCCTCCCCGACAGGACCATTCCGAGGTGGCCGACCGCACAGCGCGTCTGTCCGAGCTCGCGCCCGACGTCTTGCGACCACTTCCACCCCGGCTCGTAAGTCGCGCGGCCGATCGTCATTCCGCCGAGCCGGACGATCTCGAACCTTCCCTTCGGAAACCGCCGCGTTTCGTCGGGAGACTCGAACCGCTTGAGGACGACGTCGATCATGCTCCCTGATACAGCGCCGCGATCGCGCCGGCGGGGTCGCGAAAGATGCAGAAGCGTCCCTGGCCTCCGTAGGCGGCGGGCCCGTGGAGGACCTGGCCCCCGAGCGCGACGCAGTTCCGAAGGCTTTCGTCGAGGTCGGCGACCGTGATGTAGACCAACCACTGCGGGGGAACGGCGGCGTTGCTCCCGCGCGCGTGGCAGATGCCGGCCACCGGCGCCTCGCCCGGTTCCGGGTGGACGCAGTAGTCGCTGTATCCCCCCATGTCGACGTCGCTCGCGCTCCATCCGACCACGGAAAGATAGAAATCCCGGACGGCGTCCGCGTCGGGAACCGTCAGGTCGATCCAGCCGATGCGCCCGATCTCTCCGGGGGAAGTCATCTTTGCACCTCACCGTCGTCGCCGACCCGCCGCGACTTCGAGTTTGAAACGTCGACGTCGAGCGATCCGCGGCACCTTCGTCGAAGCCGTGGCGGCCGCCCATCCGGCCCAGCGCGAAACCCGGCCCTGGAATCGGAAGGACATCGAAGGTCATTGTAGGACAGCGTCATCGGCCCGCCTGTTCGCGTTTCCATTTGTCCCGCAGATACCAGGACATGTGATCCCCGTACTTCTCCCGGAGCTCCGGTTTCCTCCAGTCCTGTCCCGTGATCACCTTGCGGCAGGACACCGCGCCGCACCGGCACTCCATCTCGTACGCATCGTCATCGGTCATGGCCCAGTCGTGCGTAATCTCCTCGCCCGGCCGGATGTCCCGGAGCGCGACGAAAACGATCTGACCGGCGATGCCGACGTTGGGCTCGCACGAGTGATTGCTGAAGATCATGCCTCCCTCGCGCTCTTCCGAGCGGACCGGACCGATGAAAAATCCGTCGGCGACCTGGATCTCGGCCGGCCCGAGACGCGACTCGACGCCGGCGAGGTCTTCGCGCCCGAAGATGAAGCCCCCCTTGATCGCCACCATTTCGCCCGCGCGGATCTCTTCGGTCGCGAACAGACCGCGGCCCTGGATCGCGCTCGCCCGCACCGCCGTCCTGGGCGACCTCCATGAGAGGTCGGTCATGGAGGACCTCCTTCCGAATTCGAGGGTGCGTACTGCGCGACGCCGTTGCCGAACGACCAGTTCTCGCGGGCGACTTCGATCAGGTTGACGAGCACGTCCTCGGGACGGACGGCCGCGCCGGAGGATACGTTGCGCGCGATGGCGGCGTAGAGAGCTCTCTTCTGCTCGAGCGTCCGCCCCACGGAGATCGTGATCTGGACGAAGACGATCCCGCGGGTGCGCCGGATCGACAGATATTCGGGATCGAACACGAACCCGCCGGGTCCGTGCTCCGCGATCACCTGAAACCGGTCGAGCGCGGGAATTCCGATCGACTCCACGAGGGCCTGGTGGACACCTTCGCCGATGGCGTCGAGCTCGCCGCGGGTTCGCCCTTCGAGCACGTCGATTCTCACGAGGGCATTGGATCTCCTTAGGCCCGGGGGGCGGGAGGCGGTAGGCGAGAGGCGGCAGGCGGACGCTCCTTGCCCAGCGTGTAATGCAGCCGGACCACTCCGTCGGGGTAGGCCTGCGAGGAATGGAGCGTCAGAGGAAGCTCGCGCCTCCCCGGCTCGACCAGGGGGATTCCCTCGCCGATGAGGACCGGAATGACGTGGAGGATGAGCTCGTCGACGTGACCCGTATCCAGGAAGGACGCGAAGAGGCTCGCCCCTCCCACCAGCCAGATGTCCTTTCCGCTTTCTTCCTTCAGTCGGCGGGCGAGCTTCCCGTCCTCATCGCTCACGAACTCGACGCCTGCGGCGTTCGCGCTTTTCGGGCCACGCGAGAAGACGTAGTTTTTCTTCCCTGCGAAGGAGCTCTGACCGAGCCTGACGCCCATTTCCCACGTCTTGCGGCCGAGCAGCACTGTGTCGATCGAGCGATAGAACTCCGGCATCCCGTAATCGCCCGGAGGGTGGGGACGGTCGAGCCACTTGACGTCTCCGTCGGAGCGGGCGATGTATCCGTCGGCGCTCGTCGCCAGGTACGCGATGATTTTTCTCACGAGAGCTCTCGCATGAAAGCCGGCCCCCTCCGCGGTATCTCCCCCCGTTCCGCCTCCCGCCTACCGCCTCCCGCCTGTCGACCTCTCCAACGCGTACACGACGGCCGGGTGCCGCACGCCCCGCAGCACGAGCCGGTCGCCCACGAGCCCTTCCGCTCTCGCGCCCGCTTTTTCGGCGACGCGGTGGCTGCCGGCGTTTCCGACCGCCACGACGATCTCGAGGCGAACGAGGTTCGTCTCGCGAAACGCGAACCGGGCGAGCTGCCGCACGGCCGCCGTCGCGACACCGCGGCCCGCCGCCGACGTGCGCACCCAGTACCCGAGGTTGGCGGCGCGCTCCTCTCTCCGGATCTGGTTCAGTCCGCACGTGCCGAGAAAACCGTGCGACTCGTCCTCGATGGCGAAGTTGTACTCGCGTCCCTCCCGCCACACGACCTCGCAGTGCGCGATCCAGCCCCGGCTCTCCTCGAGCGAGTAGTCCGGGTGGCACCAGGGCATCCACGGAGAGATCTCCGCGAGAGACTCACGGGCGGCCTCGTAGATGCGTTCGGCGTCGCCGGCCTCGTATCGCCGGATCTGGACGGGCGGCGCGAGATGCGGCGCGGGGCGATGGAGGCGCCGGGGAGCGTCTCCGGCCGATCGAGTATTCCGTCGCGGGACCATGCGGCATTGTTTCGCACCGGGGCACGGCTTTCCAAGACGCCCGGCCGCGGCCTGGAAGCGGAGCTACTTCAGAAGGGCCGCGACGGACGCTTCGGCGCGCGCGTGGAGGTCCGGGGGCGCTCCGAAGAAAACCCCTCCCGTCCGCCCCGTCGCGTCGAAGACGAAGAGAGTCGGGAGACCGCTCACGTCGCCGAAGCTGCGGGCGAGATCCGGTGATCCCATGGTCCAGACGAACGGCAGGCGCAGCTCGCCCGCGAGCTGGCGCACCTTTGCCTCGTCGGACTCGATCGCGACGGCCACGACGGCGACCCGGTCCCCATGGCGCTTCTTGAGCTCACCGAGCCAGCCCAGGGTGCCGCGGCACGGCGGGCACCAGGTCGCCCAGAACTCGACGAGCACGACACGTCCGGCCAGATCCTCCCGGGAAAGCTTCTTCCCGTCGAGATCGGTTAGCGAGAGCGCCGGGAGGGCGGGGATCTCCGCGGCGGCGGGTGACGGGGCCTGGGCGCGCGCCGCCTCTTTTTTCCCCGCGAGAACGAGCTCGATCATCCGGGTGAGATCGGCCCGGAAACGCTCGTGGGTCTCCGGGCTCTTCAACGGCGTGTACCGGCCGCCCCCTTCGCCCTCCCCCTTCCCGTAGAACCCGAAGTCCTTGGGCGTGGCAGCGAGAACGTCGTCGACGAAGATCGCGGGATAACGCGTGACTCCGAACCGTTTCGCGAGGGCCGAGTCGCCGTAGTTTTCGGAGACGAAGCGCGCTTTCCCTTGGAACCCCGAGACGACGCTACGTGCCAGCAGACCTGCCGGGTCGGAGATGTTTCAGGTGTAGGGCCAGCGCACCAGCGTGACGGTGACGGCCGAGTCCGGCTTGGGCGCCGCCTCGCGCGCGGGCTCGAGAGCCGCGACAGCCGCGGTATAGAGCGGAAGAACCTCCTGGACGATCGCCGAGGCGGTGGCGCCGTTGGAGCCTTCCGTAGCCAGGTCCGCCTGGGCGGCTTCGACGAAGAGGCGGCCGAGACTCTGGTCGGAGGAGCTCGCCGCCAGGCGGGCTTCGATCTGCGCCAACCGCGATTTCAGATCGCCCGGGTCGGCGGGCGGCGGGGTCAGCGTCGCGAATCGCTGGGCCGCCTGAAGGTAGCGCAGCAGCGCGCCGTATCGGCGGCCGGCGGCGTCGAGCTCCTTCGCCTCGTTCAGCGAAGCGCTCGTCACGATGAAGTCGGCGTGGCGGTCGATCGAGGCAGGCGGGCGATAGGCCGCGAGCAGCCGCGTTTCGAGCGCGTCGAGCTCGGGAGCGAGGCCGCGCACCGGAGGCGGCGGGAGCGGAGCGCCGCCCGGAAGGTTGCGGCAGAAGGCCGCGAAATCCCGCTGGGCCTGCGCGGTGCCGAGGTAGAAGAGGCCGCTGTCGGGCATCGTGCTCCGCCCGTAATCGAGGCTCGCCTCGTAGTATCCGCGCACCTGCCCGATCGTCGACTCCGCGAGCGCCCGGACCGCGGCGGGCCGGACGCTTTCGAACCGGGTCGCCGCCGAGCCCTCGAGCACCGGCCGGAGCGCCTTTCCGACGCGCGCCCACTCTGCTTCGAAGAGAGCGACGTCCTTTCGCTGCGAAGCGGGACGCGCCTGCAGATACTCCGCCGCCTCGATGCCCATGCGCGCGCTGCCCAGACGCTGCAGCGCGAGAAGCCGCCGTCCGTCCCGAAGCGCCTGTCTCGCCCGGTCGAGGGCGGGCTCGCCGTTTTTCTTGACGTCCGCCGAAATCTCGTCCGCGGCCGGGCTCTTCTTCAGGATCGCCGAGCACCGCTCGATCTCGGCCGCGACGGGGTCGCGGGCAACGGACGGGCCGCTCGCCCGAAGCGCGCCGCCCGACAGCGCCAGAAGCGCCGCCGTGACGGCCCCGAGACTCGCGCGTCTAGCCCACATCGTTCTGAGGAGGGTTTACGGGCGATCCCCGCGAAAGTTCGGCGCGCCGCGGGGAAATCCGCCGACGGAAGGCCGCGCCGGACGGCGCCATCCTGGGGTCGCGACAAAAATCCACGAGCCGGTGTCATCCAGCGCCAGAATGTCACGCGGACTCCTCTCCTCCTCTCCCTCTCCCCGCGCGCCGGGGGAGAGGGCCGGGGTGAGAAGAGCCACCCGTCCGGAAATGGACCCTGAGAACAGGGGCGCTTACGGCGTCCGCGCGCGCCGGTGGAGAGGGCGGGGCGAGGGGCGTCACTCATCCGAAAGAGGACGCCGAGAACACGCGTCGCTTACGGCGTCCCCCGAAGCGCGACGACGGGGCTCACTCTCGCGGCGCGCCACGCCGGAATCAGACAGGCGGCGAGCGCGACCGCGCCGAGAACGGCGGCCGTCGCGGCGAACGTCGCCGGGTCGTCGGTCCGAACCTCGAACAGCTGGCTCGCCAGGAACCGCGTCGAGGCCCACGCGACCGCCAGGCCCGCGCCGATCCCGGCGAGCGCGACCTCCATGCCTTCCCCGAGAACGAGCCGCAGCACGTCCAGCCGGCGGCCGCCGACGGCCAGGCGGATGGCGAACTCCCGCCCGCGCTGCGCGACGGAATAGGAGATCACGCTGTAGACGCCGAGAACGGCGAGGATCAGAGCCACCGCCGCGAAGACTCCGACGAGCGCCGTCGTCCGCTGCGACCTCGCCGTCGAGGCCGCGAGGACGGTTTTCATCCGTCGCACGTGGAAGACCGGCTGGTCCGGATCGAGGCTCGCCACGGCCGAGCGCAGGCGTTCATCGAGCGCCGCACCGCCGTCTTTGGATCGGACGACGAGCACGACGTCGTCGCCGGCGTTCTGCTCGAAGCTGACGTAGATCTCCGGCACGGCCGGAATGTCGAGCGCCGTGTGGCGGATGTCGGCGACCACGCCGACGATCTCGCGGGCGGAGCGGGCGCCGTCGGAAAGCGACACCTGCTTCCCGACCGCGCTCGACCGGGGCCAGTACCGGCGTGCGAAGGTCCGATTGACCACCACCACGGCCGGAGACCGGGCGTTGTCTCGCGAGGAGAAGTCGCGGCCCTCGAGGACCGGGATATCGAGCGCGCGGAAAAACCCGGGAGTCACCTCGCGCAACCCCGCCTCCGGCTCGCTTCCGGGACGCGAAAGCGGATGGCCCTCGATCGTGTACCCCGTCGTGCTGTTGCTGCCGCTGAACGGGAGGTGGGCGACCGCCGCGGCCGAGCGCACTCCCGGCAGCCGCGAGACGCGGTCGACGAGCTCGCGAACGAAGGTCGACCTCCGCTCCGGCTCCGCGTAGCGCGGCGAAGAGAGAACGACCTCGAGCGTCGAGAGGTCTCGCGGGTTGAAACCGGGCTCGACCCTCTGGAGCCTCGCCAGGCTCGACAGCAGGAGCCCGGCTCCGATCAGAAGCACGAGCGCCGTGGCGATCTGACCGGCTGTGAGAAGACGCCGGAACCGATTCTGCCGCGCGCCGCCGGTCGCTCCGCGTCCCTGCTCGCGGAGATCCTCGAGGAGGTCGTGGCGCAGCGCGGCGCGCGCGGGCACGAGGCCGAAGACGATTCCGGTCACCGCCGAGACGGCGAGCGTGAAGAGCAGGACCCGGCCGTCGATGCGCACGTGCTCGGCGCCCGGCGCGCTCCACGCCCCCAGGAGCCCGAGGCTTGCCCTCGCGAGGACGACACCGAGGAGCCCGCCCGCGAAAGCGAATATCGAGCCCTCGACGAGCAACTGGCGGAGAACGTCCGCCGCGGAGGCGCCCATTGCCGAGCGAATCGCCATCTCGCGGGGTCGCGACGCCGCTCTCGCGAGCTGGAGGTTGGCGATGTTCGCGCACGCGATCACGAGGACGAGAGCCACCGTCGCGAGCAGGATCATCAGGACGGGGCGCGTCGCGCCGACCAGAGACTCCCGAAGCGGAACGAGCCGCACGCCCCAGTCTCGGTTCTGATCGGGGTGCTCGATCGCGAGCGCCGCCGTGACCGAGTCCATTTCCGCCTGCGCCGTGCGGAGAGAGACGCCGGCCTTCAACCGTCCCAGCGCGTACAGATACCGGCTCTGCCGATCCTGAACGCGCCGCTCGGTCATGCGGAGCGGAGTCCAGATCTGAACGTCCCCGGACGGGAATTGAAACCCGGGAGGCATGACGCCGACGACGGGAAACTCGAAGCCGGAGAGTCGAACCACCGTCCCGACCACGCGAGGGTCCCCTCCGAACCGGCTGCGCCAGAAGCCGTAGCTCAGGAGCGCGACGCGAGACTCGGGCCCCTCTTCGTCCGGCAGGAAAAGCCGCCCGAGCAGCGGCTTCATTCCGAGCGCGCGAAGACCCGCGGGCGTGATGCGCGCCCCGGAGACCCGCTCCGCCCGGCCCGCGGCCAGGTCGAACGAAGCGGGCGCCCAGGCCCCCAGGTCCTCGAACGAGCGGCTCTGCCGGCGCCAGTCGAGGAAGTTCGCGAGTGAGACTTCCGCGCCCATGTCGTTGGGCCGGTGTTGCGCCGGAAGGAGGAGGAGGCGTTCCGGCGCCGGATAGGGCAGCGGTCGGAGAAGGACCGCGTCGATGAGGCTGAAGATGGCCGTATTCGCGCCGATGCCCAGCCCGAGGACCGCGATGACAACCAGGGCGAATCCCGGGTTCTTGCGAAGCGTTCTGAGCCCTGAGCGCAGGTCGCGGCCAAATCCGTTCATGAAGCACCTCTGAGGCTCTGACGCGCGAGCCGGCCCGAAGTTTCTGCGCCGGCCGGTCGGGGAGGCGGTCGCGATTCCGTCTCCGGGGCCGCCGACCTATCTTTGGGAGGTGGATTCCGGGCGTCGTCGCGTGGTCGTCGTGGGCGCGGGAGCCGCCGGCACCATGGCCGCGATTTTTTCCGCGGGCGAGGGGGTCGAGACGCTCCTCCTGGAGCGAACGCGCGACGGCGGCCGCAAGATCCTCATCAGCGGCGGGGGGCGCTGCAACATCCTGCCGTCCCGGACGGAGGAAGCCCGTTTCGTGAGCGATTCCTCGGTGAACACGCTCCGCAAGATGCTCCGATCCTGGCCTCTGGCGGAGCAGATCTCGTTCTTCGAGCGGGACGCGGGTCTTCCTCTCTCCGAGGAGACGGAGACCGGCAAGCTCTTCCCGGCGTCGTAGCGCGCGCGCGACGTGAGAGACCGCCTCTTCGCCCTCGCGCGCCGCCGCGGCGTCCGGCTCCTGACGAACACTCTGGTCACGGGTCTCACGCCGCGGAGAGGTCGCTGGAGAGTCGAGCGCTCCGGCGCGCCGCCGATCGAGGCCGATGCCGTCGTGGCCGCCACCGGCGGGTTGTCCATTCCGAAGTCGGGCAGCGACGGATCCGGGATCGACATCCTCCGCGGGCTGGGCCACGTCGTTCACGCGACCTACCCCGCGCTGACGCCGCTGACCGCGCCGGCGTCCGTCTTTTCGGAGCTGGCCGGCATATCTCTGGCGGTCACCCTCACCGCGCGCGATGGCGCGCGAAGCGCGACCGCGGCCGGGGGATTTCTCTTCACGCACCAGGGCTACAGCGGCCCCGCGCTACTCGACGTCTCGCACGTCGCGGTGCGGTCGCTCGGGGATCCATCACCCGCTCGGCTGTCGGTGCGCTGGAGCGGTCGCGAGGAGAGCGAGTGGACCGCGGCCCTCCGGCCCGACGGCTCGAAGACCGTCGTGGGCGCGCTGCGCGGCGCCATGCCGGAGAGACTCGCGTCCGCACTCTCCCGGGCGGCCGGTGTCGATCCGGGTCGGCCTCTGTCACGCCTCCGGCGCGAAGAACGAGTCCGCCTCGTGGAGGAACTGACGCGCGGGCCGCTCCCCTGGGACGGGCACGAAGGCTACGCGAAGGCGGAAGTCACGGGCGGCGGCGTCAGCCTGGCCGAGATCGATCCGCGGACCATGGAGAGCCGCCGATGCCCGGGCCTGTTCCTCTGCGGCGAAGCGCTCGACGCCTTCGGCCCGATCGGCGGGCACAACTTCCAGTGGGCATGGGCGACGGGGAGGGCGGCGGGGCTGGGAGTGGGGAGAAGGTTGAGGGTTGAGCGTTAAGCGCTGAGCGTCGAGCCTGGATACTCCTTTCAACTCTGAACTCTGAACTCTGAACTCTCAACTCTGAGCTCTCAACTCTCAACTTCGAACACGCCCTCGACCTCGACCGCGACGTCGTAGGGCAGGGCGCTGACTCCTACCGCCATGCGCGCGTGGCGCCCCGCCTCCTCGAAGACCTCGAGGAAAAGATCGGATGCCCCGTTGATCACCTGGGACTGGGACGTGAAGTCCGGCGTCGAGTTGACGAACCCGGCGATCCGCACGCAGCGGCGGACGCGATCGAGCGCACCGCCTACGGCGGAATCGAGATGCGCGAGAAGATTCAGAGCGCACAGCCGCGCCGCCTGCTGGCCTTCCGGGACACCGAACTCCCGCCCGAGCTTTCCGATGAATTTTCTCTCGCCGTTCCACTGGGAGAGCTGCCCCGTCAGGAAGATGAGGTTTCCCGTCCGCACGAACGGGACGTAGTTGGCGCCGGGAGCGCTCGGCGACGGAAGTTCGATGTTCCGGGTCTCGAGACGCTGGCGAATTCTGTCCGGCATGGCGTCTCGACTCACCCGGTCCTGCGAACGGCGACTCGCCGCCCGGCCGTGCCGGACGGAAGAGAACCAGCGTCCCCGTCATCTCGCCTCCCTTCGAACGAGATGCTACGCGGGATGAACGCGGGGCTTCGTCACTCCGCGAGCGCATAAGCCTGCCGCAACCAGCCGACGAGCTCGCCATCGACCTCGCGCGGATCCTGGAGCTTTACTTCGAGGTGCCACCGGTGCGCGGACGCTCGTTCCCGGCGGCCAATCCGCGCGCTCGCGATGTCTTTATCGGATTTGAGCGTGAGCACGAGAAACTCGTTGCGGGTGGCGACTCCCGCAAAGGCGGTGCGGCGCGTCAAGTGAATCGACGTCTTTTTGGCCTCCTCTCCCACGAGACCGAACCTGCCCGCCGCGTCCAGCAGCCGGTCATAGATCCTGCGGACCGAGGGAGACCGCCCCTCGAAATGAGCCGCCACCGGCACCGGATTCTTCCCCATGGAAACCTTCTTCGTCCGCGGCCTCGTCATCGGGGCGAAACGGTATAGATCTTGGCCACGATCTTCCAGCCGCCGCCGATCTTCAGCAGCGACAGGTAGTCGATGTACCGGGATTTCTCGTAGTCCTCCTGCACCTTGACGGACGCCGCGTCGCCGGCGACGTCGACGGACACGATCCGGAGGTCCCCGGCCTCTTCTTTCCCGGCGCTTCCGGCGAACCCCTTGTACCAGTCGGCCTGGCTGAGCTGTCCAAGCTCGCCCGTCTTCTTCACCCAGAAGAGGCTCGCACCGGGCCAGAACGCGCGCTGCAGGCTCGGGACGTCGTTGAACTGAAGCCCGTGGAGATACTCGCGCACGACCGCGCGAATCGCCTGCTCGTCTCGACCCGCGGGTGCCTGTTCCGCCGCCAAAGCGACGGCGGAGACGCAGCCCAGCAGAAGAACCAGCACCCGTGTCTTCATCGACACCTCCAGAGTCGAACTCTCAACCCTCGACTCTCAACTCTCGACTCTCAACTCTCGACTCTCGACTCTCGATTGGCAAACAGCCTGACTTCCTCCGCCTCGGGAGTCAGCCGCGTCATCCCCTCGAACTTCAATCCGAGCTTCTCGAGAAGGCGCGCCGATCTGTCGTTGTCCGGAGACGTGATGGCGACGATCCGGTTGAGCCCGAGCGCTCCCCTCCCGTACGCCAGCGTCGCCGCCGCCGCCTCGTGCGCGTATCCCTGGCCGCGGAACGACGGGAGGAACGCGAACCCGATGTCGGGATCCTCGAGCCCGTCGCGGCGGAGAAGCCCGCACAATCCGATCGGCTGACCGCCTTCTTTCAGGAAGGTGAGGTACAGCCCGAACCCGCGGCGCGCGTACATGTCGACCGGCCCCGTCCGGATGTACCGGCGCGCGTCGTCGAGATCCGTGACGCCCTTGTCACCGATGTAGCGGAGCCATCCGGGATCGTTCAACAGCTCCAGGACGAAAGGCGCGTCTTCCTCCGTCAGCCGGCGAAGGACGAGGCGCCGCGTCTCGATGACCGTCACCGGCGGCCCCACCGATAACGCTCGAGCGGAATGCGGCCCCGGGCATCGAACCGCACCTGTTCGCGTTCGAGCCGCCGGCGCTGGACGACGTGCATGGGAGCCTCGCCGCCCGACCGCGGGCTGATCCTTCCCTGCGCATTGACGACGCGGTGCCACGGGACTCCGCTGCCTTCGCGGATAGCGTGAAGCGCATATCCGACGAGTCGCGCCTGCCGGGGCACTCCCGCGAGAACCGCGATCTGCCCGTAAGTCGCCACCCGCCCGCGAGGAATCCGCGAGACCGCACGGTAGATCTTCGTGTAGCTGTTTTCGCCGCCGCCGGCCCCGGCGGCGCTCGGGCTGTTTCGGATCATGAGGCCGGGGCCGTCCGATACTCCAGCCGCCGCGACGCTTACGCGCCGAACTGCTTCAAATGATGGTCGAGGTGCTTGTACATCATCACGCCCCACTCGTCCCCGCGCAGCCTTCCCAGGAAGGAGTGAACCTGCGCGCCGGCGTGCTCGGGACCGCGCTCGGCGAAGCGGCTGATCAGGCCGGTCAGCCGCTCCTTCTCCTTTACGAACTCCTTTTGATCGGTGACGACGAACGTCGGGTCCGTCGGGGAGTTCCGGCTGAAAGGCTTTTCTCCGAGCAGGGAAGACTTCACGAACGGTCCGAAGATCCGGCCGATCAGGGCCTGCTGGCGCGGCGTGTCGCCCGTCGCCACGGCGAGCGCGGCCGAGCAATGCGCCATCATCTGCGCGACATCCATCTTTCCCCACTGCCGCGGAGACGAGGGCGTCAAGCGATCGAGCCTCTCGACCACGGACTTCTGCCCGGCCGCGTCAAACAGTGTCTGCATGGGACCGAAGCCTATGAGAAGCGCCGGGGAGGCGCAACGGGAGCGCGACGCTCCTCAGCCCGTCTTCCGGACCACCCAGGTCGTCATGCACCGCTGGTCCTGCACGACCGTCGTCTTCAGCGGATCGAGGAGACGGCCGCCCATTTCCCGGGTCAGGTCGAGGAGGTACGCCTCGTCGACGAGATAGCGGGAGCTGCCATCGGGAAGCCGGAACCGCCTCCCTCCGAGCGGCGTCACGCGCGTCTCCATGCCGATCGAGGAGGCGAGCCGGCAGAAGAGGAGCCCGCCCGGCTTCACGAGCCGCCAGGTTCCCAGAAGCATTCCGCGGAAATGCGCCTCGTCGCGCGCGAAGTGAAGCACCGCGCTGCTCAAGACGACGTCCGCGGCTTCGTCGGGGAACGTGCTCGACTCGACCGCCTCCTGCCGCAGGTTCGAAGCAGGCAGCCGGGGCGCCAGGGACGAGAACAGCCGCCGCGCCGCCGCCACGGCGTCCGCGTCGGGATCGAGGGCGAGGACGTCGTTTCCCTGTCGAAGGAGGAAGACGAGATTGCGTCCCTGCCCGCAGCCGGCGTCCAGGACCGTCAGGCCCGGATTGATGCGCCCTCTCAGGATCTGGTCGAAGAGATAGATGTCGATCGGGCCAAACTGGGCCGAAACGTCGGTCATGAGGGTGAAAGCGCGTCTCGCGTCGTGACGCCTCTCAGGTGACCCGTTCGAGTCCTTCGCACGCGAGCGTCAGCGTCTCGATCGCGACGTCCTGTCCTTCGCCCTTCAGGTGAGGCCCCTCCCAGCGGCTGGGAAACGCATGGAAGAAGTTCCAGCGAACGACTTCCTGTCCGGCGTCGTCGAGAAGGACGACTGAGCCGTTTCGGCGGTCCGTCTGGCCGTTCAGGATCTTCTTGTGCCAGTCCTGGAGCTCGCTCGAGCCCGTCACGCCGCGCTTCAGCACGATGTCGCTGACCTTCCGCAGCCCGGGCAGCTTGCGGATCGCCGAGCTGCCGCCTTCGCGGTATTCGATGACGTCGACGCGGGTGCCGAGGCCGCTGCATTCGGAGAAGCCGGCGATCGAGATTCCATCGATCTCGACGCGGAAGTTGAAGTTCTTGTAGGGGTCCTGCGGCGGCGGCATCAAGGCACCTCCTGAGAATCGTGGATCGTGGGAGAAGTCTCCGCCCCCGGCGGGTCCGGCACGAAGGCGAGGTCCCGGAAGATCTCGAGATCGTGACGGATGGTCTCCTCGTAGCGCCGTCCGTCGCGGCCGGCATATCGGACCTCGACGGTCACCCGCGTCGCCGGCTCGCGGCCGAAGAACGAATCGCTCCGATCGAGCAACGTCGAGATCTCGCGATTCGGGCCGAGAAACTCGATGCCGCGGAAAAGAGCCTGGGCCGAGATCTCCCGGCTGCCGTTTAATCCGCGCAGCGCCGGATCGAACCGGACCGAGATCCCGACCGCGGGCAGCTCCCCGATGTTGCGGACGGCGACGAACAGCAGCCCTCGGTCGAACAGAAACTCGACGATCACCTCGGGCCTCCGCCCGGAAGGATTCGAGCCCGTCAGGATCGGGGGGCCGTCGCCCGGGGCGGGCTGCGTCATCCGCGAAATCCTATCCCGGCGCTCACACGCACCCCGCGACTCCGCTCTCTAATTGCCCGGCGGCGTGAGTGTGTACTCGAACTCGTAGAAGTGCTTTCCCTCCGTGATCCGGATCGCCATCTTTCCGGCGAGACCGGCGAGCTGGCCGGTCCCGGAGTCGGGAACCACGGTGACGGAGAGCTGCGGCGCTCCCCGCGTCATCGTGCCGCTGTGCTGGAGGACGAAGGTCCCTGTCCTTCCGTGAAGAGTGCCGGTGACCTGCTCGATCGCGACGTACCCGGCCGAGCCCTTGACCCCCGTGCCGGCGGCCAGCATCTGTCCCTTGCTCGTTCCCTCGAGGTCGCCGTGAAACTGCTTGTCGATCGACATCCGGCTGATCGCCGCGCCTCCCGTCTTCTCCTCGGCGGTCTGCGCGTCGAGCTTTACGTCAAAAGCGCCGGTGGCTCGGATGGTCACGACCGCTCCCTTCTGAACTGGCGCGCCGGCTCCCGACGACGCCTGCGCCGGCGCCAACCCACTCGGCCCGGCGAGGAGGCAGATTCCCGCGAGGATCCAGGCGGCGCGAACATGAGGTTTCATGACTTTCGACAACCATCTCATGGGTCTCCAGACTCCGCCTCGGGAGGCCTTCGATTCCCGACCTAGTTGACCGCGGAGTACCGCGGCCGTCTCGGTCCCGCTGGTCGCTCGGCTCCCGATTCCGGCCGCGTCAGACGCGGTCTCGGCGGGCTTCGGGGGAAATCTCCATCAGGTCCCGGCCCACGATGATCCGTCCCTTGAAGTGCGCCCGCGCGCCCTCCGCCCATTGCGCGTCGGTGATCGACGGGTCATCTCCCGGGACGAAATGAGAGAGCACCAGCGTCGAGACTCCGGCTCGCGCCGCGATCCGGCCGGCATCCTCGGGAATGGAATGGCTCGCGAGAAGGTGCTCCCGAAGCCTCCTCGCGTCCCCGACGCGGCGGAGCAGGGCATCGACGCCCGGCCGGTAAAGCACTTCGTGCACCAGCACGTCGGCGCCCCGGGCGAGCTCCGCGAGCTCCGGCGCATACGTCGTGTCGCCGGAGACGACGATCGAACGGTCCTTCGAATCGAAGCGGTACGCGTACGCGTGCCGGATGGGCGGGTGGCGCACGAGGGCGGCCGTCACTTTCACGTCGCCGGTCTCGAGGACGACGCCCGGCTTCTCGAACTCGTGGACGAAGACGAGCTTTCGAAGGTCAGGCCGTCCCTCGTCCTCGATCCGCGTGTCGATGTCGAATTTCATGTACTCGAAAAACGCCTGGACCATCCGTTCGAGCCCGGGCGGCCCATAGACGTCCACGCGCCCGGCAGATCCCGCGGCCCATCCGTTGTAGACGATCGCGCCGACCTCGAGGTTGTGATCGGAGTGATGGTGGGTGATGAAGAGGGATCGCACGGTGTTGAGAGGGACGCCCGCGGAAACGAGCTGCCGCGACGTCCCGTAACCGCAGTCGACGACGTGGGGCGTTCCCTCGATTGAGAGGAGCGTGCCGGGGTTCGCCCGCCCGTGGCTCGTCAGAGCGGGTCCTCCCTTGGTCCCGAGAAGGATGAGTCGCGTTCCCTTCGTTTCGTGAGGATCGACCCGCATCCGGGCTCCAGCCGGCAGGGCGAGGGCCGCGGCACCGATCAGAAACTGTCTGCGGTCAGGACGCACGGAAAACTCTCTCTTCGCTTCTCGCTACCGGTTAACCAATTCGATTCCCGATTCCCGATTCCCGGCTCGCATCGTTTCCCGTTTCCCGTTTCCCGTTTTCCTCTTCCTCGACGTCCGTGATCTCTATCGGCAGCGTCCGGCCGTAGAAGGTGTTGTAGCCCGCCCAGAGGGGCTCCCACCGGGCCCGGTCACCGGGAACGACGGGACGGACGATCAGGGAGTCCTGCATGCCGATTCCTGATCAGGCGCTTCGGTGCCGGAGTGCGTCGAGGCTCCACGGGCCCGCCCCCGCCGCCGAGAAATACAGCCACAGAAAGCAGTAGAACGCGGCCGGCCCGCCGCCGTTCAGTGACGGCCACAGACCCTTGGGGGCGTGACCCATGAAGTACGCGAACGCCATCTCGCCCGACAGCACGAACGCCACGGGTCGCGTGAAGAGACCGACCAGAAGCAGGGCGCCTCCGACCAGCTCCAGAATGGCGGCGACACCCGGCAGCGACGTCAACGGGGCCGTCCCGCCGCCCGGCATCACGGCCGCGGGGAAGGCGAGGAGCTTCGTCGTCCCGTACTGCACGAAGAGAAACGCCGTGACGATCCGGAGGACGCTCAACAGGTACGGGGTCCGGGACTTCCACCGCGCGGCCAGCGTGACGTCTCCTCTGTCGGCGACCATTCTGTCCTCCTCCTGCAAGCGCCTTCGCGATGGCGAGTAACGTTTCACAGATTCCGGTCGGAGGCGAACCGCGCCGCCGCGGAGGGCGGCGAAGCCCGCCGGAGTTGCCAGCCGAGGAAAAGGGCGAAGGCTACGAGGAGCGGGGCCGTCACGAGACCCGGCCGATACCCGCCGGCCGCAGCCGCCCAGCCGATGTGAGCGAGCCCGTTGCCCGTCTGCAGAACGACCCAGAACCAGGCGAGCGACTGCGCCGCGCGCCGGCCCCGACGGACGGGACCCACGGCGCACCAGAGACCGAACCCCACGAGAGCGACGTTGAAGATCGCAAAGCCGATCCGCCGATCCGCGGAGAGGAGGCCGCTGACGTACCGGGCGGGGGGAAGCACGTCGTAGAGCCGGGTCGAGTACTCCTCGATCGAGTGAGCCGCCTGAACGAGGACGAGGCCCAGAAATGAGGCGGTCAGACGCGACCCGACGACTTTCACGTCCGTCGTGTGCCCTGCCCTTCGAGCAGGTCTTCAAGCGGGCGAGGTCTGATCGATTCGCCCGCCGCATCGCGATTGCCAGGAAAGGCGCGACCAGTCTCCCAAACCGGCGGGCGACCCGCGGTTCCGCAGCCTCATGTCCGTGACCCCGTCCGAGCGGGACGTCCACGTGTAAGTGGTCTCCATGGGGAACGGCCCTTCGGCGGTGCGCATGACCAGCTTCGCTCCGGGGAAAAACTCGACGACCTCATAAGTGTACGCGAGCCGTCTGCCCAGAAAACGAGCGATGAAGGCCACGCGCGAGCCGGCGCTCAGAGGAGGCTCGGATTTCCACTCGACCGATCTGATGTTGACGTACCACGCCGGCGCGTTGTCGGGATTCGCCGCGTAGGCGGAGACCTCGTGGCGGGGGCGGTCGATGGTGATCGCCGTGACGACATCCACGGCGCGCTCCGGCCTCTGCGCCGCGTCAGCCATCGACGCCTGCTCCGGGGACGGCGGCTCGACAGACCTCCTCGACGCGCCGAAGGCGATGAGCTCGAAGCAAAACGCCAGCGCGGCGAGGATCGTCCGGACGGTGTGCGTCTGCTCCCAGCGCGCCCAGATCTCCCGTATGTCCGCGGGAGGCGAGGCCGCGTTCCACGTCATGAGCCGGTCGTTGATGGGCACGTTGACCGTGCGGGTGACGATGATGACGGCGGCGAACGCGGCCGCAGCCAGCCCCAGGAAGAGGAACTCCCGGCTCTTGATGCGAGACCGGATCAGAAGGAGCCACGCCGCCGTGGAAACGACCGCCGCGCCGATCACGATCGGCATCATCGTGACGAAGTGAACGTGCTGAATCTGCTGAAAGGTCACGAAGCTCGAGGGTGAAAGAGCGGGCCGGGCGAAGCTCGCTCCCATGCGATCTCCGAGAAAGATGCCCGCGACCAGACCCGACAAAAGGACGGCGGCGAATCGCGCGGCGGCGAGCAGACTCATGCGGTCACCGCCGGCGCTTCGGTTCGGGATTCAGAGGAGCGCTCGAACGATCGGACGTTGAATCCGCCCGGAGGCGGGACGTCGTCATTTCGCCCTGGGCCTCGAGGCGGCCTTCGGACGCGGTTTCTTCTTTGCAATGGTTCGGGTCTGCGCACCCGCGTTGCGCTTAGGCTTGGATTTTCGAGTGGGCGTCACGCGCTCCGGCAGACTCGTCGAACCCGTCTCACGATTCCACTCCTCGAAAGTCTCATTCGAAATCTTCCCCTGGACGAGGAGTGCGGCGAACTTCCTCCGCTGGGCCTGACTCTTGAACGGCATCTTCGATTTCCCTCCCGCGGCTGCGGCTAGCGGAAGACGAGATGAGCCACGTCGGCTTCGAGATTCCAGTAGATCATCGCGAGCGCAGTCAGGTCGAACGCGGCGTGCGCCACCATCAGCATCCAGATTCGACCGGTCATCGCCATGAGCGTTCCGAGGACGAGGCCGACGATCGCGGCCTGCTCGGCGCCGGCGAGCCCCTGGGTCGAATAGTGGGCCAGGCCGAACCAGGCGGAGGTGAGAAGCACGGTTGCGATCCGGGCCGGCACACCCGGCCCGAAGAGCTTGCCGAAGCGCTCGAACAGGTATCCACGAAAGACCGTCTCTTCGCCGAACCCGGCGCCGACCATCATCGAGTATGCCGCCGCCGGAAGCACGGCGCGATTCCCGGCCAGGAAGTGATACGCGTGGTTGATCGGATCAGCGCCGAGGAGCGGCATGACGACGGCCTTCATCAGGAACTTGAGGGCGACGCCCGAAAGGATGCCGCCGGCCACCGTGACCGCCCAGCTCCGCGGCCGCACATAACCGATCGCGCGCCACGGCGTGCCCGACAACCACACCCAGAGCAGCGTTAGAAGGGCGCCCAGCGGCACGATCACCATCGGCGCGACAAACACGTTGCCCGAAAGAAGAATGACGGCCATGGCGAGGATTCCGAGAGGGCCGAAGCCTCTCAGACCCGCCGCGAAACGGTCGTCCGGCCGCGCTCCTCCCTCCGGCGCCGGGACGGAGGAAGCGCCATCCGGCCCGCCGTCGCCGGGCGTCAGGAGAGGTCCTCCCGATCCGCTACGGCCCCGAGTTCCAGATGTCGACGACACACTTCCATTCTCCACCGGGAGGGCGGCGCCAGACCGAGACGCTGCGGCCCGCGATCGTCATGACCTTGCCGTCGGGGCCCGGGACGGTGAGAGCATTCGTGCCGGTCGTCCATCCCATCGTCCCGTCGGCGCTCAGCGACGCCTTGTCGGAGCGCCAGCCGATGTGAAACCCCGGCGTCGAAAGGCTCTGCTGGACGAAGGCCCGAATCGCCGGCTTTCCCTGCACCACCGGCGCACCCGGCGGAAAAACCGCCGCGTCTTCGCTCCAGAACGAGAGGATGCGCTCGAGGTCCTTCCCTTCCGCCGCCGCCGCCGCCCACGCGCGGTCGACCTCGAGAAGCGCTTCGCTGCCCGGATCTGCATTCCTCGCGGTCGCGCACGCGACGGCGAGGACTCCGAGACTCAAGACCGCTGCCGCCCTGAAAATCCGCATGGATTCCTCCTGTTGCGTTTCGTTGGAGCCCCGCGACGCTTGCGGACGCTCACTCCCCGTATTTCCCGGTGCTGCGCGGGGCCTCGGGAGCCTGCTCATCCAGGGACTGACGGTACTTCACGCACCCCTGCAGGAACTGCGGCCACTCCGGGACCGTCGGGACGGGATCTGTCTTCTCCGGGAGGAGTCCCCAGAGCGCCGGGTGATGCCAGCAGAGGTTCTGCAGCGTGCTGTCGCGGTGCTTTCGAATGCCTTCCCGCAACGTCCTGACCTCCGCGACGAGCCGATCGCGCGGCATCACATCCAGGTCCTCGTCCATCATCCCCTCCCCGGTCGGTCACAAGTCCCGCCCGTCAGGATACGGAGTCGCAATACTCGGACGGAAACTTCAATCGGCGCAGAAGGGCTTGCAGGCGCGCGGCGTACTCCGGATTGCGCTCCTGCGGAAGCGGCGGGTCCGGCAGGTTGTAACAGAGCGCCGGCAGAGATTCGCCGTCCATGGTCCTGACGACGACGGCTTCGGGACGGTACTGTTCCAGGCCGGGACCGGCGTAAAGCCGCGAGAGATCGCGATGGGTCAGCGAGATCAGCATCCCGAAGGCGCGGTCTCCCGAAGAGGGAAGCAGAGTGGCGCGCTCCCCGATGCGAAGCGCGAAGTCTTCGACAGACGCCGGACGCGGATTGACGGGCGTCGCGCCCTTTTCGCGCAGGAGATCCACGTCCATGAAGAGGCCATAGAAAAACGCGTCGATCGTCCGTTCCGTCACCGGTCTCGCCCCCTTTCCGGCATCGGCTCCTGGCGCCAGGTCCCTCCGCCGGAGATCTCGTACTCGGTCTGAACGAGTCCGCTCGGATAGTGCCGCGTCGCGACGTGGCGGAGCCGGACGTCGGCCGGCAGCGCGCCGAAGAGGGAGATGCCGTCCCCGAGGAGCACCGGAACGCGGGTGATGATGAGGCGTTGAATGAGCCCCGCGCGCAGGAACTCCTGAATCGTGATCCCTCCGTCGACGTACAGATGATGGGCGCCGCTCTCGGCGAGCCGGGCGACGATCTCAGCCGGGGGACCGGCCATCTGTTCGACGACCGCCCCGTGAGCCGCGGAGAAATCGACGGGACGGTGACTCAGGACCACGACCCGCTTGCGGCCGTAGTGCCAGGGCCCGAGAGTCAGAACCTTTTCGTAGGTATTGCGGCCGATGACCAGGGCGTCGACGCTCGCCAGGAATTCTTCGTAGCCATGCGGCTCGCCGCCGCCCTCCGGAAGCCAGTCCAGATCGCCGTTGCGCCGCGCGATAAAGCCGTCGACGCTCGCGCCGACGAAGACGGAGGCCGTCATCGCCGCCCGGGAACGAAATCGACCCGTGTTTCCACGTCGGCTTTCGGCACGTCCACCAGGCAGGACGCCCCTCTAGACGGCACCGTCGCCGGACGAACCGATATCCGCCAGTACCTCATCGGCCCGGCGAATGGTGGCGAACTCGCCGTGGAGGCTCGCGAGCGCGAACCGATGCATCTCGTCGGCGCTGTGGTGATCGCCGTCCGGGCCCGTCCGCTCGAACGTGGCGGTGCCGTCCGATACGACGATCGCCGTGAACCCGAGATTGGCCGCCATCCGCGCGGTCGTCGACACGCAATGGTCGGTGGTGATGCCGGCGATGACGACGGTGTCGATCCGACGAGACTTGAGGTGCGTTTCGAGGTCCGTCCCGATGAAAGCGCTGTTCACCGTCTTCTGGAACACCGGTTCCCCGGGTTGCGGGACGGCTTCCGGCTTGAACGCGTTTCCCGGCCGCTCAGGCCGCAGGGGCGAGTCGGGCTCTATCGACATGTGCTGCACGTGAACGACCGGGCGGCGGCGCTGCCGCCAGGCTGCCAGCAGCGAGGCGATGTTGCGCTCCGCGTCCGGGTTGTTGCGTTTGCCCCAGCGCGGATCATCCATCCCGAGTTGGACGTCGACGAGAAGGAGCGCGGCGTCGTCAGGAAGCGTCATTGGAAATCTCCCACTAGAGGCGCGTGCAGGCTCACGATTTCTTCTTCGAAGGCCGCGGCGCGGTGTGCTCCGCGATGCGCGCCTTCACGAGCTTCTTCACCAAGGCGGCCGGCAACGGGCGGCCGGGTGGAAAGCGGATGGTGCCCTTGCTGGTGTCGTAAGCGCCGAGCTCCGTCTCGAACGATTTCAATGGCGCGGCGCCGGGATAAAAGGCGCAGTGCTTCGACGCCGCTCCAAAGGCCACGAACAGTCTCCCGCCGAGGCGGAAGGCCGGGATCCCGTAGCTGATGCACTCTTGCGCCCGGGGAGCCGCGGACCGGATCGCGCTCCGAAGCTTCTCGAGCGCGGCCCTTTTCTCGCCGCTCAAAGGCGCCAGGTACTCGTCGATGGTCCGCGGTTTGCCTGCCATGCGACTGCCTCCTCTTGGAAACTACGTACGGCGCGCCGCCGCGCCGGTGTCCTCGAGATGCGGCGTCCCGATCAGGTTCGACTCCATCGAGCGCCGGTCTGCCCGGATAGAAAAGTTTCCATAGCACAGCTTCCTGAGGATGGAGTCCGGTCGAAGGTGCCAGCTCGCCCAGGTCAGGGGCGAATCTCCATTCATGTCTTTTGCGTCGATGGCCGCGCCGGCGTCGAGAAGGCGTTGCACGGTCTCTTCGCTTCCGAAGGCCGCGGCTCGATGGAGCGCCGTCTCGGCTTTGGTCCGGCAATCCCGCATGAAGGAGCCCGTTTCGGCCCCTGCCGCGGTGACGCGACCGGGGTCGGCGCCGTGCGCGAGCAGGACTCGGACGACGTGTTCCTGCCCGGCCGGATCGGCCTTACAGAGCGCCGCGTGGAGAGGAGTCTCGCCCGTATCGGGCAAAGGACGGTTTACGTCGGCGCCGTTCTCGAGGAGGAACTCGCAGAGCCTCCAGTGGCCATGAAACGCCGCGCCGTTCAAGCCTCGATCGTCCCCGAGCGACTCCAGGGATTCTCCGCCGGCAAGCAGGAAGCGAATGGCGCTCACGTCGCCGTAGTAGGCGCACCAGTGGAGGAGAGACACTCCGTCCGTGTCCGTGGACCGGGCGGGATGCCCGGCCGCGACGTAGTCGAAAATCAAATCCGTGCGTCCGTCGCGGATTCGATCCAGCATCGATGACCTCTCTGCCGGCGCGCCGGCTCCGGCCTTTCTCAGACCGCGGGTTTCTCCACGACGTAGGCCATCCGAGACAGCCGTTTTTCACCCGTGAGGCAATGGACGGCCTCGAAGAAGACCTGCAACCCCTCGAAGCGCTCGCCGCCCTCGATACGACGCATATCTTTCTCATGGGCCTGTCCTGCGCGACGCCACCGGCCGGCGACGAGAGCGGCGTTCTCCGTGACATCCTCCTGTCGGACGAGTCGAAGGCCCGCCTGCTCGATGAGCCGCTCATTGACTCCCGGCGGCACGAAGAGAAACAACCCGATGGAGCTTCGCCGGGCCAGCTCGTCGCTGGTCACCGGGCCGGTGATCACGACGGGGTCGGTAAACAGAGCGCGGCGGCCCGGGCGAAGAACGCGGCGCCATTCACGGAACACGTCGAGCCGCTGCGGGAAATGATTCATGGCGTCGATACAGAGAAGCGCTTCGAAAGACTCGTCCGCAAACGGCAGCTCGGAGTTGGCGTCCGCCACCTGGAATCGAACGCGCTCGGAAGCGCGGGCCGCCGCGGCAGCCTGAGAGGCGACGGCCACCGCGCTCTCGTTGGCGTCGACTCCCGTCACGCGGCAGCCACTCGTATGCGCCACGTAGAGGGCCGGGCCACCGGACCCGCTCGCGACCTCGAGGACGTGATCGCTCTCGGAAAGATCGAGCCACGGGAGGAGGCGCTCGTATTCGTCGACAGTCAACCAGCTGTTCTGCCCGATGTCCGCGCCGAACGTCTCTTTCCGGACGGCCTCCGACACGGGATCGGTGAAGTGCCGGTAGGTGCTGTAAAAGAGCTCGGCGCGGCCGGTCACGCGAAGTCTCAACGATCCAGCAGTGGCAGATACGCGCGCCACGGACCGACGGCCTCGCGGTATTGCTTCGCCATCACTCGAGCCGCCTGCGCCAGGTGCGAGAGATCGTGTGCGACCCACGTGGACAGCAGTTGCCGGAGGGAGACGGCGCCAAACTCCGGATGCTCGCCCTCGAGCGCGAGCTGGGGCTCCGTCAACCGCCACCCAGCGAGCGTGGCCAGGTTGTCCGCGCGCCATCGGTCAAATTCATCGAGCAGCTCGCCGAGAGTCTTTCCCTGGCTCTCGCGAAACTGGGCGAGCCGGTCAAACGGCGCGAAGCGCCGGTTTTCGCCCTGCGCGACGATCAGCCGGGCGCGCGGGATCCAACCCGCGCGCTCGCCGTGGAGGAGGTGACCCACGACCACGTAAGGACTCCACGTGTCCGGTCCTTCGTTCGCGTCGATCCACGCCGGGGAGAGCCCGGCCAGCATCGCGCGCAGCGTGCCCGGCGTGCGCTCCAGGATCGCCATACTTTCTTCGAGGTCGAACTCCATCGCCTCTCCTTGATCCGCCGTCCCGAATTCAATCAGAAATCGAGCGGGAGCGAGCGGCGAGCTCCGGCCGGGCGGTCGAGGCGGCGTTGCCGGCCTTTCGCGCACGGCCGACGGAGAGGAGCCATCCCCCGAAGCCCAGCATCCAGAGAGGGAGCAGGTAGTTGTTCGCGGCTGCGATGAGGGCGACCGAGGGCGTCACATTGCGCCACACGCCGATCAGTCCAAGGACTCCGGTGGCGATGCCCCGGCGAGGTATCCGAAGACGCCCAGAAACGCCAGCGCGCCCAGAACGAGGGCAAGCCCGCCGCTCACGACCGCGCCGCGCTCTATCGCCGCCGGCGCCCGATCTCGCTCTTCCGTCACGCGGCCATCTCACGACACGGCGCCGACGGAAACGGGATTTCAGACGCTCCCACCGCCAGGGCCGCCAGGACGATGCGGCCGCCGGGCGAGGTCTGCGGGAGACTCGCGCCCCCAATCCCGGAAG
The DNA here is from genome assembly GCA_038203955.1 of Thermoanaerobaculia bacterium. Lineage (GTDB taxonomy): Bacteria > Acidobacteriota > Thermoanaerobaculia > UBA5066 > Gp7-AA6 > JALYUA01. The sequence goes on along the minus strand of JBBRDK010000043.1, from coordinate 2,530 downwards.
GCCCTTGGATCCGGCATACGTTCACCGCCTCCGGCTCATCCCCCCGCCGCTCTCGAGAGCGCGGATTCTCGCCGGCGCGATCGGAGCTAACCAGAAAACGAACATGATGGATACGGAGGCGGCGGGCCGAAGCCGGCTCCCCCATTCATTCGCCGCGAATCGACAGCGCATGCCGGAACACATTCCGCGGGTCCCACCGCGCCTTGGCCCGCTGCAGGCGCGGATACCCCGCCCTGTAATAGAGCGTGTGCCACGGCACTCCCGAGGTATTCCAGGCCGGGTCCGCGAGGTCGGTGTCCGGATGGTTGATGAATGCGCCATCGTAACGCTCGCCCGGAACCGGGACGCCGCCGGTCTCCGCAAACAGCTCCCGATAGAGCGAACGAACCCATGTCAGATTCCTGGCCTCTTCCCGCGGATCCAGCCAGCCCGTCGTGCATGCGATGTCGAGAATGGAACCGCGTTGCGCGGAGGCCGTCGCGCCGGACGGGACGGTGTTGACCCGCCCTCCATAGGTTGCGAGCCCGAACATTCCGCCCATGACGTCGTAGTCGGTGCGCGTCAGATGGTCGTACGCCACGCCGATCTGACGATCGGTGAAACGCTTCTTGACCAACGCGTCCTTCACCTTCGCGCTGACCCCGCCCGGTGGCGCAGCGAACAGATCGGGAAACGGATTCAGGGCGAATTCGAGCCAGGACATCCGCGTCACTTCCCGGCCGTTCGGACCGCCGACGCCCTCGCCCACAGCCGCCAGGTGATCGTCGATCTGGCGCGCGGCGGAGGCGCCGGCCGTGCTCACACCGCGGATGACGATCTTCCCGAACTGCTTGCGGTGGATCTCGAAGAGCGCCCAGAGAGAGGCGTTCGGTGACTCGGCGCCGCTGTTGTTCTCGGACCACGTCCCGTGGTTCTGGAGAAGCCGGAGGAAGGCCGGCTGATCGACGTCGTTTCAGGTCCATTCCGCCTTGAAGGTCGTGATCGACTCCGGTGCGCCCGGCAGCAGCGCGGCGGGATCGTCATCGGAGGCGCCGGGCGACCGGAACCAGTATTGGGTGACGATGCCGAAGTTGCCGGCGCCGCCGCCCGTATGCGCCCACCAGAGATCGTTATTGGGATCCGACGTCTCCCGGGTCGCCACCACGCGGCTCGCGCATCCGCCCTCGTCCACGGTAACCAGCTCGACCGCATACAGATAATCCGCCGCGAGCCTGAGCTGGCGGCAGAGAAATCCAAAGGCGCCGCCGGCCACATGCCCGCCCATGCCGATCTCCGGATACTCGCCGAGCGGTATCACCGTCCCCCAGGTCTCGAACAACGCCTGGAACGTCTCGCCCACCGTGGCGCCGGCCTCAACAGCCACGGCGCGCCTTTCCGCGTCGTAGGAGACGCGTTTCATGGGCGAGATATCGATGATCACCCGCACGTCGCGATCCGATACGAATCCTTCGAGGCAGTGCCCGCCGCCGGTCACGGCGAGACGCCGTCCTTCCTGCACCGCCTCCTCGACGGCGGAGATCACGTCATCCGTCGAGCGGACCAGCCGGACGTAGTCGGGGCTCGCCTTGAACCGCTTGTTGAATTGCTTATCGACGACCGTGAGATACCGCGGATCGTCGGGACCGATTCTGACGGATTCGTCCCGCGTGCCGTCTGGCCCTTGTCGCGTCACACTCGGCTCCGCCGGATGCCCGTACCGTCGGATGCCGGCTTCTTACGATCTTCTGACGTTCCAGAGCTCCGCTTTGCCGGCGCGCGGCGGGGCCTCTGCCTGGCCGAGATCGAACGAATGACGAGCCGGCCGCGGCGGCCCGAGCGCAGCGGGACCCGGGAGAGATCAGCGGCGGCCGTCATGAGCGCCTTAACCTCAGGACGCTCCAGCACGTCCACGGACGGCACTCGGAGAAACCGCGTCTGTTTCCCCGAGCCGTGCAGCACTTTCCTGGGATCTGGAAGGGTCGCGCCGCGGATGAAGCACAGGCCTACGCCGTTTGCCGCGGCAGCGATCGAAAGGATGGCCTCGGAAGGCCGCTCTGCCGGACCGTATCCGATGACGAAGAAATTGTAGTTGTCGTACACGAGCTCGTCCGCGGCCGGGAACCGCTTGCGCAGGACTTTGCGCACGGCGCGAATCAATTTCTGGTGAGCCGCGGTGAATTTCGAGAGGAATCCCTCGAGCTGCTTCTCAGCTTCGGCAGAAGTTGCAGAAGCGATCCGGTCTGAGCTCATGGGACTCCGCGGTGTCAGGCGGCGCCCGGGCTGCCCGACGTTTCAATCGAACCGACGTTCCTCGATGAACGCCTTTCGGAGGGGTGGATTTAACCACTCTCCGGGGACTCGCGCCCAACGGCTCCGAGGGGGGATCGATCCGATCCGCGGACCTTCATCGTAGCTCGGGGGCCGCACCCGCAGGCTTCGTCGGAACGCGCGCGGCGGGGGTCGCACGATCGAAGTAGGCCACGGCGTCGAAGGCGCGCCCGAGCGGCACCACGAGGTACCCGACCTGGAACCGCATCGGTCGTTCCTGAGA
>JBBRDK010000042.1:0-30713 GCA_038203955.1 Thermoanaerobaculia bacterium | reverse complement strand
TCGTGGTCCTGGGGCTGCGTGTTCGTGGACGCGGACATGGACGGCCGGCCCGACCTCTTCGTCGTCAACGGCATGGTGACGGGGAAGAACGAGAAGGAGCGCGAGATCGACTTCTGGAACACGATGAGCGCGGAGTACAAGAAGTTCGAGAAGGGCATCGCGACTGCGGACTTCGGGGACGACTCGCTGTGGGGCCGGCCACCCAAGCGCTTCTACCGGAACCTGGACGGACGGCGGTTCGCCGAGATCGCGGCGGTGACGGGGCTCGAGTCCGACGCGAACCAGCGGGGGCTCGTCGTGCTCGACGCCGACGGCGACGGCTCGCCGGACCTCTTCGCAACGGGGTTCCTTCAGCCGCCCTCGCTCTGGGTCAACCGGAATCCCTCGCGCGCCCATGCGCTCGTCGTCGCGGTCCAGGGAGAATCGACGGGACCGGGTCCCTACAAATCGACCCGGGACGGTCTCGGGGCCCTGGTCACCGTCGAGGCCGGCGGGTTGAAGCGTACCCAGGTCGTGGCCGCGGGCTCTTCCTTTCTCTCCTCGAGCTCGAGGGCGCTCTATTTCGGCCTCGGGGATGCCGCGAAGGCGGACCTCGTGACGGTCCTCTGGCCCTCCGGCCGGAAGGCCGAGCGGCGGGACGTGCCCGCGGGCCGGCTCCTGCTGAGGGAGTCGGACCGCTAGTCCTTGCGCTCGGCGAAAATCGGCCGGGCTGGGATAGCCTTCCGCGAGTGAACCAGCGCGCATTCCTGGCGGGTCTCGCCTCGCTCGTGCTCGCGGGCTCCTCGTGCGGGCCCCGGGTGGTCGTCGCGCGGCTCGCTTCGCCTACTCCGGGCGCCGCCGTCGCAACCGTCCCGACCCCGACGCCGATGCCGCGCACCGCCGTCCCCGTGCCGCCGGAGAGGACGCCGACTCCCGTGGCGCCGACTCCGTCTCCGTCACCGGCGCCCGCGCCGCCAACGCGCGTTCCGTCTCCCGCGGCGCCGCGCATTGCGACCGCGCGTGCCGCGACTGTTCCGCCACCGACGGTCACGGGGGCGCCCCCGCCGACCTCCGCTCCGCCGCCCACGATCACGGCGACGAGACCGGCACCGGAGGCCCCGAGCGCCGCTCCGCGAGCAACCGGCGTCCGGGAACTCGTGGCGACCCCGGCGCCTCCTACGGCGCGCCCGAGCCCTGTGCCGACCCGGATCCCCGCCACGGCGGTCCCTCCAACTTCCCCGCCGACCGCCCGGCCGACTGCATCCGCCGCCCCGGCCGCCGTTCCGACAGGCGTGGCGCCCGTTCCGACCCCGCGTCCGGCGGCCACCCCCGCGCCTTCGCCCGCCCCGGCGCGTCCGACTCCCCCGCCGACCTCGCTGCCCGCGCCGAGTCCGACGCGCGTGATGACTGCCATGGCGCAGGTCCGTCCGACTCCTCCGCCGACGCGGGAGCCCGGGGCCGCCAGCGCCGCTCCTGCCGAGTCGCCGGCGACTCCCGCTTCGACACCATCTCTCTCGTCGCCGGTTCTCGGAAGCTGGATCTTCCGCGCGCGTTCGGCGGACCGCGAGATCGGCGGCAGCCTCCGGTTCTTCAACCAGCGCGGCGCGCTCGCGGGAGCCTACGTGGCGCCGAGCGGGCGCGAGACTCCGCTGACCGACTTGAATGTCCAGGGAGAAAAGATCTCGTTCGGTATCCCCGGCGCCGTCGGCACCTGGCAGCTGATCGGCGTCCTCTCGGGCGACCGGATCAACGGAACCTTCGAGACGATCTCGGGCGTCGTGCCGTGGACCGCGGTGCGCGGCGCGCCTCCGACTCCGTCTTCGCCCGCGCCCGCCGTTTCCCCGACGCCCCGGTAGAGTTCCCCGACCGGCGGTCAGACGAGCGGCGTTCCCTGCAGCAGCCAGATCTCGAAGATCACCGCGACGATCGTGACGAAGATCCCCAGTATGGCCAGGGCCGCGGCGCCGAGCTCGACCCGCAGCTCCGAGGGCGCGCGGCCGAACCGGCGCTCGAGCCACTCCCGCGTCGCGGCGGGGCGCATGGAGCCGTACCCTCCAACGGTCGAGAGCAGGAGGCCGAGCCCCAGCGCGAGAGCGATCGCGATTCCTCGAGCCAAAGAAGCTTCCTCCGTTCGACGCGCCCCGTCCGGCTGACAGCTGAGAGCTGAAAGCTATCCCTCCAGCACCGCCGCTTCCTTCTCCTGCGCGTCGACGACGGCGATCGCCGCCATGTTGACGATGTCGGCGACCTCGACGCCGCGCTGGAGGACGTGGACGGACTTCTTCATCCCGAGCAGGATCGGGCCGATTGCCTCCGCGCCCGCGAGGCGCCAGACCAGCTTGTACGCGGCGTTGGCGGACTGCAGGTCCGGGAAGATCAGGACGTTCGGCCGCCGCACGGTCGCCCACGGGTAGTCGTTCTCGAGCATCTCGGGGACGACGGCCGTGTCCGCCTGCATCTCGCCGTCGATCGCGATATCGGGGCGGGCGAGCTTCACGATCTCCACCGCCCGCTTCACCTTCAGAGCGTCCTCGTGCTGGTTCGAGCCGAAATTGGAGAACGCGATCATCGCCACGCGCGGCTCGATGTCGAAGCGCCGGACCGCATCGGCGGTCAGCAGCGCGATCTCGGCCAGGTCCTCCGCGGAGGGGTCGATGTTCACCGTCGTGTCGGCGAAGAAGAAACTGCGGTCCTTCAGCACGAGGATGTAGAGGCCCGAGACGCGCTGGACGCCCGGCGCGGTCCCGACGATCTGAAGCGCGGGCCGGATCGTGTCCGGGTAGTACTGCGTCAGCCCGGAGATGACGCCGTCCGCGTCCCCGGCGTCGAGCATCAGGGGCCCGAAATAGTTGCGGACGCGCGCCAGCTTCTGCGCATCCTCGACCGTCACCCCCGAGCGGCGGCGCAGCTCCTCGAGCCGCTTCGCGTAGCGCGGCAGCCGGTCGGAGGTCTCCGTGTGGATGAAGTCGATCTTGTCCATCGGCAGCTGGAGGTCGCGGGCCGTTTTTTCGACGTGCGCCTCGCGCGCCAGCAGGATGGGCCGGCAGATGCCCTCTTCCGCCAGGATCTTGGCCGCCCGGAGAATCTTGGGGTGTTCTCCCTCCGGAAAGACGATCCGCTTGGGGTTCGCGCGCGCCTTCTGAATGACGATGTTCACGACCTCGCGCGACCTCGAGATCATCGCCTCGAGCCGCCGCAGATACGCCGCCATGTCGGTGATCGGCTTGCGCGCGACCCCGGACAGCATGGCCGCTTCCGCCACGGCGGGCGCGACCCAGAGAAGCACGCGGTGGTCGAAGGGCTTCGGGATCAGGTACTCCCGCCCGAAGCGGAAGCTCTCGCCCCCGTACGCCTTCGACACGGCGTCGGGCACGTCCATCCGGGCGAGCGCCGCCAGGGCCTGCGAGGCGGCCTTCTTCATCTCCTCGTTGATCTCGGTGGACGCGACGTCGAGAGCGCCGCGGAAGATGAAGGGGAAGCCGAGGACGTTGTTCACCTGGTTCGGATAGTCGCTCCGGCCGGTCGCCATGATGACGTCGGGGCGCGCGGCGCGGGCCTCCTCCGGCGTGATCTCGGGCTCGGGATTTGCGAGCGCGAAGACGATCGGGTCTCGCGCCATCGCCTTCAGCATCTCGCCGGTGACGATGCCCTTCGTCGAGAGCCCGACGAAGACGTCGGCGCCGACGAGCGCGTCCGCCAGCGTGCGCTCCGAGGTTTCGACCGCGAACTGCGCCTTGTACTTGTTCATGTCGCCGGTGCGACCCGCATAGATGACCCCGCCCTTGTCGACCAGACGCAGGTTCCGGGGGCGGACCCCGTAGGAGAGGTAGAGCTTCGCGCAGGCGATCGCCGACGCTCCCGCGCCCACGAAGACGACCTTGGCCTCCTCGATCTTCTTGCCCGCGATCTCGAGGCCGTTGATGAGCGCGGCGGCGGAGATGATCGCGGTGCCGTGCTGGTCGTCGTGGAACACGGGGATCTTCAGCCTCTTGCGGAGCTGCTCCTCGATCTCGAAACACTCGGGCGACTTGATGTCCTCGAGGTTGATCCCGCCGAAGGTCGGAGCGATGCGGGCGACGGTGTCGATGAACGCCGCCGGGTCCTGCTCGTCCACCTCGATATCGAACACGTCGATGTCCGCGAACCGTTTGAAGAGGATCCCCTTCCCCTCCATGACGGGCTTTGACGCGAGCGCGCCGATGTTCCCCAGGCCCAGCACCGCCGTCCCGTTGGAGATCACGCCGACGAGGTTCCCCTTGGCCGTGTACTCGTAGGCCATCTCGGGATCTTTCTCGATCTCCAGGCACGGGACCGCGACCCCGGGGCTGTACGCGAGCGAGAGGTCCTCCTGCGTCCGGCACGGCTTCGTCGGGACGACCTCGATCTTTCCCTTGCGGCCGCTCCGGTGGTATTCGAGCGCCTCTTCGGCCGTCGTCTTTCTCATCCGGCCGCCAGCTCCTCGAGCGCCTTCCGGACGGCGTCGGGGGCTCCGTCCCTGCCGACCAGGCGCACCTTCTTGTCGTGGCGGATGACGAGCTCGAGGTTTCCGTCCTTCAAGGCCCGGCCTCCGACGTTGACGCGGAGCGGGAAGCCGAGCAGGTCCGCGTCTTTGAACTTCACGCCCGGCCTCTCGTCGCGGTCATCGTAGAAGACCTCGATGCCGGCGGCGGCGAGCGCTTCGTACAACGCGTCCCCCGCCTGGCGCGTCGCCTCGTCCGCCGAGTTCAACGACACGATCTCGACGGCAAACGGCGCCAGCGCGAGGGGCCAGACGATCCCGTCCGCGTCGTGGTGCTGCTCGATCGCCGCGGCCATCGTGCGGCCGACGCCGATCCCGTACGTCCCCATGACGGCGGGTTTGGTGTCGCCCTTCTCGTCCGAAAACTCACACTTCAAGGCCGTCGAATACTTCGTTCCCAGCTTGAAGATGTGGCCGACCTCGATGCCGCGCGCGATCTCCAGGGGCTTGCCGCAGCGCGGGCAGGGATCTCCTGCGCGCGCCTGCGCGATCACGGCCCAGTCGTCGACGCGGGCGTCGCGTTCCATCGCGAATCCGCGGACGTGCCAGTCGCGCCGCCCCGCCCCGGTCACCGCGTTCACGGCACCCCGCACCGACTCGTCGGCGATCACGCGGATCCCCTTGGGGAGGGCGTGCGGCCCGACGAAGCCCACCGGCGCGCCCGTCGCCGGTTCGACCTTGTCTTCCGAGGCGAGCGCGAGGTGGTCGACGCCGAGCGCGTTCGTCAGGGCGACCTCATTGGCGTCGAGATCACCTCGGACGAGCGCGACCACAAATCCCTTTTCGGTCTCATACACCAGGCACTTGATCATGCGGGAGGCGGTGATCTCGAGAAACTCCACGACGGAGTCGATCCCGCCGCGGCCCGGCGTCTCGACCTCCTGCAACCCGGTGATCGTTTCGTCCTCCCAGGGCACGGGCCGCGGTCCGGTGCGGGCCTTCTCGAGGTTGGCGCCATACCCGCAAGCGGGACACCTCACGACCGCGTCCTCTCCCGTCGACGCGAGCACCATGAACTCCTGGGAGGCGCTGCCGCCGATGGCGCCGGAATCCGCGTCGACCACCGTGAAGTCGAGCCCGCACCGCTCGAAGATGCGGCGGTACGCGGCGTCCTGCGCGCGGTAGGAGCGGTCGAGGCCCTCCGTGTCGGCGTCGAAGGAGTAACCGTCGTACATGAGGAACTCGCGCCCGCGCATCAGTCCGAAGCGCGGCCGGATCTCGTCCCGGAACTTCGTGCGGATCTGGTAGAGCGTCACGGGAAGCTGGCGGTACGAGGTGACGCCCGCGCGGACCATCGACGTCACCGCCTCTTCCGCCGTGGGCGCCAGGCAGTATTCGCCGCCCTTGCGGTCGGTCAGATGAAACAGGATCTCCTCGGCCGCGTACCGCGCCCAGCGCCCGCTTTCCTCCCACAGCTCCCGCGGCTGGAGGATCGGCAACTCGACCTCGAGCGCCCCCGCCCGATTCATCTCCTCGCGAACGATCGCCTCGGCCTTCCGGTGCGCCCTCAACCCGAGGGGCGTGAGCGAGTAGACCCCCGCCGAGACGCGGCGGAGCATCCCCGCCCGCGTCAGCAGGATGTGGGAGACGGCGTCCGCGTCCGCCGGGACCTCACGGACGGTCTGCAGGAAGAATCGAGACCAGCGCACTTGGAATTCGGGAAGATACCTTAAAGACGGGAGGGAGAAGGCGGGAGGCGGGAGGCGGAGCGGGAGACGGAGCCGGGAATCGGAAATCGGGAGCCGAGCGACCAACGGGAGCGAGACGGCCGCGGTCAACTAGATCGGGACTCGGGAATCGAGGAGGCAGGCGGCTCTCGGGTTGTCTCCGGCTAAGAGCTGACAGCTGAACGCCGACAGCTTCTAACCTTTCCGACTCGCGGCCGCGGGCTCCTTTTTCTTGGTGCCGAACTTCTCGATCAGGCGCATGTTCGAGCGGACCTGCTGGAGCATGCGGTCTTCGAGCGCCCCGCCTCGCGCGACGGTCTTGGCGCGTGTGAAGGCGGCTTTCGCCTCGTCGGGGCGTCCGGCCGCGAGGTACGCCATCCCGAGATGGTGGAAGGTCGTCGGCTGGGCGGCGCGCTCGCTCGATTTGCGCAGGCAATCGATCGCCCGTTCGAACTCGTTGCGCTTGTAGTGGACCCACCCGAGCGCGGCGAGCGGGTACGGTTTCAGCTCGTCGGGCGCCGCGGAGAGCGCGCGGCCGGCGTACTCGAGCGCCGAGTCGAGGTCCTCGCCCGACTCCGCGAGCGCCGTCGCGAGCTCGTAGTAGCCGATCGCCTGGGAAGTCTTGGAGGGATGGCTGTCGAGGAACTCCCGGACGAAACGCGTCGCTTCGTCCGTTTTTCCTTCGGCGCGCAGCGCCTCGGCCAGCGTCGAGCAGGCCGCCGCGGCGACCACGTCCTCGGGTTCGGCCGCGAGCACCGCGCGGCAGGCGGCGATCGCCTCCTGCCAGAGGCCGAGCGACGCGGAGAGCAGCGCGAAGGAAATCCGGATGGTGGAATTGCCGGGCTCGGCCTCGAGCGCCTTCTTGTAGAGCGAGTGGGCGGTGCGGAGAGAACCGAGAGTGACGGCTTCCTCGGCCTCGCGGTAGGCGTCGCCCCCGGGGCCGTCCACCCGCGGCAGCGAATACCGGCGCCGGCGCTCCAGAAGCCGCACCGCCTCCTGGTACTCGAGCCGCTTCGGGTTCTTCTCGAGCGCCTGCTGGAAGCAATCGAGCGCGCGCTTGGTCCAGTTCTTCTCCAGGTAGCAGAGTCCCAGCTGGAAGACGGCCTCCTCCGAGTCGGGCTGATCCCGGTGGGCCTCCTCGAAGGTCTGGATCGCCCGGTTCAGCTCCCCTTTTTCGCGCAGGACGGTCCCGAGCAGAACCTGGGCCGAGATCACGGGCGCGGCGTCCAGGGCGCGGCGCAGCGCCCGCTCGGCCTCGTTCCACCGTGAGCCGTTCGCGTACAGCGCGCCGAGCGCGAAGTGCGGGAGGAAGGCATCGGGCTTGCGGTCGATCGCGCGCTTCAGGAGGGACTCGGCATTGACTGCGTCGCCCTCTTCCGACGCCGCGATCCCGGAATAGACGAGCGACTCGAAATGCATCGGGTCGACTGCGAGGATCCGCTTGAAGAAGACGCCGGCCCGCTTCAGGTCGCCGCCGGAGAAATAAGTCTCAGCCAGGTAGAAGGCGAGCTCCACGTTCTGCCGGTCCGAGCGGGACAGCTCCTCGAGGGCCCGGACGCCGCGGTCGGAATCGAGCGCGAGGATGGCGAACTCCGCCTCCCGGAGCCGCCGGATGAAGTTTTCGCGCTCGAGCCCCGCGTAGCCGGCGACGATCCGGTCGCGGCGCTCCAGGAAACGGTCCTTTTTCTCGACCGCCTGCATCCGCTCGTCCATCTTCGTTTCCCAGAGATCCAGGACCTCCTCGGAGCGCACCGCTCCCGAGCGCTCGAGCGTCTCCTGAAGGGCGAGTATTCCCGTATGGGCGACGAAGAGGTTCTTCTCGAGATTTCCGACAGACTCGAGGAGGGTCTTCAACGCCTCCGCCGTCCTCTTGACGACGTCTTCGAGCGTCGAGATGCGCTCCAAGAGATGCTCGTCGAAGGGAATCTCTTCCGCCGGCTCCCCGGATTCATCCACCACCCCGACGCCGGAGAGGACGAGCAGCTTCGAGTGGCAGCGCTCGCAGAACTCCTCGTCGTCTCGATTCTTCAGCCCGCAGACCTGGCAGAACATGTTGAGTTGTCAGTTCTCGGTTTTCAGTTTTCAGCTCTTCGGAGAGGACATTTTCACCTTCCGCTGTCAGCTCTCAGCCGTTCGGGGAGCCGCGGCCGGAGGAGACGGGTACTCGTAGAATCCCCTCCCGGACTTTCGGCCCAGCCACCCGGCGTCGACCATTTTCACGAGCAGCGGGCTCGGCCGGTAACGCGGGTCGCCGAATCCGTTCTGCAGCACGCGGAGGATCGACAGGCACGTGTCGAGCCCGATGAAATCGGCCAGGGTGAGCGGCCCCATCGGGTGGTTCATGCCGAGCTTCATGATCGTGTCGATCGCCTCGCGTGTCGCCACACCCTCCCGCAGGGCCTCGATCGCCTCGTTGATCATCGGCATCAGCACGCGATTCGAGACGAAGCCGGGGTCGTCGTTGCAGAACACGGGCGTCTTCCCCATCCGGCGCGCCAGGCCCTCGACCGCGGCCGCGGTCTCATCGGACGTGGCGATTCCACGGATCACCTCGACGAGCTCCATCACCGGGACGGGGTTCATGAAGTGCATGCCGATGAATCGCCCGGGCCGCCCCGTCACCGCGGCGAGGCGCGTGATCGAGATCGAGGAGGTGTTGGAAGCGAAGATCGTCTCCGCCGGGCAGAGGCCGTCGATTTTTCGGAACAGCGCGGCTTTCGCCGTTTCGTCCTCGACGATCGCTTCGACCACGATTTCAGCGCCCGACACCGCCTTGGAAAGGTCTGCGGTCTGCTTCAGCCTCCCGAGCGCCCCCGACTTCTCCGCCGGCGTGCGCCTGCCTTTCGCGATTTCCCGGTCGAAGTTCTTCTCGATCGAGGCGCGCGCCCGCGCGACCAGCGATTCCTCGACGTCCGCAAGCGTCACATCGAGCCCCGCCGCCGCGGCGACGTGGGCGATGCCGCCGCCCATCTGTCCCGCGCCGACCACCGCCAGGGTCCGGATGTCCATCGAAAGCTGACTCTATGGCGGAGGGCGGAGGGGGTAAAGGGTTTCAGTTGTCAGTCGTCAGTTTTCAGTTGTCAGTTGGTCGTCGCCGGTCGCCAGCCGAACTGAAAACCGATGACTGAGAACTAAAAACTGGTAACCGGCGACTGAGAACTGATTACTGATAACTGATGACTGATCCCACTCGTATCCTCGGCGTGCCGAAGCGCGAGGAGAAGGCGATCCCGACGGCCACGATCGACGCCGCGCTCCAGAGAACGCCTCCGATGAGCGGAAGGAGAGACGCGGCAGCGAGAAATGCGAATCCGCACGCGAGCGCGGCCGGGCGCCGCGAAGGCGACACGTTTTTCAGGAGCTTCTGGCCGAGCAGGAGAAAAAGGGCCGCCATGCCGAAGACTTTCGCGGCGACGGCGAGCGCGGCGAAGACGAGCGCGATCGGAACGGAGACCGCCGACGGCAGCAGCGCAAGGGCGGCTGCGGCCGCGAGAAAGAGCGTCAGGACTCCGAGCGCGCCGGCGAGCAGCGCGCCCGTCCAGTCCCGTTCCGCCGCCGCGGCCGCGCGGGCGAATGGAGACCCGAAGGCCCAGAGCAGCAGAAGCGAAGCGAGCAGCCAGAGGGAGAGCGCCATCATCCGGAGGCCCCGGGCGGCGGAGCTGGATCCGGCGCTTTCCCACGGAGCGCGATGCATCTCTTCCAGGTACAGGCGCAGAAGTGAGCCCGGCGTCGAGACCCTTCCCGACACGGGCAGAGGGCCCGGGCCGGCGGGCGAGGCGTCTCCTCCGAACACCGACAGATTCCCGTCCACCGATCCCGCGGGACCGAATCGCACGTTCCCGCCCCAGACGATCACATTGCCGGAGACGCGGGAGTCGACCGTCACGTCCGAAAACACGGCGACGACGTTGCCGGACACCGGCTCGGAGATCGCGAGGTCGCGGCCGACCGAGGTGCGCGCGGAGGAGGGCGAATGGGGGGCGGCGGTCATCGCCGCGGCCGGGGCGGCGCAGATCGCCGCGGTGAAAAGGATGACGCGGATCATCCGCGGCGCGCGGCCCGGGCGAGCACGCGGCGGAACGCAAAAGCAACCGGCGCCAGGAGCAGAAGCGCGAGCGCACCGAGCGGCGCCTCGAGCCGCGCCGCGGACGACAGGGCCTCCCAGGCGGCGGGAGCCGTGGAGAAGGCGTCGGAGAACGAGCGCGACGCCGCGCGCGCGAGTCCCGCAAGGGGGGCGAGCGCGGAAAGCCCAAGCGCGGCCTGGTCGACCGCCTTCAGGCCCGGCGCCGCGAGCAGGGCGAACCCCGCCGTGAAGACGAGCAGCCCGCCGCCTGCCGGAGGCGCCCACAGGCGTAGACTCCGCCTCTCGCGGGCGGAGAACGGGCGGATCCGAACCACCCGGTCCGCCAGATCCGTCGCGCCTGGCGGAGAAGCGGCCTCGACCGATCCGGGGAGGGCCTCGAGCCGGGCTAGAAGAGTTCGGGCGTCCTCGACCGCCTCCGCACAGCGGCCGCAGGCCGCCGCGTGGGCCGTCGCGTCGGCGGCCAGAATCCCCTCCTCGCCGGCGGCAAGTGCCTCCGCATCAAGAGGATCGAGGGGTCGAGGGCAATCGTTCAAGAAAGTTCTCCTGCCAGCCTGTCCTTCAATACGGCTCTGGCGCGAAAGAGTTTGTTTTTCACCGTCCCCAAGGGCATGCCTTTCATCTCGGCGATCTCTTCATACGACAAACCCGTGAAATGCCGCAGCGCAATCAGCTCCCGGAACTCCTCGGGAAGCCCCTGGATGGCCCGGGCGATGGCGTCGCCCCGCTCCACGTTTCGGAGGATCGCATAGGGGTCGAGGTCGGCGCTCTTGTACTCGGGAGAGGACAATGCCTGCCCGTCGGGGTCCCGGACTTCCAGGGGCACCGTGCGGGGGCGCCGCTTGCGAAGGTGGTCGATCGCGGCGTTGCCGGCGATCCGGAACAGCCAGGTCGAGAATTTGTACTCGGGGTTGTAGCGGTCGAGCGCCTGGAACACTTTGACGAAGATCTCCTGGGAGAGGTCGAGCGCGTCGTCGCGATTTCCGACCATGCGGGCGACGTGCGAGAGAACGCGCGCCTGGTAGCGGCGCACGAGGACCTCGAACAGATTCTCTTCGCCGGCCAGAATGCGCCGCACGATCTCGCCGTCGGCGAGCTCGGTGTGTGGCGCGGCGTCTGTGGTGTTCAAGGAAGATCGAAGGGTCGGGCGGAATCAATGCGCTACAATTCCGGCCCCATTCTATTGAACGGGCGCGCTGCCCGGCGAGGAGTGATCCTAAGTGGAACCAGCGACGATCGAACCGAAGTTTCCCACCATCGGCTCGTCTCCCCAGGGCGTCGATTCCGCCAACCCCTTCGAAGAGATGATGTCGAGGTTCGATCTGGCGGCCCAGAAGCTCGGCCTCGACCCGGGCCTCTACAAGGTTCTGCGGGAGCCGGTCCGGGAGACCAAGGTCTCGATTCCGATCGCGATGGACGACGGCCGCATCGAGGTCTTCATCGGCTACCGCGTCCTCCACAACATCGCCCGGGGACCGGGCAAGGGCGGGATCCGCTACGACAAGAACGTGAACCTCGACGAGGTCCGCGCGCTCGCCGCCTGGATGACGTGGAAATGCGCCGTCGTGAACATTCCGTTCGGCGGGGCCAAGGGCGGGGTGATCTGCGACCCGGGGAGCCTCTCGCGTGCCGAGCTCGAAAAGATCACCCGGCGCTACACAGCGGAACTGATGGACCAGTTCGGCCCCGAAAAGGACGTCCCCGCCCCCGACATGGGGACGAACCCCCAGATGATGGCCTGGATCATGGACACGTACTCCATGCACGCCCGCCACACGGTCACGTCGGTCGTGACCGGAAAGCCTCTTTCTCTGGGCGGCTCCCGCGGGCGGGTCGAAGCCACGGGCCGCGGCCTGATGCTCATCTGCCGGGAAGCGGCTCCCCTGCGTGGGCTGACCCTCGCCGGCAGCCGCATCGTCGTCCAGGGTTTCGGGAACGTCGGCTCGATCGCCGCGCGGATGTGCCACGAGGCAGGGGCGAAGGTCATCGCGGTCTCCGACATCGCCGGCGGCATCGTCAACGAGGCGGGGCTCGACATGCCGGCTCTGGTCGCCCATTACGAGAAGGCGCGGAGCTTCGAGGGGTTCCCCGGAATCTCCCGGATCACCAACACGGAGCTTTTGGAGCTCGACACGGACATCCTGATCCCGGCCGCCAACGAGAACCAGATCCGCGGCAAGAACGCGGGCAACATCAAGGCGAAGATCATCGTCGAGGGCGCCAACGGGCCGACCACGCAGAAGGCGGACGAGATCTTGAACCGCAACGGCACGCTCGTCGTCCCCGACATCCTCGCCAACGCCGGCGGCGTCACCGTCTCCTACTTCGAATGGGTGCAGGACCGCGCGGGCTTCTTCTGGCGCGAGAGCGAGGTCAACGAGCGGCTCGAAGACATCATGGTGCAGTCGTTCCGCGACGTCGCGAACATGGCGGAGAAGTACAGCGTCAGCTTCCGCATCGCGGCTTACATGCTCGGGATCTCGCGGGTCGCCCACGACACGATGGTGCGCGGGCTGTACGCGTAGCGCGGTTGCGCGGCCCGTTCTCAGTTCTCAGTTCTCAGTTCTCACTTTTAGCTGAGAGCTGACAGCTGAGAGCGGAGAGCTCACGGCTTCAGCGCAATCTTCGGCTTCAACTCCGGCATCTCCTCCGCCAGCCGCCGCTCGAGCTCCGGGATCGTCGCTTCGACGGGTTTCCTCCAGGACGGGTCGAGGAGGGAGATCGTCAGCCGGCGCCCCGTGAGTCCCGTGGGCTGGATCTTGCGCGACAGAGGCTCCCCGACGATCCGTCCCCACCGCGAACGCAGCCAGAGAAGCGCGGTGTCCCCCTTGCTCAAGCGGCGCAGCAGGCCGTCGGCGAGCGCATCGAGCCGGACGAACGAATCGGGAGGGCGCGGTCTCATGATTCTTCCCGGATTCTCTCCCGGGCGGTCCCCGGCGCCACCGGACGCAGGGGTTTTTCTCCCGAAAGCACGCGCCGGACGTCTTCCACCACCATCCGCGCCATCTCCCGGCGGGTCTCCAGGGTCGCGCTCCCGGCGTGGGGCATCAACACGACGCGGTCGTCGTCGACCAAGGCGGGCGTGATTCCCGGCTCGTTCTCGTAGACGTCGAGCCCCGCCCCGGCGATCCTTCCCTCGTCCAGCGCGCGGGTCAGCGCGGTCTCGTCGATCAGCGCGCCCCGCGCGGTGTTCAGGAGAAAGGCCCCCGGCTTCATGCGCGCGAACGTCTCGCGCGTGAAGAGCCGCCGCGTCTCGTCGTTCAACGGCAGGTGGAGGGAGACCACATCCGACCGGCGCAGCAGCTCGTCGAACGAGACGCGTGGCGGGTCGTCCGGGTCGTCCTCGTCCCGCGCGGAACGGCCAAAGGCGATCACCGTCATGCCGAACGCCTTGGCCCGGCGGGCGACCGCCCGGCCGATGCGGCCCGGGCCCGCGATCCCGAGCACCTTGTTCTTCAGGTCGGTTCCGAGGAGAAGATCCGGTTTCCAGCCGGAGTATCCGCCGGCCCGGACGAGGCGGTCTCCTTCCAGCACCCGCCGCGCGAGGGCGAGCAGGAGCGCCATCGTCAGGTCCGCGGTCGCGTCCGTCAGGACGTTGGGCGTGTTGGTGACGACGACGCCGCGCGCCGCCGCGGCGGCCCGGTCGATGTTGTCCACCCCGACCGCGTACTGCGCGACGATCTTCAACTTCTTCGCGTTGCGGAATACGGCCTCGGTCACCGGGTCCGAGACGATCGAGATCAGCGCGTCGACGTCCGCCGCTTCGGTCGCGAGCTCGAGCTCCGTCGGCGCGTACCCCATGACGCGGACCTCGAACTCGGGGGCGAGGGTCGACAGCGAGGGCTCCGGGAGCTCGCGCGTCGAGAGGACGACGGGTTTCACTTTCCGCTGCCTCGGACCTGGAGGAAACGACCGCCGAAGAAGATTCCCGCACCGACCGCCAGGAGAACGAGCTCGCCGCGGACGTTGCCGCCGAGGACGCCCGTGAAGAATCCGAATCCGGTCACGAGAAGTCCCAGAAACTGGAGAGCGCGCGCGACGGAATACATCCTGGTCCGAGGCTCACCGGGACGCGCCGGAAACGGACACGGAGACGCGCAGGATGCGCTCTCCCTGACCGATCCTCTCGAGCGCGGACTGCCCGTCGATCACCTGGCCGAACACCGTGTACAGCCCGTTCAAGTGCGGTTGAGGGGAATGCGTCGCGAACCACTGGCTTCCGCCCGTGTCCGGCCCGGAGAGCGCCATCCCGACGGCGCCGCGCCCGTACTCGAGCGGATTGATTTCGTCGCGGATCTCGTAGCCGGGACCGCCGTTGCCCGTTCCCGTCGGGTCCCCGTCCTGAAGAACGAAGTTCGGGACGACCCGATGGATTCGGACCCCGTCGAAGTAGCGCCTCTCCGCGAGCGAGACGAAATTCACCACCGTGAGCGGAGCGGATTCGCCGGTGAGGCGAACCGTGAAGCTTCCGGCGGCGGTTTCGACCCGCGCCTGCCACGGCTGTCTCGCCCGCTCGGCCAGCGCGGCGAATTCGGACCGCGTGCGGCCCGTCACGTATTCGGGGACCGGCAGATCCGCCCGGGCGCGGCCGAAGACCGTGACGAGCGATTTCCGGGCGAGCCTCGCCGGCAGGGTCTTGCCTCCGCGGTAGATCGTCTCGACGAGCGCTGCGGCGGCGGGATCCTTCGGCAGCTTCTCGCACGCGCCGATGACCGAGATCGCCACGTCCGGCGAGGCGTCGGCCCGCGCCTTCGCCGCCGCCTCCGCGAAGAGCGGAAGGAGGGCAGGTTCGGCGAGAAGAGCGAGCGCGTCCACGGCGGCGGATCGCACGCCGGGGTCCGGGTCCGTGAGAGCCGAGTTTACGATGGGGCGGTTGTCGCGCACGGACTCCGCGGTCTTGAAGCCGCCGAGGTTGGCGAGACGAACCGCCACGTCGCGGTCGGTCGCGAAGCGCTCGCGCCAGGGGCGGCTCTCGGACGCGGGAAGGGCTCCTGCCGCTTCCGCGGCGGCGGCCCGGAGAACCGCGTCCGGCGATGCGGCCGCCGCGTCGAGAGCGGCCGAGGCGCCCGCGTGCAGCGCCGCCGCGAGCGACTGGAGCGCGACCTGCCGGCGGCGCCCCTCCCCCGAGAGCGCGATCGACCAGAGGCGCCGGGACGCTTCGCGGTCGCTCGCCGCGAAGTGCCGGAGGAGCGCCAGCGCGGAGACGGCGACATTCGGGTTCGCGTCCGCCGACAGAGCGACGACGCGGGCGCGCCTGTCCTCGGAGAGCGCGGTGCCCGGGGACTTTTCGAGAACGCTCCCGAGGGCGACGAGCGCGTTGATCACCACGGGGGTCCGCTTTTCGAGCGCGGCTGCGAGAGGCTCGAGGGATTCTGCCTTCCCCAGGACGCCGAGCGCGCGCGCGGCGCCGGCGGCCGTATCGGCGTCAGGCTCCGCGGCCAGCGCGGCGGTCAGCGCGCGGAGCGAGCCGTTCTGCGGCTTGCGGGACAGGGCGTACAGGGCGGCGGCCCGCACCCGCGGCTCCGGATCCCCCGCGAACGGGAGGGCCGCCGCTTCGCTCGCCGCGTTGGAGAAACGCCAGAGGGAACGGAGGAGGGACGCGCGCGGCTCCGGGGTGGACGCGGCCGGAAGCGCGGCGACCAGGGCTTCCTCGGCCTCGGGCCGCGCTGTGAACCCGAGGGCGCGGGCGGCGGAAGCCGCGACGCGCGGGTCCGGATCGGCGAGGAGAGGTCTCAGGTCGGAGGCCGCCGATTCGGGCAGGTACCCGGAGGCGAATGCCGCGGCAGAGCGCACGTCAGGATCGCCGTCGGCGAGAAGCGTCCGGAGGATCGGCTCCCCGCGTTCGTCCCCGATCCTGGCGACGGCAAGCGCCGCCCGGGCGCGCGTCGAGCCCTCGAGGCTCCGGGACGCGGCGAGGAGCGTCCCCGGATCGAAGGCGCGCCGGTCTTCGAGCTCGAGAAGCGCCGCCTCCGCGTCGAGCCCCGAAACCGCGAAGGGGGCCGGCGCGGGCGCGGGCGTCGAGACGCCCGTCGGAGCCTCCGGAAACGCGGGGGGCGGCCCCGCCGGGTGACTCCGGCAGCCGGCGGTGAGCGCGAGAGCGGGCACCAGCGAGAGAAGGCTCCACCGCCGCAGGGTCATCCGACTCCTCTTCACGTCCGGGTTCTGGAAGGCGCGCGGGATTATACGGGAGCCGGAGCCAGGAAACGGGAGCCGAGCGACCAACGAGAGCGAGACGGCCGCGGTACTCCGCGGTCAACTAGATCGGAAATCGAAAGACAGGAGCCGAGCGACCGACGGGAGCGAGACGGCGGCGGTACTCCGCGACCCAACTAGATCGGAAATCGAAGGCGGGAACGGACCCTCAACGCTGAACGCTCAACGCTCAACCGTCTCCAAAGTCACGCTCCGACTAAGAGCCGATCCCCGAGCATCGCCGGCAACCCCGCGCGATGGATCTTCTCGCGGGTCTTCTCAACGTCGTAGGGCACGCGGTCGAAGTGGACGACCCGCTCGCTCGAGTCGTAGATCGCGTACGCGGCGGCGGGGTTGCGATCGCGCGGCTGTCCGATGGACCCCGGGTTGATCAGGTAACGCCGGTCCTTCTCGAGCTTCCAGCGAACGCGCTCGCCGCGCACGACGTCCACCTGGATCCCGTGCGGCTCCAGGGTGAAAACCGACGGAATGTGGCTATGGCCGAAGAAGCAGAGGCCGAAGCCGAACTCGCGGAAGTTCATCCACGCGTCGCGGTCCGAAAAGATGTAGGCGTCCTCGTCTCTCGGCGAGCCGTGGCAGATGGCAAACGCCTCCTCGACTTCCATGGGACCGAGCGGCAAAGCCTCCAGGTACTTGAAATTGCGCGGGGTCAGCTTGCCCGCCGTCCACCGCGCCGCGGCGAGCGCGACCGGGTTGAAGAGCTCGCCGGAGTCGAGCCCGCACACGACCTTGTCGTGGTTGCCGCGAATGGCGAGCTTCTCACGGCGGATCCGGCGAATCCGGTCGACGACGTGATTCGGGTTGGCGCCGTAGCCTACGAAATCGCCCAGAATCACGACACGCTCGTAGCGTTTCCGCCTCACGCGCGCCAGCACGGCGGCCAGGGCTTCGTCATTCGAGTGAATGTCGGACAGGATCAGGTATCGCATGGCCCTCGGGCTTCAAAACAGCGGCGACAGGCGCGCATCGAGCGCCAGGAGCACAGAGTCGGCGGCTTCCTCGATGGACTGCTCGCGCAAAACGACGGGAACGGAGCCCATTCTATAGAAAGGCTCGCGCGCCGCCGCCAGCAGCGCCGCCTGCTCCGGGCCCGCGAACAACGGGCGGTCCGTCTTGCCTTCGAGCCGCGACAGCAGGACGGGCAGAGGGACATCCAGGAAGACCGCCCGGCCGAGCGACGCGATCGCGCGGCGATTCCCCTCCTGAACGTAGCACCCGCCTCCGGTCGCGATGACGGCGTCGGGAAGGCTCCGCGTCGCCTCGAGGAAAACCGCCTCCCGTTCCCGGAACGCGGCCTCGCCGGCGTCCTCGAACAGGGCGCGAACCGTGCGGCCCGACGTGCGCTCGATCTCGTCGTCCAAGTCCACGAACGGGACGCCGAGCCTCTCCGCCACGCGCCGTCCGATCGACGTCTTCCCGCTGCCCATGAATCCCACGAGGTACACCCTGCCCGGCGGGACCCGGCGCCGCGCCAGGTCGAGGAGCCGCCGCGCGTTCTCCTCGTAGCGGCCGCCCTCGGAGAACGCCGCCACCATGGCGGCGGAATCCGCGCCGGCATCGAGGACCTGCAGGAGGGTCTCGGGGCCGATTCCGCCGATCGCGACGAGGGGGCGCGTTTTGCTCCGCGCCACACGCGAGAGCCGCTCGAGGCCGCGAGCCTCTCGCGCGCTCTTGGTGACGCTCGGGAAGACCGGCCCGAACGCGACGTAGTCGGGCTCCGGAGCGGAGAAGGCGGCCTCGGCCTCCGCGATCGAGTGGGTCGAAACGCCGATGGCCGCATCGGGGCCCAGGATCCGGCGCGCGTCCTCCGCGGGCAGGTCCTCCCCGCCCAGATGGACGCCCGTCCCCGCGATTCGCGCGACGTCCGCCCGGTCGTTGACGAAGACCATGGCCCCGTCGTGGCGGCCCATCGCGGCGCAAGCCTCGACTTCGGCCAGAAGCTCGAAGTCCGGAAGGGTCTTTTCGCGAACCTGAACGCAGCGGACGCCCACCGACAGGAGCCGCCGGACGATGTCGGCGTGTCCCGGTCCGGATTCCGAATGGCTCGTAATCGCATAGATCGCCGGAAGAGCCAGGGGCATCGGGGACTCCGAGGTCAGGGGTCAGAGCGCGGGAACGTCGAGGCGGCGCGGCCGCCGCGTTCCCCACGAGCGCTCGAGAGGATTGCCCCCGTTCCACCTTCCACCTTCCCCCTCCCGCCTTCCGGGCTGACTTTGAAGCGGGCGGTTCGGCCGCCATCGGACGGGCGGCCTCCCGTCCGGAGCCGCGCGGTGTGCGCGCTCCTTCCCGCCTTCCCCCTTCCGCCTTCCGTCCCTGTCACGCTTCGGCGAAGCGATCCATGAATCGGGTCGAGATCCGGCCGGCGACGAAATCGGGATCCTCGAGAATCCTCCGGTGCATGGCGATCGTGGTCTTCACTCCCTCGACCACGAACTGATCGAGGGCGCGTCGGCCACGGAAGATCGCCTCCTCGCGATTTCGTCCCGTGATGATCAGCTTGGCGATGAGCGAATCGTAGTGCGGCGGAATCAGGTATCCCTGGTACGCGGCGGTGTCCACGCGGACGCCGAGGCCGCCAGGCGGGTTGAAGGTCGTAATCCTCCCCGGGGACGGCTTGAACGAGACCGGGTCCTCGGCGTTGATTCGGAACTCGATCGCGTGCCCGCGCGGCTTCAGATCGCAGTTCGCGAACGAGAGCGGCGCCCCCGCGGCCACGGCGATCTGTTCCTTCACCATGTCCACGCCGGTCACTTCCTCGGTCACCGGGTGCTCGACCTGGAGCCGCGTGTTCATCTCCATGAAGTAGAAGTTGCCGCGCGGGTCGAGAAGGAACTCGATCGTTCCCGCGTTGGTGTAGGAGACCGCGCGCGCGGCCGCGACGGCGGCTTCGCCCATCCGAGCCCGAAGCTCCGGGTCGAGGGCGGCCGACGGCGACTCCTCGATGAGCTTCTGGTGGCGCCTCTGGATCGAGCACTCCCGCTCCCCCATGTCCCTCAGGTTGCCGCGATGGTCCCCGAAGACCTGGAACTCGACGTGCCGGGGACTCTCGAGGTACTTCTCGAGATAGACCTCCGCGTTCCCGAAAGCCTTCTCCGCCTCATTCCGCGCCGTCTCCCACGCGCCCGAGAGCTCCCGATCGTCGCGCGCGACGCGCATTCCGCGCCCGCCGCCCCCCGCCGAGGCCTTGAGGATCACCGGATAGCCGGCCCGGCGCGCGAAGGCGAGCGCCTCGTCCGCGGTCTCGACGGGGCCGGGCGAGCCGGGCACGGTGGGAACGCCCGCGGCCGTCATGGTTTTCCGGGCGAGAGACTTGTCTCCCATCTTCCGGATTGCGTCAGGCGACGGCCCGATGAACGTGATGTTGCAGTCGTGGAGGATCTCGGCGAAATACGCGTTCTCCGATAGGAACCCGTAGCCGGGGTGGATCGCGTCCGCCTCCGTGATCTCGGCGGCGGAAACGATCGCGGAGATGTTCAGGTACGAAGCGGCCGAGGGATAAGGGCCGACGCAGACGTCCTCGTCGGCGTATCGCACGTGGAGAGCGTCCCGGTCCGCCTCGCTGTAGATCGCGACGGTCTTGATGCCCAGCTCTTTGCACGCGGAGATGATGCGGAGCGCGATCTCGCCCCGGTTCGCGATCAGTATCTTCTTGAACATGGAGGAAGAGCTATCAGCCGTCAGCTCTCAGCCTGTCAGCCGAGCTTGAGTCGGATTCCCGAGCTGAGAGCTGAGAGCTGAAAGCTGAAAGCTTCGTTCATGCCGCCAGCCGGATCGCGAACAGCTTTTCTCCGTACTCGACCGGCTGACCGTTCTTCGGATAGACCTCGAGGATCTCGCCTTCGACGTCGGACTCGATCTCGTTCATCAGCTTCATCGACTCGATGATGCAGAGGATCTTTCCCCGCGCGACCTTCTGCCCGACCTCCGCGAACGAGTCGGATTCGGGAGACGGCGAGCGGTAGAAGGTCCCGACGATGGGAGACGTAATGACGTGGAGCCGCGGATCCGCTTCGGGCGGCGCCGCGGGGGCCGCCGCGGGCGCCGGAACGGCCGGCGAGGGCGTGGTCGCGGCCGAGGCGCCGTTCGAGCCCGCAGAACCGACGCCCTCGATCCGGACCCGGAACCCGGCCTGCTCGATCTCCAGCGCCGACAGTCCGCGCTCGGACACGAGGTCGATCAGTTCCCGGATTTCCTTGAAGGAGAGCATCGGTTAAAGCAGTTCCTTTTCAAGAGCGAGCCCGGCCTTCCGCAGCTCGAACCGGCCACGCCCGGAGTTGCCGTCCCGCGACAGCAGGAGGAGCAGATAATACTCCGCCGTCACGCGGGACAGGATCGCCGTGGAACGGTCCGTTTCGACCACGATCTGCTGGATCGTCCCCGCCTCGGTCGCGCCACGGGTCGAGGATGTCTTGACGAACGAGCCGAGCTCCGCGGCGATCGACTCGAAGGCGCGTCCGTCGGCAGGGCCGTAAGAGTCGATCGGGATCCCGTCCACGCCGAGTAGCGACACCGCCTGGGCGCCTTCCACACGTTCCGCGATGCGGCGAAGCGTGTCCTGAAAAATGTTCATGAGCTTCTTCCCGGCGTCGCCCACCGGGCACGCCAATCAGCCGG
The DNA here is from genome assembly GCA_038203955.1 of Thermoanaerobaculia bacterium. GTDB lineage: Bacteria > Acidobacteriota > Thermoanaerobaculia > UBA5066 > Gp7-AA6 > JALYUA01. Next base: position 9,640 of record JBBRDK010000042.1, on the reverse strand, counting down.
CTTGTACCACGGAGAGCCAGCGTTTTAAAGCGCGGACGCGGGCCAGGCGCCTCGTCAGAGCGGGGTCGACCTCCGCGCCGCCCGAGTCGCTCGAGGCGGGCAGAAGGCGGGCTTCGGCATCGCGGCGCAGGCGCTTCAATTCCGTGTCGAACGGGTTCGCCAGCACGAGCTCGTCATAGAGGTCGAGGGCTTCCGCGTAGTGGCCCTGCGCGAAGTAGAGATCGGCGAGAGTCCGTCCTGCCGGCTCCCCGTCCTCGTCCTCTTCCGAGGCGTTCGAGCCGTCCTCCTGCGCGGCGGTCCGGGAGGATTCGTCCGGCTGCCCGTTCCCGCTCATCGACGAGGAGTACACGTCCCCGAGACGGAACGCGCGGGTCGTCACGTCGTCCGGACTGGCCGGGGGAATCTCCGTGTCGGAATCTCCCGCCTCGACGGCGGGCGACTCGGTTCCGGCTGGTTCCGAGCGTACCGGAGGAGGCGGGAAGAAAGCCTGAGGCGCGATCCACGGATCCGGCTCGTCCGGCTGCCGCGGGGGCTCCGGCTCCGCCGGCGGTGAGGGAGGCAGCGCCTCCCGGGCGGCTTCCGCGCCCGGCCCGATCGACGCGGCCGTCTGGCCGGGTTCGGCCATCGTGGCGGCGTTCATCGGCTCCGGCTTCGGGAACGCAGCCGGGGCGACGGCGGACGGCGGAACAGGAGACGAGGACTGCAGGACCGAGGTCTGCGGATGGTTGGGTGTGTTGTCGCGCGAGAGCACACCGAACGGCTCCGGCTCCCGATGCGGGCGGCGCCCCGTGGAATCGTCGAGCTCGAAGGAGAGAGGCGCGATCGAAGAGGTCGACTCGCCGATCTCGGACGCGCGCGTCCGCGGCTGCGCGTCGAATCGGAGCTCGCGCGAGGTCCGGATCGGACCGATCGGCTTCTCCTCGAAGAACGTCGGGGGCGGCGGGAGGGGCTCCGTCACGCGGACGGGAGGCGGGGGCGGCGCGAGCTCGACCTGGAGCGTCTCGACGATCTCGTCCACGGTCCGGTCGCCGGAGAGCGCACGATAGAGCTTGTACTTCTTGATCGCCTCGACGCTCTCGCCCCGCGAGAGATAGATGTCGGCGAGAGACTTCGCGGAGACGAGGTTCCCCGGATCGTTCGAGAGGACCTTGTTGAAGGTCGCGATGGCCTCGGTGATCTGACCCGCTTCGAGGTACGCGCGCCCCAGAGCCACCTGCGCGGAAAGGTACGTCGGGTGGGCGAGCAGACCCTTCTGGAGCGTCGAGAGCGCCTCGGCGAGGAGCCCGCTCTTGCGGTACTCCTCGGCGAGAGTGACGAAGAGCCTCGAGCCCGGGTCGAGCTCGAGACGCCGCTTCAGGTCCCGGATCCGGGCGTCGCCGGTGAGCTCAGCCACGGGGAGGCGAAGCGGAGCCGCCCCCCCTTCGGAGGGCGGCCTGAGGATCGATCCAATTCAAAGTCAGGGGTTCACGACCGTCGACGCGGTGCTCGTGTTGTCGAACGTGTTGACCTCCGACGCAGTCGTTGAAACGGTCGCCGTGTTCGAGACCGTCCTCGGCGAGCCCACCATCGTCACGTTGATCGTGACCGTGGCGCTACCCCCCGGGGCGAGAGTCTGGAGGTTGGCCGTTACGACCGAACCGGAAACGGAGCAGCTGCCCTGAGTCGCCGTGCACGAGACCGCGTTCACCCCGGCGGGGAGGGTATCCGATGCGACCGTGCCTGTCGCGGGGGCGCCTCCCGCGTTTGTGATCGACAGGGTATAGGTCACAGCCCCGCCGGCAGCGAGCGAAACCGTCGGGGGATTGCTCGTTTTTGATATTCCGACGTCCGCGACGGCGCAGGGGAGCAGGTACGAGAAGCTGCCCGTGGCGGAGCAGGCGGACGAGCGGCTTCGCACCGTCACCGTCACCGTCTCACCGGACGGCAGGAGTGTACCCACGGGGGTCCCGGCCGGGCAGACCGGTGACGTCGTGATCGCACCGGGCGGCACCGTGACGACCATGGAAAGGCCATCGGACGAGACGCTCACCACCGTTGCCGGCGTGTTATTGAATCGCACGTCCGCATCGGCCGTTGAGGTTGGCAGATTTGTTCCGAGGATGGTCACCGACGTCCCCGCCGCAGCCTGCGCGGGCGAGATTCCGGTGATCGTAATCGGCTGGACGACATACGTGAAGATGCCGGCAGAGGCCGTTTCCCCCGTGCCGAGGTTCGTAACAATGACCGGACCGGCCGCTCCCGAGCAGGCAGGAGGCGCACCCGGTAGAACGATGATCTCGCTGTCGGAAACCGAGATGACCGATGCCGGCACGCTCCCAACGGTGACCAGGACCGGCGACTGGAAACCATGCCCGAAGATCGTCAGCTGGGTCCGCTGATCTCCACGCATCCGCTCGGGCGAAAACCCCGTGATTTGCAGGGGCTGGGTGTACCGGAAAGAAGCCGCGAGCATCGCCGTGGTTCCGGACCCCACTTCACGAACCAGGACGTCGATCGGGGAGTTGATCGGGGGTAGGAGGCCGAAGTTACTCGCGGGCGGCGTCAGAACGATGATCTGGTTGTACGACACGGAAATGACGGTGGCTTCGACCTGAATCGTTGCTGACTGCAGAAACACCTGCAACGGAGAGGAGAAGCCGGACCCGACGATCGTCACTCGGGTTCCGCCCTCCTTCGTTCCGGAAGCCGGGAGGATCGCGGTGATGGTCGGCACGTTGCCGGCCGCCGTTCCAAAGGCAAAGCAGTTGGGAATCGTCAGGACCACGGGCGACGACGTGTTGGTCCCGAGGGTCAGCGTGATCGTCACGGGGACCGACGGCGAGATCGCCTCAGGGAACGCGGGCGTGCGTACCGAGACGGACGTCGAGGTCAGGTCGGTCACGAGCGCTTCGCGGGTCACGCCCGCGGCGGTGAAGGTCACGCGGGTCGTCGCCGGGGAGCCGAAGAACCGGCCTCCGTTCAACGTGACCGTGTCGCCGCCCGCGTTGGACGCGAAGCTCGGCGAGCAGGAGGAGAAGAAGGGCGCGGCCTGCGCGGAGGGCTGGAAGGAGATCGCGATCGTCGCACTCCCGGTCTGGCCGGCCACGGTCGCGCTGGCGCGGACGTTGGCGAGACCCGCCGAGGAGGAGCAGATCGCGGTCACCGCGGCGCTGTTCTGCGTCGTGACGGAAACGACGGCCTCGCCATTCTGCTGGAAGACGCCGAAGTCCGTGGAGAACGCGACGCCGGTGCCATCCGGGACGTTCGCGCCGTTCAAGGAGACGATGGCCTGGACGAGCGAGCAGGTCCCGGCCGTGGGGTTCGCGTTGCTCGTGAAGAGCCGGATCTGGAGCGGAGACGCCGCGCCCGGGGTGACGCGCGGCGTTCCGCCGCCGCCGTTGGGCGGCGTCGGCGCCGGCGCATCCGCCGAGCACGCGAGGGTGAACGCGACGAGCGCGATTCCGAGTAGTCCGATGGCATTCCGGCGCATGTCGTGCCTCCCCTTACCGAACAGACCTGGAAAGCGGTGTCGCACCGGCGAATCGGAACAGCAGGATGCCGCTCGCCGTCTCGCTCTGCACCCTCATGCCCGAGACCGTGTGGCCGAAGAAGGTCAGATCGAAAGTCATCTGGATCTCGTTGTTGTGAGTCTCGCGGTCGATCCCGCCGTTGAACGGCAGAAGCTGGTCGAACGGGGAGAGCTGGACGTCCGAGCTCGCGAGGATCGGAAAGTTCGAGAGCGTGGAAGTGCCTTCCGTGGGGACGAGGACGCCGGCCCCGAAAGTCTTGTCCGAGGGCACCAGGGTGCCGCCGTCCGTCCGGCGGAAGTGGACCCGGTAACTCTCGATCTGAACGTCCGAGAAGTGCTGAGGATCGGTCGCGGTCGGATTCTTCAGATGGCTCTGCAGCCGGATCGTCTGGATCTGGATGGGGGTCACCTGGCCCACGTTGACGAACCCCGGCTGGAGCTGGATGTCGACGGTGATGAACACGGGCGATTCCGTCTCGCCCTGTTTGTTCGTGCACCCGCTCGAGAAGAGCGCGGTCAGGACGATGACTGAAACGCAGAGGACTTTCTTCATGGCGTTCGACCTCTCTAGGACCGGAGGATCCGGGGCGTGATGAAGATCAGCAACTCGTCGTGCTTTTCCGTGCGGGTCTTGTTCTGGAAGAGGTTCCCGAGGATGGGGATCTTCCAGAGGCCGGGGATCATGTTCGTCTGGTCCTGGTCGTTGATCTGGAAGATGCCGCCGATGACGGTCGTGCCGCCGTCGCGCACCAGGATCTGCCCTTTGTACTCGCGGATCGTGAGCGGGACGTTGCTGCCGAGGGACAGGTTCAACGCGACCGCGGGCTCGCGCTTGGAGACCTGAACGTCGAGAAGGACCGTTCCCTCATTGGTGATCTGAGGCGTAACCGTCAGGCGCAGGGTGGCGTCGATGTAGATGACGGTCGTCGTGTTGTTGACGTTCGTCTGGACGGGGATCTGGACGCCGGACTGGATCGACGCGGCCGTATTGGTCAGCGCCGCGACCTTCGGCGAGGAGATGATCTTCAGGAGCCCCTGGTTCTCCGCCGCCGTCAGCGCCAGGTCCAGGTTGAACGTGTCCAGGATGTTTCCGAGCCGGATGGACGCCACCGTGGGACCGGTGCCGAGGCCGACCCGCCCGGTTCCGATGATGCTGTTCGGGAACACCAGGTTCGTCGAGTTGCCGTGGGCGACGTCCGCGTTTCCGTTGACGCCCCAGTTGATCCCGAGGCTGCGCCCGAGCGACTTCGTGGTCTCGACGATCCGGGACTCGATCATCACCTGCGGAGTCGCGGTGTCGAGCTGGTCGATCAGCTGAAGCACCGCGGAGAGATACGTCGGGATCTCACGGATGATCAGGGTGTTCGTCCGCGCGTCGATCACGATGTCGCCACGCTTGGACATCACGCTCTTGATCGTGTTCGAGATTTCTCCGGCGCGCGCGTAGGAGAGCTTCTTGATGAGGGTGCGCGTCGGCTCCGCCGCCTGCCGCGCCTCGGCCAGCCGGGCGCGATCCGACTGCTCGGACTGCAGCTTGGCGCTGGTGGCGATGCGCATGATGTTGTTCTCGAGGACGTAGCCGAGGCCGTTCTGCTTCAGGATCAGGTCGAGAGCCTGGTCCCAGGGCACGTCTTCGAGCTGCACCGTCACCGTGCCGCGGACCTCGGGATCGACGACGATGTTCAACTGCGTCAACTGCGAGATCGTCCGGAAGACGTCCTTGATGTCGGCGTCCTTCAGGTCGAGCGAGATCGGCTCTCCGGTGAACTGGGTCTGCGCCTCCGTGATCGTCTTCGGCTGGAAAGCCGCGTTCTGCGCAGGCGATCCGGCGCCGGCGGGGCGTCCGGTGTCTTCCTGCTGGAGCACCGCGGCGGCTCCCTCGAAGAGGGCTTCTTCCCGCGGCGTCGATTTCGCGGGCGCCGTCGTGGTCCGCGAGGCCTTCCGGGAAGGCTTGATCCCGCCCGGCATTTTCGTCCCCTCGGCCGACGCGGTCCGGATCGCTTCGTCGGCGCGGGAGTGCAGCGTCGTGTCCGTCAGAGGAGCCGCGGGGCGAACCGGAGCTTCCGCTACGGGCGCGGGCGCCGGGGCGATGGGAACGGCCGCGACGCGAACGGGCGGCGCGGGCTCGGGATCCTGTCGGACAGGCGCCGGAGCCGCCACGGTCACTTCGTGCATGGGGACCGGCTCGCCGGCGACATGCGTGTCGGTCTTGACGGCCTGACGGACAGGTTCCGCGGTCTTCACGGGCTCGCGGACCGGCTCCGCGGTCTTGACTGACTCGCGGACGGGCTCCGCCGGCGGGGCGGCAGGCTCCGGGGAGACGGCGGCCGGAGCGGGCCCCGCGGGCTTCTCGGGGGCGGGCGCGGCCGCGGCGATGCGGGTGCGCGACGCTCTCTTCGAAGGGGGCGGCGGCGGCGGAGCCGTCGTTGCGGCGGTTGCGGCGGCGAACGTTTCGGGCGATCCGGAACCGCCGACCACGACCGCGAGCCTCTCGCCGTCGGCGCGCACCGAGTGCGGCGCGGGGCGCGACAGGTCGAGGACGATGCGGGTGACGAGCTCGGGAGAGGTCGAGAACTGCGAGACCCGGACGCGGGTGACGAGCTCGCTCTTGACGGCCATCGCCCGGCGCCGGACGTCGTTCTTCACGCCCGGCAGGTCGATGACGACGCGCGGCGGATTCTCCAGGGCAAATGTCTTCGGAGAAAACGCGCCGTCGCCGAGAAGGCTGACGGTGACTTCCCCGTTCGCCGACGCGGCGCGGATCTCTTCCAGGGCATGGGCGGGCTCGCCTCGGGTCTGCGGCGCGCGGGTGATCTCTTCGGTAGCGACGGCCGGGGCGGGGGCGGCAGAGGCGGCCATCCCGGCGTCGGCAGTGGCGGGGGCGGCGGCCGGATCCGGTCCTTCGAAGGAGAGCGCGAGCCCCTGTCCGAGACTGCGGATGTCGAAATGCGCGCCCTCGCGGTGCGTCACCGTCAGGCGCGTGACCTGCTTGCCCATCTCCGTGATCGGCTCGACGCGGATCGACTGCACGAGCGAGCCGGTGGCGGTCGGCGCGGAGAACGTCTCGGAGAGTCCGATGCCGGGCAGATCCACGACCAGCAGGTCGGGACGGGGCTCATACGCGGTGTAGAGGAGCGGAGCGTCGGCGGAGAGGACCAGCCGCGCTCCGTCGCCATCTTCGATGAAGGCCGCTTCCTGGACATGCGCCGAGGGGCGCGCGGTGGAGGTCGCCGGCGAAGGAGGAGTTCCGGCGGCGGCCTGCGGGCCGGTTCCCCGGCTGCGCGAGGCGCATCCGATCGCCGCCGTCAGCGTCAAGGCCACGAACAGTCGCGCGGCAAGCGCGCAACCGGACGGCCGGGCAGCCGTTGATTCCGCCCGGTCCGCCCGCACAGTCGCGGACCTTCTCAATGCCATTCGCATCGTTCCTCCCGTCGCGGTGGATGCCTTCATTCTCGGTCGGTCAGGACTTGGTGATTGCATTCAGTTGTTTCGTCACGTCGCGGAAAGGTTTCACGCTCTGGGGATCGTTCAGGTTCTGGCGGAACCCCACTTCGTTCGGCGCGACCCGCGTGACTTCCCCGTCGTAGAGGAGATCGCCCGAGCGCAGGAGATAGCTCTTGTTGTCCGTGCCCCGGATCTGAGCGACGTAGCCCGATCGGGTCTTCCAGATTCCCTGCACCGTCACGTCGTCGATCGAGATGCCGGCGATGCCCGGTGGACGCGGGCCTCCGCCCCGGTTCTCCGACCGGACGAGCAGCGAGCGGAACGGGTCGCGCCGGCCGGCGGGGTCGTACGTGTATCCGCGGCCGGAAAGGGTCGGGTCCTCGACTTCCACCGCGGGCGCTCCGGGGGCAGGCGCTCCGGGAGCGGCCGGCGCGGCGGCGACGGGGGTGGCGACACGAGCCGCAGGGGCGGCTGGCTTCTTCTGCGCAGAGGCCGAGGCGACGCCCACGAGCAGGGCGACGAAGACGAGTGTCCGGGTTTTCATTCGATTTTCCCGGCCGCGTCCTGCGTCTTGTTCCGGTTGGCCTGGACACGGGCGGCCGCGCCCGCGGCGGCATTCGGTTTGGCGGCGTTCGCCTTGGCGGTCTCGTCCCCCGTGTAGATGAACGTCTTCGCGGTGAAGTTGGCGGTGATCGACTTGCCGGCGCCCGCCGTCTCGAGAGTACCGACCTTCATGTCCTCGACGTTGATGATCCGCGAGAAGCGGCTCATCCGGTCGAAGAACAGGGCGAGGTTGTGGTACGTCCCGTCGAGCGAGATCTCGATCGGATACTCGGAGTAGAAGTCCTTGCCGACGGGCTCGCCCGGGGTAAACTTCTTCAGGCTGAAGTCGCCCTGGCGTGTCAGGGTCTCGATCCGCTTGATCAGGTCTTCGGTGTTGCGGGCCGACGGGAGGATCTGAAGGAGCTTGGCGAGCTCGAGCTCCAGCCGCTTCACCTCTTCGCGGAACTGGGAAAGCTTCCGCTCCGCCGCCCGACCCTTGCTGATCTCGTCCTGAAGGCCCTTCAGCTCGTCGGTCTTGCGCGCGATGTCCTGGTTGATCCCGCGAAACCAGAGGTAGTGCACCGCGACCGCGAGGACCAGGCCGATCCCGACGCCAATGAGCGCGGCGAGCCACCATTTCTTCTCTTCGAGCTTGAGTTCGATGGCCATGGCTTAGGTCTTCGCCTTCCCGGGGACCGGAGTGGCGGGCGTCGTTCCGGGGGCGCCGGAAGCGGCCGCGGCCGCGGGAGCGGGCGCCGCGCCGGCGGGACGGAACACGAGCGTCATCTCCCAGTTGTAGATGCCCTGCTGCGTGCCGCCCTCCTGGCCGAGGTTCTTGAAAACAGGCTCGGCGAAGAAGGGGCTCTTCTTCAGGTTTTCCAGGTATGTCGCGACGGCGTTCGGCGACAGGGTCTTACCGCGCATGGTCAGCAGGTTGCCGGTCGCGTCGAGTCCCGAGAGCCACACGAGGTCGGGAAGGGCGCGGGAAATTTCGTCCATCAGCCGGACCGGACCCTTCTGGTTCGTCTTCAGCTGATTGATGAGGTTGATCTTCTCTTCGAGACTGGCCTTCTTGATTTCGTAACCCTTGACTTCCTCGATGATCGACTTCAGCCGCTCGGCCTCGATGCGGGCCTTGCCGATCTCCTCGTTCAGGGCGCGCCGCTTGTTCGTCAGCGCGAGCCCCATGATGGCGATGTAGAGGACCCCGAGAGCGATTCCACCGGCGAAAACGAGGTTGTTGAGCCGCGCTCCCGTCGGGAGCATCGGCGCCTTCTTGCGGGCCGCCGCCGCTTTGGCTTCGGTGAGAAGGTTGATCCGGATCACGCCGACTCATCTCCAATGTGGCGGACCGCGAGGCCGACGGCGACCGCGAGGCTCGGCGCGTTTTCGGTGAGCCACTCCGGGGAGACCGAGCTGCCCGCGATGTCGATCTCGCGGAAGGGGTTCATGACCTCGACCGGGATTCCGAACCGCTCCTTCAGCTGCGTGTCGAGATTGAGGACCCGCGAGGATCCGCCGGCAATGAAGAGCTGATCGATCTTCTCGGTCGACGTGGTCGCGATGAAGAAATCGAACGTCTTCTGGAGCTCCTGAGCGAGGTCCTCGGAAACCGACCGCAGGATCGGAATGATGTCCGAAACCGTGTGCTCACCGGACGTTTCGCCCTTTTTCAGCGCTTCGGCCTGCTCGAAAGCGAGCGAGAGCTGCTTCTGGATGGCGTCGGTGTACTGGTTGCCGCCGAACGAGATGTCGCGCCAGAAGATCGTGTTGCTCCCGGAAAGGACGTTCACGTTCGTGACGGAAGCCCCGATGTTGACGAGTGCGACGACGCGGCCCGGCTCGACCGGATAGTTCGCTTCATACGCATTCTGCAGAGCAAACGCGTCCACGTCGACGAGCGCCGGGGTCTTCCCGACCTGGGTGATGACGCTCGTGTAGTCGCCGATCTTGTCTTTCTTCACGGCGACTAAAAGCACGTCCATCGTCTCGCCCGCCGCGGCATCTAAGACCACGTAGTCGAGGTTGACGTCGTTGATGTCGAAGGGGACGTACTGCTCGGCTTCCCAGCGGATCGACTCCGCCAGCTCCTCGGCCGACATCGTCGGCAGCGAGATCTTCTTGATGATGACGGAGTGGCCCGAG